>JAICYB010000053.1 GCA_025934435.1 Actinomycetes bacterium | reverse complement strand
GATGTACGGCACACCGACCTGCTTCGCGAGGAGCACGTGCTCACGCGTCTGCAGCATCGGACCGTCGTCGGCGGCGACGACGAGGATCGCGCCGTCCATCTGCGCGGCGCCCGTGATCATGTTCTTGATGTAGTCCACGTGGCCGGGGCAGTCGACGTGCGCGTAGTGGCGCTTGTCGGATTCGTATTCGACGTGCGTGATCGCGATCGTGATGCCGCGCTCGCGCTCCTCCGGAGCGTTGTCGATGTTCTCGAACGCGACGGCCTGGTTGATCGCCGACGGCTTGTGCTTCGCGAGCGTCGTCGTGATGGCAGCCGTAAGCGTCGTCTTGCCGTGGTCGATGTGACCGATGGTGCCGATGTTGACGTGCGGCTTCGTCCGCTCGAACTTACTCTTCGCCACTTCGATGCCTCCTTGGACTTCCCCTTGTTATTGCTCCCGAACGTGCCAAAACCGCCGGCCGGTGGTTTCCGTACGGACCTTCCGAGCGAGCGGTCTAGCCTTCCGTGAGTTTGCGCCGCACGGACTCCGGGACCTCCTGATAGGAGTGGAACTGCGGCGTGAACGTCGCGCGTCCCTGCGTCCGTGAACGCAGGTCCGTAGCATACCCGAACAGTTCTCCGAGCGGCACGAGAGCCCTGACGGTCTGGGCCCCCGCACGAGCCTCGACGCGCTCGACGCGTCCTCGCCGCGCGGTGACGTCGCCGAGCACCTCACCGAGGTAGTCCTCGGGCGTGATGACCTCGACGTCCATGATCGGTTCGAGGATGACGGGCTTCGCTTTGCGGGCGGCTTCCTTGAACGCCATCGACGCCGCGACCTTGAAGGCGAGCTCGGACGAGTCGACCTCGTGCGTGTTACCGCCGGTGAGGGTGACGCGAACGTCGACGACCGGGTAACCGGCGAGCACGCCCGTCTGCATCGCTTCTTGGATGCCGTCGTCGACGGCCGCGACGAATTCGCGCGGGATGTCGCCGCCCTTGACCTTGTCGACGAACTCGAAGCCGCCGCCGGGGCCGAGGGGTTCCAGGTCGATGACGACCTTCGCGTACTGCCCCTTGCCACCCGTCTGCTTGGCGTGGGTGTAGGTGTGGTTGTTGACTGGTTCGCGCACGGTCTCGCGGTAGGCGACCTGCGGACGACCCACGTTCGCTCCGACCTTGAACTCCCGGACGAGGCGCGTGACCATGACGTCGAGCGCCAGCTCGCCCATGCCGCTGATCAGCGTCTGACCGGTCTCGTCGTCGTGGCGGACGCGGAAGGTCGGGTCCTCTTCGGCAAGCTTCTGGAGCGCGGCGGCGAGCTTGTCCTGGTCGGCGGCCGTCTTCGGCTCGATCGCGACCGAGATCACGGGCTCGGGGAACGTCATCGTCTCGAGGACGATGGGGTTCGCGGGGTCGCAGAGCGTGTCGCCGGTGAACGTCTGCTTCAGACCGACGGCGGCCACGATGTCACCGGTGAAGACCGCGTCGATGTCCTCGCGGTGGTTGGCGTGCATCTGGAGGATGCGCCCGATGCGCTCCTTGCGGTCGCGCGTTGCGTTCTGCAGCGCCGACCCCGAGGTGAGGGTGCCTGAATAGACGCGGAAGTACGTCAGCCGGCCGACGTAGGGGTCGGTGACGATCTTGAACGCGAGGGCGGAGAACGGCTCGGCGTCCTCGGGCTTGCGCTCGACCTCGGCTCCCGACTTCGGGTCGGTGCCCGTCACCGGGGGCACGTCGAGTGGGGACGGCAGGTAGTGGATCACCGCGTCGAGCAGGGGCTGGACGCCCTTGTTCTTGAACGCCGTCCCGCACAGGAGGGGCGTGAGCTCCATCCGGAGGGTGTGCACCCGGATGCAGCGGCGGAGGTCGTCCGCAGACGGCTGGGAGCCCTCGACGAAGTGGGTCATCATCTCTTCGTCGTGCTCGACCTCGGCGAGGTCCTCGACGATCTGCATCCGCGCCGCGAGGGCTTCGTCCTGCAGCTCGTCCGGGATGTCGAGCGTCTCCCACTCGTCGCCCATGCCTTCGTTCGACCAGCGCAGCGCCTTCATCTCGACGAGGTCGATGATGCCGACGAAGTTCTCTTCGCTCCCCCACGGAAGCTGGATGGGGACGGGGTGCGGCTCGACGAGCCGGTCCTTGATCATCTCGACCGCATTGCGGAAGTCCGCGCCGGTGCGGTCCATCTTGTTGACGAAGCAGATCCGCGGGACGTGGTAGCGGTTCGCCTGGCGCCAGACCGTCTCCGTCTGCGGCTCGACGCCCTGGACGGCGTCGAAGACGGCGACGGCTCCGTCCAGCACGCGGAGCGATCGCTCGACCTCGACCGTGAAGTCGACGTGACCCGGCGTGTCGATGATGTTGATCCAGTGGTCCTTCCAGCGCGCGGTGGTCGCGGCGGAGGTGATCGTGATGCCGCGCTCCTGTTCCTGGTCCATCCAGTCCATGACCGCGGAGCCTTCGTGGACCTCACCGATCTTGTAGGTCTTGCCCGTGTAGTAGAGGATCCGCTCGGTCGTGGTGGTCTTGCCGGCGTCGATGTGCGCCATGATCCCGATGTTCCGGGTCAGGGCGAGCGGGAACTCCCGGATCGGGAGCCCGGACGATCCTCGTGCTTTGACCTTCTCAGCTGCCTGTGCCATCTCTCTCCTCACAAACAAACGACCGGGCTTCCCCGGCCGTTGGTCCTGCTGTTAGTGCTTCTACCAGCGGTAATGGGCGAACGCGCGGTTCGCCTCGGCCATACGGTGGAGGTCCTCTCGCTTCTTGACGGCCGCGCCCGTGCCCTGCAGGGCATCGAGCAGCTCGGACGAAAGCTTGTCCGCCATGCCTTTGCCTTTACGGTCACGCGCCACGCCGACGACCCAGCGTATTGCGAGTGAGGTGCCCCGTCGTGACGGAACCTCGACGGGAACCTGGTAGGTCGCACCGCCGACCCGCCGCGAGCGGACCTCGAGCATGGGGCGGACGTTCTCGATGGCCTTCTTGAGACCCGCGACCGGCTCCATCCCCGAGCGTTCCTGCAGGCCCGACAGGGCGTCGTAGACGATGCGCTCGGCGAGGGTCTTCTTGCCGTCCTGCATGATCTTGTTGATCAGCTGGGTGACGAGGCGGTCCTGGTGGATCGGGTCGGGACGGATCTCTCGCTTCGGGATGGCTCCGCGGCGGGGCATCAGCTGCTCCTCTTGGTGCCGTACTTCGAGCGGCCACGCTTGCGATTGGCGACACCGGCTGTGTCGAGGGCGCCGCGGATGATCTTGTAGCGGACACCGGGCAGGTCGCGGACGCGGCCTCCGCGGACGAGCACGATCGAGTGCTCCTGGAGGTTGTGCTGCTCGCCGGGGATGTAGGCGGTGACCTCGACGCCCGAGGTCAAACGGACGCGGGCGATCTTGCGGAGTGCGGAGTTCGGCTTCTTCGGCGTCGCCGTGTGGACGCGGATGCACACCCCGCGGCGCTGCGGCGCGCCACGCAGGTGCGGCGTCTTCACCTTCGTCCGCGGGACCTTGCGGCCCTTTCGGACGAGCTGCTGGATGGTCGGCAAGCGACGAACTCCTCTATGCGATTCTCGGGGCCCGGAACTACGGGCGGGACATACGAACACGCCCGGACGCGCCGGGCGCGACGCACCAGGTTAACAGCGCTTTCGCGGAGGCGTCAACGGCTCATGCATGGCAGAGCGTCGTCGGCTGGCACTCGTTCGCATCGCCGTTGCCGCTCGCTTGGTTTCCTTGAGAGTCGGTGACGACGTCGGACGGCCCGCCGGACGCGCGGATGCCGAGGAAGACGTTGTTGTCGGCGACGTTGCCGGCGACGAACGACGTCTCGTCCGGTGACGTGATCTCGATCCCGTCGCCTTTGTTGCCGTTCGCCTCGTTGTTGACCACGATGTTCCCGGTGCCGACATGGATCCCGTCGATCCCGTTGTCTTCGGACCGGTTCCCGGCGATGACGTTCTGTATCGCCCCGTCGCACATGAAGATGCCGTCGAGCGCGGCGTCCCGGACGACGTTGCCGGCGATGGTGTTGGTCGTCGAGGGAGTCGGGCAGTCGACCACGATGCCGGCGCCGGATGTGCTTTGCACGACGTTGCGCTCGATGTCGTTTCCACCGAAGAAGACCGCGATGCCATTGAGGCCGCCGCTGAAGGTGTTGCCCGTGATGTGATCATCCGCGAGCGCGACGACGCCCTTCTGAAAGCCAGAGAACCGACTCCGCGTTACGGTCACGTCCGGGCCCGCGACCACTCCGGCCGTGAGGACCGCGGACGGTGCCACGGTCGCCCGTATCTTCGTGACCGTTCCGGCGCTGACGTCGCCGAAGAAGACCGCCACCGAGAACCCGCGGATCGTTCCGTTCCGGACGGACAGATCGGTCAAGGGAGCTGGGGTCGGCGCCCCCGGGTCACCGGTGCCGACACCGAAGAGGCCCGGCGCACCCGAGATCCGGTGGTGGCCGAGATCGATATGAACATGCGAGGCCAAGATCTCGAGTCCTTCACCGGTACAACCACGGAGCGAGTTCATCACGACGTACCGGCCCGGCGCATCGATGATCTCGCCGCAGCGCACGTGGATGTGACGCACGCGTGGGGCCGCCTCGGCGCCCGGAGCGAATATCGCCGCGAGCAGAAAGACGCCGAGGAGCGCTCCCAACAGAGGTTTCGTCCGCATCGCGTTCTCTCCTCTCGAACGACCGTTCACGGGTGACAGCGTCGCCGACCGTCCATCGCTCTCCTACTTGAAGTGCGTCGAGAGCCGACGAACGAAATGGTTCAGGTGGTCGGCGATGAAGACGCGTCCCTTGCGGTCGATGCCGACCCCGAATGGCGTATTCAGTTCACAGCTCGTCGCCGCGGTGCCGTTCACACACGTTCCCGCCGTGTCCGCCACACCGGCGATCGTCGAGATGATCGGCCCTGTGTCGCTCGACACCACGCGCCGGACGAGGTGGCTGTAGGTGTCGGCAACGATCACGCTCTGATCCGGCGCGACGGCAACGTCGCCCGGCGAATTCAGGTTCGCCGACGTCGCCGAGATCCCGTCGCCGAAGCTTCCGGGATTGCCGTCTCCCGCGAGGGTCGTCATGACTCCGTCGGTCCCGACGAGCCTGATCTTGTTGTCGCCGAAGTCGGCGATCACGAATGATCCGTCCGCGAAGACGGAAACGCCGTCGGGTCCATTGAGGTACGCCGACGTCGCCTGGAGGCCGTCCCCACACGCGGTCGTCGAGACGAAGCACTGCGTCCCGTCGGCGTGCCCGGCGACGGTAGAGATGTTGCCGGCGGCATCGACCTTCCGGACGCGGTTGCCGCCGTCCTCCGTGATGAGGAATCCGCCGTCGGAGGTCGGCGCGGCGCGGTCCGGGTAGTCGAGCTTGGCGAGCGTGGCCGGACCCCCGTCGCCACAGCTTCCGGCGACGAGAGGCGCGCACTGATCGCCGGTCCCGGCGACCGTCGAGATGATCCCGCGACGGTTCACTTTGCGTATCACGTTGTCCGCACGGTCGGCGATGAGGAACCCACCTCCGCGGAGGGCCGTGACACCCGTCGGCTGGCTGAGCTCGGCGTGCTTCGCCTTGCGGAGGTCACCGCAGGGATCTGTGAGCGAATTCGGAATGTGGCCGGCGCAGACAACGCCATTTCCGGCGACCGTTGTGATCACGTGCTTCGCGTTCACGAGCCGGATCCGCTCATTCACTTCGTCGGCGATGTAGAACGAGCCCTTTCCGAACGGGGCCACGTCGATCGGGAAGTTGAGCGACGCGCGCGTCGCTTTCTTGTGGTCGCCGTTGTAGCCGCCCACGCCGTTACCGGCAACGGTCTTGATCGTCACCGGCGCGGCATACGCCACCCCAGCGATGGTGACGATCGAGACGATGAGTCCAACGAGCGTAAATAACCGGCTTCTCAAGAAAGTCCCCCTGATCCGTGCCATCCAGATCGTCGTCGCACGATTGCGCCGCCGAGCGCTCCGAGGAGAACCTAAACGACTCGAGTCGCGCTCGCTGCGTCCTTTTACACACTCGCGTGGACGAAGCCTTCGATCGATCCTTTGTTTCCGCGCACGGGTGACGTCATCGACGAAACGATCCCCCATCCAGCTGCCACGATCCCCGCCTTCGCGCGTTGCACGGCATCGTCGAGCGTCGCTTCGTCCGTCGGCGCCGTCGCGAGCCGGAGCTCGAACATCGGCTTGACGAGACCGACGAGATCTGCTCCCTCGACGAAGGTGAAGCGCGCGAGCTGCCTCACCGCTTCAGAGAGCGACAGATACGACACATCGATCGTCACGAGATCGACCGGCTCGTCGATGACCGCTTCCGCGATGTTCGTGTTCTCGAGGTTCACGACCCGCGCGTCTTGACGTAGCGAGCCGAGGAGCTGCCCGTGGCCGACGTCCACGGCGTAGACCCTCGCGGCACCACGCTCGAGGAGGACCGTCGTGAACCCGCCGGTGGACGCACCGACGTCGAGACAGGTGCGTCCATCGACCGAGATCTCGAACGAGTCGAGAGCCGCCCGGAGCTTCAGGCTCCCCCGCAGCTCGCGGCGAGCCGCCTTCAGCTCCTCGATCTGCTCACGGAACGGCCTGTTCACACCGCCTCAGCGTGCCAGATGGGGGGCGCTAAGCTTCGAAACGACCGTGAAGACGCTGACCACACCGACGCCCACCGAGTGCCTCGACGTGCTCGAACGGGTGCTCCAGACGGCTCGGGACATCAGCTACCGCGGGTACTCGAAGCACGACGCGCTCAACGCACCGTGGCTCGAAGCGCTGGCCGGCGATTCGAGGCTCCGCCGCCTGATCGCGATCCAGACCGTGATGCGGAGCCCACTCCATGTCCGTCCGCTGATCGGGGTGCGGAGGGCCGTCAATCCGAAGGGACACTCGCTCTTCGCGCGGGCACTCCTCGCCCGCTTCCGGGTCACGGGGGCCGAGCGGGACGCCGACGAAGCGCGCATGCTGCTCGGCGAGCTTCTCGATCATCCGTCGGGCGGCTTCCCAGGACTTTCGTGGGGCTATCCCTATCCGTGGCAGGACGGCGGCTTCTTTGCCCCGCGCAACTTCCCGAATCGCGTCGTGACGTCGTTCGTGGGACAAGCGCTCCTCGACGCCTACGAAACGCTGCACGATGCGCACTACCTCGAAGCGGCGAGAAATGTCGCGACCTTCCTGCTCGACGCGCCGAAGACGCTCTTCACCGACGATGCGCACCGGTGCGTGTCCTACGTGCCGCGCGACGACATCACGTGGATCGTGATGGACGTGTCGGCACTCGCCGGCGCGTTCACCGCGAAGCTCGCCTCGCTCGTCGGCGATGCGTCGCTGATGCACGAAGCCGGGCGCCTCGTCCGCTACGTGGTTTCGAAACAGACGGACGAAGGAGCGTGGTTCTACGCCGAACCTCCGTCGGCGAGCCGCATCACGCACGACAACTATCACACCGGATTCATCCTCGACGCGATCGCGCAGTACGGCGATTCGTCCGGATCGAACGAGTTCGACGGCGCGTACGCCAAGGGCATCCGCTTCTACGAGGAGCGCTTGTTCGAGCCGGACGGAGCCCCTCGGTTCATGAGCGATCAGCAGTATCCGTACGACATACACGGCGCCGCACAAGGGATCATCACGTTCTCGCTTCACCGCCGGATGCCGATGGCGGCGAAGGTGCTCCGGTGGACGCTCGCGAACATGTGGGACCCGCGCAGCGGCTGGTTCTACTACCAGAAGCGCCGCGGCATGCGGACGAAGATCCGCGAGCTCCGCTGGTGTCAGGCGTGGATGTCGCTGGCGCTCGCGACATACGTCGAGGCGTCCGGGCGATGAAGGGACTGCGCGGCTCGCAGCTCTCGCTCGACCCGCAGCTCGGGCGATTCGAGCGCACGTATGTGCGCGTGCTCGGCGCGCCGGCGAACGGGCTGCGCATCCGTATGCGCCGCATCCTGCCGCAGACGCGCGGACACTACGGGACGATCCTCGACGCCGGTTGCGGAACCGGCGTCTTCGCGATGGAGCTCGCCAAGATGCACCCGGAAGCGCAGGTGACGGGCGTCGATATCGAACCCGAGCTGGTCGAGCGAGCCACGGCGATCGCTCGTGCGGCCGGCATCACGAACGTGCAGTTCGAGCTCGGTGACGTCACGGCACTCACGTTCAACGATCGCTTCGATCTCGTCGTGAGCGTCGACAACATGGAGCACGTCCAAGACGACGTCCGCGCCATGACGGTGTTGCGGAACGCTTTACACCCCGGTGGAACGCTCGTGCTGCATACCCCGTCGTACTACCGGCGGTGGCCCGTCCTCAAGAAGACCGTGAACTTCGACGTGCCGGGGCACGTGCGACCCGGCTATCACGAAGAAGAGCTCGTCTCGAAGTTGCGGGAAGCCGGTTTCGAGGACGTCCGGTCGCGATTCACCTACGGCGTCCTCGAGAACCTCACGAACAACATCTCGTACAAGATCAGCGGCGCGAACCAGGAGAACAAAGTCGCGTACGCGCTCGTCGCACCGATACTCCACGCGGTGTCGTACCCCGGTCAGTTCTCGCAACCGCGCTGGGGCGCCGGACTGCTCGCGAACGCGCGCCGTCCGGCGGCGAGTTCCTAGCGCTCGTGCGCGTACTGATCGACGTGATGCATCCCGCACACGTCCACTTCTTCCGGAACTTCCACGACGAGATGCAATCGCGCGGCCACGACATGCTCATCACCGCGCGCGCGAAGGATCGTTCGCTCGAACTGCTCGACGCCTACGGGCTTCCCTACCGTCATCTCACGACGCAGGGTCCGAGCGGGCGCGCCGGACCGAAGGATCTCCTGCAGCACACGCGTGGTGTGCTCCGCGTCATGCGGGAGTTCCGTCCCGACGTCTTGACCGCCATCGGGGGCCCGGCGATCGCGCTCGCCGGCAAGCTCAAGCGCAAACCGGCGGTCGTGTTCTACGACACGGAGTTCGCCGTCCACACGAATACCTGGGTCTACCCGCTCGCGAGAAGCGTCGTGACGCCGGACTGCTACCAGGGTCGCGTCCGGGGACGGCATCTGACCTACGCCGGCTACCACGAGCTCGCGTATCTCCATCCCGCGCGGTTCACGCCGGACGAAAGCAAGCTCGCGGCCTTCGGCGTTCGCGCGGACGAACCATTCTCGATCGTGCGGTTCGTTTCGTGGCAAGCGCTCCACGACCGTCACGAGATCGCGCTGAGTCCGGAACAGAAGCAGGACCTCGTCGAACGGCTCGCGCAGCGCGGTCGCGTGTTCATCTCGTCGGAGGCGCCGCTCCCGTCGTCACTCGCGGATCGCGCGATCACCGGGCCGGTCGAAGACGTCCATGACCTGATGGCGTTCTCGCAGATGTTCGTCGGTGAGTCGGCCACGATGGCGAGCGAATCCGCCGTACTCGGGGTGCCCGCTGTGTTCATCGCCAAGACCGGTCGCGGCTATACCGACGACGAGGAGCAGCGCTACGGCCTCGTCCGCCATGTGCGGCCGGATGACTACGACCGTGCCGTCGAAGCGATCGATTCGTACTTCCATCGCGGTCCCCGGACGTACGGGGGCGAAGCGCGGCGGCGCTTGCTCGACGACAAGGTCGACGTGACGGGGTGGATGATCAAGTACTTCGAGTCGGGTTTCTAACGATGTGCGGGATCGTCGGGACGAAGGGATTCGGCGACGATGCCCTCGTTCGCGCGATGGCCGCTACCATCGCGCACCGGGGACCCGACGGCGACGGTTTCTTCGACGAGGCGAACATCCACCTCGGCAACCGGCGTCTCGCGATCCAGGACGTCGCCGGCGGGATACAACCGATGTTCAACGAGGACCGCTCGATCGTCGTCGTATACAACGGCGAGACGTACAACTATCCCGAGCTCCGGGAGCACGTCCTCGCGCGCGGTCACACGCTCACAACGCATTGCGACACGGAAGTCGTCGCGCACCTGTACGAAGACGAAGGGATCTCCTGCGCCCGCCGTCTGAACGGCATCTTCGCGTTCGCGCTCTACGACCGGACGAAACAGACGCTGTTCCTGGTGCGCGATCCGCTCGGCGTGAAACCGGTGGTGTACGCGGCGTCCGGCGGCAAGCTCGCGTTCGGTTCGGAGGCGAAGGCCGTTCTCGCGAGTGGTCTGGTCGGCGCCGAATTGGACGAAGCGAGCCTGCATCTCACGATGAATGTCCGATACATCCCGGGCGGGAAGACGATGTTCCGTGGGATCGAACGACTGCTCCCCGGCCACGTCCTCGAAGCGGGGCCGGACGGGATCCGCACCTACTCCTACACGTCCTTTGCGTGGACACCCGATCGCGCGATGACGGAAACGTCCGCGATCGACGGCATCCGTCATCACTACGCCGCCGCGGTGCGCCGCCAGCTCCTTTCGGACGTACCGCTCGGTGTCTCGCTTTCCGGCGGCATCGATTCGAGCTCGATCGTCGCGCTCGCGAGCGAAGCGACGACCGAACGGCTCCGCACCTTCAGCCTCGGATTCGACGAGCCGACCGACGAACTGGACGACGCGCGCTTCGTCGCCGAGACCTTCGGGACAGACCATCACGAGCTCGTCCTGCACGAGCCGGCGCTGCGTCATCTGCGCGACGCCATCCGCCACACCGAGGAACCGAAGGTCAACTCGCTGCAGCTGTATCTGCTCCACCGCTACATCGGCGAGCACGTGAAGGTCGTGTTGTCCGGCCTCGGCGGCGACGAGCTGTTCGCCGGATACGACTTCTACTCGTACTTCTCCAAGGGTCGTTTCGTGCGGAACGGCCTCGTCGGGCCCGGCGCGGGCCTCCTCGCGAAGATGCTCCCCGGCCGGCCCGGTAGCGATCTTTACCGTCGCGAGCTCGACTTCGCGGCTTCCGCCGGCGACAACGCGAAGGCGTACCTGCTGCTGCGTAACGCCTGGGACTTCGACGCGTCACTCATCCGCCGCGTCTACACACCCGAGTTCGCGGAGCGGCTGACGGCGCGGACGCGCGAACACTTCGACATCTACTTCGCGGACGGATCACCGATCGAGGCACAAGCTCTGCACGCCGAGTTCTCGACGAAGATGATCTACGACCTGTTGCACAACGAGGACACGATGTCGATGGCGCACTCCGTCGAATCACGGGTCCCGCTCCTCGACCTCGAGCTCGTTCGCTTCGCGTCGACGATCCCCGACGAGCTCCGTTTCGCCGGCGGCCTCAAAGGCTTGTTGAAGAAGGCGCTCGTCGGCATCATCCCCGACCGCGTGCTCACGAAGCCCAAGTGGGGATTCACCTTCGACCCCGTGATGCAGTACTCGAAGGATCTGCGGCCGATGGCCGAGGAATACCTCTCGGCGGAACGCCTGCGCCGCACCGGAATCTTCAACCCCGAGTTCGTCCGCGCCGTCATGCGCGCGAAGCCGCACAACCGCCTCCGCTGGCACTACTTCATGCTGTGGCAGATGATCGGCGTCGAGCTCTGGCACGAGATCTTCATCGATTCGTTGTCGAAGGCTCCCGCGGACGACTACGCTCACCGCCCATGACCCCGAAGCGCCGAGAGACGAGCGTCGATGACGTCAAAGCCTTCTGGTCGTCGCACGTCAACAACGAGTACTACACGGACGCATCGCGCGGTTCCGAAACGTACTTCGACGAGATCGAGCAGCGACGCTACCGATGGCACTACCACCTCGTGCGCCTGTTCGAGTCGCTCCGGGGGAGCCACGGACGGCTTCTCGAGATCGGCTGCGGGATCGGCGTCGACAGCATCCAGCTCGCGAAGTGCGGGTTCGACGTCACGGCGGTCGACCTCACGAGCGAGGCGATCGAGATCGCGAAAACCTTCGCCGCGCGGCGTGATGTGTCCATCGACTTCCGCGTCGCGAATGCAGAAGGGCTCGATTTCCCGGACGAGTCATTCGACGTCGTGTACTCGTTCGGCGTGCTGCACCACACGCCGCACATCGATCAGGCCGTCCGCGAAGTGCGCCGTGTGTTGAAGCCGGGGGGCACCGCGCTCATCATGCTCTACGCGAAGTACTCACTCGTGAACGCGATCCATCGAGCGTTCCGGCTCCCGTACGAGTCTCGCGATGGGAACGACAGCCCCGTGAACTACACGTTCTCCGAACGCGGCGTGGAGCACCTCTTCGCGGACTTCAGTCGCGTCTCGGTCACGAAGGACTACCCATTCACGTTCGGGTTCGGCCCGCTCCCGACGAAGCTCCCGACGAGCCTGCAGCGCACGCTCGGTCACGCGATCGGGTGGCACATGATGATCGAAGCCATGAAGTAGCTAGCCGCGCGTACGCACCACACGCGCCGGATTACCGACGACGACCGCGTTCGCCGGCACGTCGCATGTCACGACGGCACCCGCGCCGACGATGGCGCCTTCGGCGACCGTCACACCGGGCAGGACGATCGCGCCCGCGCCGATCCACGCGTCGTCCTCGATCGAGATCGGCTCGCTCTCCGGCCCCGACCAACGCATGGGCTGCGCGGGGTCGTCCGGGATGCGATGCCCGCTGCTGATGATCTGCGCGCCGTGCCCGATCATGACTCGGTTGCCGACGGTGATCTCGCCGCCGCCGCCGCACACGAGCATCGCGCCGTGCCCGATCGTGACTTCGTCGCCGAAGCTCACGCGCCGGAGGTCGTCGATCCACACGCGTCGCCAGATCTTCAGACGCTTGCCGACGCGCGCGCCGCGGGCGCGCATCGCCGCGCGCTTGACGCGCATGCTCGCCGGATCTTGCGGTAGTCCGGACACGAACACTTCCGCGATCAGATCGAAGAATGCGCGCACCGCGCCCGGCCTCTCGGCCTCGTTCGCGCTCTGCATCAGTGGGGTTTCAGGATAAGTCCCTGTCCCGTCGGCAAAGCAAGCAACGGGACGGACCGCTTCAGCGCAAACTCGTCGAATGCCAGCCGTTGCGCGGCGTGTTTCCGCCATCCGTAGTCGTCGAGCACCATCGCAGCGCCCGGAACCAGACGGTCCCAGAAGCATTCGGCGGCCGCGATCTCGGGCTCACGCGCGTTCATGTCGATCGACAGGAACGCGATGCGCTGCGTGTCCACCTCCCCGAGCGTGGACGGGACGGCGCCCCGGATGATCCGTACGGCGTCGCCGAACGGCGCGAACGTTCGAACGACCGCTTCGTAACACGGTTCGTAGCCGCCACCGCGGAGTCCCGCCCTGCGCTCCTCGTCGCTCAACTGTTCGGCAACGAGACCTTCGTACGTGTCGAGCAAGTAGAACCGCTTGCCGAGGCGCTCGAAATCGACGTAGTTCATCACCGTGAGGGCCGATCCTCCGCGGTTGACGCCGCATTCGACGAAATCTCCATCCAGCGCGGCACCGCGCGACGCCGCCCAGCAGAGCACGTGCGCGCGCCATCTCAGGTCTCCGTGCGGCCACGAACCGGTGGCCCGTCCCTTCTCATAGGCGGACACGAATCGTTCGTCGTCCTCGAACGTCGGGTGATGCGCCGTGACGAGCCCGTCCTCGTTGAACTTCGCCTTCCCGTACAGCGGACGATTCAGCCAATTGCCACTGACCTTGTTCATGAAGATCACGAACCGCGCGAGGGATCCGTCCGAAAAGCGGTCGCGGATCTTGTTGCGCAGGTTCATCGCACGGCGCGCGTCGGATCTTCGACGGCGACGTCGGCGCGTTCGGCGTCACGTCGCAGGAACGACCGACGGATGGCGATCGCCCCGACGCCGAGCCATGCTGCGGCGAGCGACGCAGCACGAAGAAGGACGTAGGACGCGAGCACGTCCGCCGCCGCGTATCCGGCGAGGTCGAAGAGCTTCACGGCTGAGAGCTCGACCGTGCCGAGCCCGTTGATGCTGACGGGGATGTACGCGACGAGTCCGGCCCCCTGCGTGATCGCGAGAACCACGATGAAGCTACGGAGCGACGGATGAGCTGCCCCCAGAAGGACGAAGTACGCGATGCCCGTGAGCAAGAGCTTCGCGCAGGTGATCACCGCGTTCACCGCGATGAACGAACCCGGCGCGGCAGCGGCGTGCGCAACAGCTTCAGCCCTCGTTCGCCATCGTCCGCGTTGTTTCGTCCCAAGCTTCGAGGTGAAGGTCCGCGCGAGGACGAAGCCGACGGCGAAACCGATCACCACGACGGCCGGCGCGATCGCCGACTCCGGAAACGTGGTGTGACCGATGAGCGCCGGCAACAGCGAGGCGACGAATGCGATCACGCCGATGCTCACGATCTTGTCGGCGATCAGGCGTCCGGTGAGGAACGACAGATTGCCGCTGCGTCCGCGGAGCTGCCAGACGGTCGACGCCATGTCGCCGACCTGACCCGGGATCGTGAGGCCGATCGCCCACGATCGCCAGAAGATCGGGAGGAATGCGCGGAACGTGAGAAAGGAGCGTAGCTCCGCGATGCGGTAGACGTTCCACGCACCGAGCACCGTCGAGAGGGCGATCGCGACGAACGCGATCGCCACGCGAGCGGGCGACTGTCGCGCGAACGCGTCGGCGAGTTTGTGGACGCCGATCCACCTGACCCCAACCGCGATGAGGCCGATGCCGATGACAGTCGCGATCCACGGTTGGAGCCGCTTCAGCGTCTGCGTCACAGATCTCCGTCGTCGGGCGCGCGCAGCGTCCGCGCGAACTCGTCGATCTCGACGACTTGGCCCGTTCGGATGCTCTCGACGGCACCGAACATGCACGTCGTCGCGAGGGCCGCGTCGTCCCACGTCAGCATGTTGTTCGGCTCGCCCGCGAGTGCCTTGACGAAGGCTTCCACCTCTTCGGCGTGTCCCATCGACCGTCCGGAGGACGTCTTGGGCTTCTTCACGCGCTTCGCGTGCACGGTGAGCGTGTCGAAGTCGTCGAGGATCGCGATCTGTCCGCGGCCGAAGGCTGTGATCCGTTCGCGCGGGAAGCCGGGAGCGCCGCTCTCGCTGAAGACGATGTTCGCGACACCGCCGTCGTAGTGCAGCGTGATCGCGAAGTTCGCGAGCGTGCGGACGTCTTCCGGCGGCGCGCCGAGGATCCGCGCATCGACGCTCCGCGGCGCGCGGCCGATGAGGACGTTGCAGAGATCGATGAAGTGCTCGGCTTCACCGACGAGACGTCCTCCGCCGTCGACCGGATCGATGGACCAGTGTTCGGGCGGGATGTACTGCTGCGCGATGACGTACTCCACGGCGTCGATCGGACCTTCGATCGACGCGCGGAGTTTCGTGATGGCCGGCGAGTAGCGGCGGTTGAGCCCGAGCGTGAAGAGCACCGGTGATGCGTCCATCAGCCGGGCGACGTCGCGGAAGTCCTCGAGCGTCGTGACCATCGGCTTCTCGACGAAGATCGACTTCCCGGCCGCGATCGACTTCGTGATGTGTTCGTGATGCTCCGCGTGCGTCGAGCTGATCATCACGGCGTCGGTGTCGGCGTCGGCGAGCGCTTCGTCGACGTCCGTCGTGATCGTGGCGGCGTCGAGCTTCGGCGCCACGATCGACGCGGTGCGGCCGGTCGCGGACACGATCGAGCGGATGTCGACGTTCTTCATCTTCCGCAGCGGCGGCAGCAGCTCGCTCAGGAAGTGGTTGCCGCAACCGATCAAGCCGATGCCGACCTTGCCCTCGCGCTTCGGACGTCCGTGGCGGTGGATCGTCCGACGCTCATCCGGCGCGTCGTCGTAGGCGATGAGCGCCGCGCGTCCCGCGAGCTTGCCGGCGCGGATGTCGTCGAACGCGTCCTGCACACGATCGATCGGGTACACATCGCCGATCAGCGCTTCGAGCGATACCGCACCGGTGGCGATCAGCTCGATGAACTCCGCGAGATTGCGGTTCTCCGTCCAGCGGACGTAGCCGAAGGGGTAATCCACGCGGCCCTTCTCATACGACGTGTCGTAGGACCCGGGCCCGTACGCACGCGAATAGCGAAGGTCGATCTCGTTGTAGAGGAAGTTCTTCGGGTGGATGTCGAGCTTCACGTACCCGACAACGACGACGCGCCCCTGTCGACGCGTCACCTCCATCGCCGAGTTGATGATCTCGGACGAATCCGATGCGGCGCAGATGATCGTCGCGTCCGCTCCGTGTTTGCCCGTGTGCTCGAGGACGCGCCGCTTCCAGTCCGGGTCACGCGCGTCGAGCGCGAGCTCCGCGCCGCCGTCGAGCGCGACCTCGTTCGCTTGCGGATGCACGTCGACACCGATCACGCGGCAGCCGGCGGCGCGTGCGATACGCGCGCACACCTGACCGACGAGCCCGAGTCCGTACACCACGATCGTCTCGCCGAACTGGATCTCCGCGCGTCGTAACGCTTGCGTCGCTATGCCGCCGAGCGTCACGAACGACGCTTGCTTGAGGTCGACGTGATCGGGAACGGGCACGATGTGGTTCACGCTCGGCGCGACCACCTCGCCGTGTCCGCTCGCCGCATACGCAACGGGCTGTCCGACACGGAACCCTTCGACGTTGCCGCCGACGGCGAGGACGGTTCCCGCGCCGCTGTATCCGATCTCACGCGGCGCGACCATCTCGTACCAGACGCGTTGCGCGGTCTTCGAGATCCCCGCCGAGAAGACCGTCTGCTTCACGAGATGGCGCATCCACGGATCGGAAAGGGTTTGTTTCGCGAGCTCGATCGGCGTTCGCGAAACCGTCCCGGTCTCCGTCCCCGAGCTGATCATCGAGAAGTGGTTCTGCACGAGGATCTGGTCGGCGCCGAGATGAGGGACCGGTAACTCGAGCACGACGACACGACCACGACGGTCGATGACTCTCCTGAAGACCTGTTTCACGTGATCAGCGCCAGCCTATTCGTCCGGTTGCGAGACGGCTCGCAGCTCTTCGGTTTTCGGGAGCTCGGGAGCGAATTCGTTCTCGATCGAGATCTCACGTCGTATCGCGAACACTTCATTCGGACGCACCGCGAGCGGCGCGTTCACTTGCATGTCCATCCAGAACGCGAAGAACAGCGAGTTGAGACACGTCACGCCGAGGAACGCGAGCGACAACGTCGCGATCGGTGGGAGCCGCGCGGTTTCGACGAACACGCTCAACACGTAGACGAGGAGCGGTACCGAGAGAACGAACGAGAAGATCGACAGGAGATAGAAGAACACCAAAGGATGGAAGTCACGAAGGATGTACTTGTGGAACAACCGCCACCAGAATCGCCGGAAGAGCAGGAAGGCGATGCTGAAGATGACCTTGCCGACCTTCATCGACGAGCGCTCGCCCACCCCGTACACCGGACGGATCGGGATGTCGGCGACGCGGCAATTTGCCGTGTTGGCGCGTACCAGGATGTCGTTCGGACGTCCGTACGAGTGGTAGAGCTCTTCCCACTGGATGTTTTCGAGGGCGTACCGAGAAAGCGCCATGTAACCGGACTGCGAGTCGGCGATCGCCCAATAGCCCGACGCGATCTTCGTCAGCAGGCTGAGCGCCGCGTTGCCGAGCAAGCGGATCTTCGGGATGCGTCCCCAGTCGCTCGGGGATAGGAGGCGGTTGCCTTTCGTGAGATCCGCGCGACCGTCGGCGATCGGACGCACGAGGTGCTCGAGGTCTTCCCACGCCATCTGGCCGTCGCCGTCCACTAAGACGGCGACCTCGTGCCGGCGGCTCCGCGCCCAGATACACGCCGTCGCCGTCGCGGCACCGACTCCTTTATTGCGCTCGAGGTTGATGAGACTGACGCGTGAGTCGATGGCGGCGCGCGCTTCCACGACTCCCGCCGTGTTGTCCTTGCTGCCGTCGTTCACGACGAGCACTTCATCGACATACGAGGGCATCGATTCCAAGACCGCCCCGATCTGCCGCTCCTCGTTGTAGGCGGGGATCAGGACGGCGACCGACGCGCCGTTGAGAGCCATCGAGCCATGGTAGTAACAGGCTCAGGCGGCGTCACAGAACAGCCTCGTCCGCGCCGTCTCGTACCCTTTGGCGCGATGCACCGACCGAACGCGTCCGCGTTGACCCACGCGATCGACATCACGCTGGATGTCGCCGTCGGGGCGATCGCCATCTGGACGGTCTCGTACCACCTCGCGCTGATCTTCCATCTGTCGCGCGATCTCGCGATGGCGTTGTTCGTCGTGTTCGGGGTTATCGCGGTCGTCGTCTGGCGACAGCGCGCCGCCCCGGACACGCCGGCGGCGGATGGCGATGTCGAAACAGGCATCGGTCTGGTCGGCCCGTTGATCGTGGCGGGCATCGCGCTCGTCGCGGTCGCGCTCAACCACTTCGTCGGCGGCCCGGCGTTCTGGATCGTCGCGGTCGTCGCCGTCGTCGCCGGACTGATCACGGCCGTCCGGCCGAAGAGCTGGCCGGAAGCTCCGGGCGTGCGCCTGCTCGAGATCGTCGCTGTGATCGTTCTCGCGATCGCCTTCGCTTTCGCGATCGCCGTGGTGCGCGCTCCGAACGGCGACGACGCCTACTACGTCAACCGCGCCCTCTACGTGCAGCAGCACGACGGACCGTTCCCGACGAAGGACACCCTGTACGCCAACCAGCGCTACCCCACGACGCAACCGGTGGACAATCTCGCGTCCTACGAAGCGATGGTCGGATCGATCGCCGCCGCGATACCGATCGACGCGCGAACGCTGTACTACCTCGTCCTCGGCCCACTGTTCGGGGCTCTCGGCGTTCTGGCCGTATGGCGCCTCGCACGCGGAGCGCGGGCGCGATCCGCGCTGTTCGCGACGATCGTCGCGGTCGCGTTCGTCCTGCTTCAGACGAACGTTCGCGGCTGGACCGACTTCGCGCTCCGGCGCGCGGCCGAAGGCAAAGCGGTGCTCCTCTTCTTCCTCGTCGCGTGGCTGTGGACGCACGTCGCGAATCACGCGAAGACGGCTTCACGTTCATCGCTCGTCTGCATGACACTCGGCGGCATCGCCGCGATCGGCCTTACGTCGACCGGTGCCTTCGTCGCGCCCTTGGTGGTCGGCGCCGGAGCCCTCACCGCCGTCTACGAAGACCGGCGTGTAGACGTCCGCAAGATCGGCGGGAACGTTATCGCCGTCGTATATCCGCTTCTTGCACTCGTCGTCGGCGAGTTCGCCGTCCGAACCGTGAGCCACGTTGGAATCAAGGGCACGTTCCCGACCGGCGTCGCCGCAACGTGGTCGCAGTCGATGGGAGCCGGACGGATCCTTCTCGTTTCATCGCTCGTCGCGCTCGCGGGATGGGCGTTCATCAACGACCGGACGATCAGGATCGGGGTAGGCGTGGCGGTGCTCGCCGTTCTCGTCCTTTTCTCGCCGGTGTTCGCGCGTCTCGCCGGAACCGTGGGCGTCGGCTCCGTCCTCTGGCGCTTCGCGTGGGCGATCCCGGTGCCCGCCGTCGCCGGACTGGCGGCAGATTCGATGCGGCGTTTCGGTGGCGTCCGCGGACTGGCGGTGTGCCTCGTCGTGACGGTTCTTGCGCTCGGGATCCTCGCCTCGCAGCCCCGCGCCGTGCTGGGCGCGTCGCCGGCGAACCAGATCGCGGCACCGTCGTGGGACGTCGAGCCCCTCGTCCTTCACGCGGCGGAGCGACTCGTCCGGCTTGCCGATCATCGCGGCGACGTCGCCGCGAGCCGGCGCGTCGCCGACGTCGTGCCTCAGGTCTCGACGACGACGCATGCGGCCGATGTCCGGATCCAGTACACGAAGCTGCTCATGCGGATGACCGGTACGAAGTTCGACGGCGCGCCGCGCCTCGCCCTCGGACGGGCGCTCGACGGTCAGTACGTCGCACCGGCGGCGATCACGTCCGCGCTCCGCACACTCGACGTCGTCGCAGCGTGCAGCGACCCGAACGCACCGACCGCGGTCGCCGACGCGCTGCGGGCATCGGGGTTCCGTACCGCCGGCGCGGACAAGATCTGCGTCTTCTGGTCGCGGTAGCGAACTTCTTCGTCCGCGGCGTCGTCTTACCGACCGACTTCGAGGCACCTCGTGCGAAGGGGATGCAGAAAACGTCGCCACGTGCGGCGTTTCTGCGTTTTTTGGGGCCACGTCGCACCGCATCGGAGGCGGACGCGCGGCGTT
>JAICYB010000044.1 GCA_025934435.1 Actinomycetes bacterium | reverse complement strand
ACGCCGTCCGCCGTCGTGAAGGACGGGACGGTCGGTGTTCGTGTTCCGGACAACTCGGCAACGCGGGCCGTGCTCGAACGGTCCGGCCCGGTTGCTGCGTCCAGCGCGAACCGTTCGGGCGAAGCGACGCCCGACACGCTCGATGCGATCCGCGATCTGTTCGGCGACGCGATCGCGGTGTACATCGACGGAGGGACGATCGTCGGTACAGGTTCAACCGTTATCGACATGACATCGGACGAACCGCGGTTGCTGCGCGAAGGCCCGATCTCGCTCGATCGCGTCAAGTCTGTTAGCGCGGAGTCGATTTGAACACGGGTGATACAGTTTTGCCGCTAACGCGATGGCGGCTTCTCACTTCAAACTCCTGTTCGTTTGCGAGGGCAACGACGCTCGTAGCCCGCTCGCTGTCGCGTGCGCCCGCGCGGCCGTTGCGAACGACAAGGACGGCATCGTCTGGCACATCGATTCCGCGGGTACCGAAGCTGCGGACGGCGCGAAGGTACGTCACGAAGCGCTCTCGGCGGCGGCCGTGCTCGGCTTCGATCTGGGCGAACACCGCGCGACACAACTGCAGCCGCACAACTGCGACGACCCCGATCTCATCCTCGCGATGTCGTGGGATCAGATCTCGTACATCTGGAGCCTCGTCCCGCAGGCATGGGACAAAGCTTTCACGATCAAGGAGTTCGTGCACTGGGCGAAACGAGCGCCGGTTCGTCCTCCGATCCTCTTTCCGAACAAGCTCGCGGAGATGCGGGACAAAGTGGTCCAGGCTCATGCGCTCCGCAAGCGCGCACGTGCGGACTACGGCTTCTGGGGCGGGATCCGTCCGCAGGAGCTGAACCTCATCGACCCGACCGGCAAGGGCCCCGAGGCGTGGGACGCGCTCGCGAAGGCGATGGAAGCCCTCGCCGCCGACGTGATCACGTTGCTCCGGGGGCCGGAGGTCGTCACGCCGATCGCGCCGAAGCGCACGGCGGCGCGCGGGAAGCGTCCGGCGAGCCGGACCCGAGCGAAGTCCCGCAGCTAGGCACGATGGCGCCCGGCGCCATGGCGCGGGACCGCTAGATGTCTGTCTCCTATTACATCGTCGGCGGTGTCGCCGCCGCCGCCGCGCTCGTTCTGACGCCGATCGTGCGCGCGATCGTCGTTCGACTCGGCGGATACGACGTCCCCGTCGACCGCAAGGTGCATCACGCACCGACGCCGACGTACGGCGGCGTGGCGATCTACTTCGCGTTCGGCATCGGGATCGCGGCGGCGATGGCGGTGTCGTCGCTCCGCGGCGCGTTCCACTTCAGCGAGATGTTCGGGCTGCTCTTCGGCGGACTCATCGTGATGTTCATCGGGATCCTCGACGACCATCACGATCTGTCCCGTCCGGCGCGGCTCGCCGGCGAATTCTTCGCGGCCGGCATCCTCTATCTCTCCGGCATCCAGATGAGCTTCTTCTGGTTGCCGGTGATCGGAACGATCTCGCTGTCCCCCGACATCTCGGCGGTGCTGACGATGGTGTGGATCGTCCTACTGACGAACGCCGTGAACTACATCGACGGTCTCGACGGTCTCGCCGCGGGCCTCACCGCGATCGCGTCCGGCGCGCTGTTCGTCTATTCGACGCGGCTCCCGGCGCAATTCCTCGGCCCGGATCCGCTCGCGCCGCTCGTCGCGGTCGCGCTCGTCGGTGCGTGCATCGGCTTCCTGCCGTTCAACTTCAACCCCGCGCGCATCTTCATGGGAGACACCGGCGCCTACCCGCTGGGGTTCTTCTGCGCGGGCGCGACGATCTCGATGATCGGACGATTCTCCGGACCCGGTTCGGCGGGCGGGCGGCTCGGTTTGCCGCTCGTGTTCACGCCGATCGTGTTCCTCGCGTTGCCGCTCGGCAATTTCGTGCTCGTGACGATCGACCGGATGCGCAAGGGCCAACCGATCACCGTGGGGGAGCGCGATCAGCACATCCACTACCGGTTGCTCGAGCTCGGTCACACGCATCGTCGCGCCGTGCTCGTGATGTATTGCTGGGCGCTCGTCCTCGCCGTTGGTCTCGTCGTCGCCGGGACGATCCCGTCGGGTCGTTTCGTCCTCGCGTTCGCCTTCGCGATCGGGACGATCGTGCTTCTCACCCTTGCTCCCCGCCTGTGGGGGTCGAGCGGCGAAGCGGCGGCGAGTTCGGGGGTCTCCGGCGATGAGATGGGCTAGCGCGACTCTCTACCAAAACGATATACTTTGTGCATGAATTCACAAAGTCCTGACGGGGTTCGACACACCTCAGCGGCGCCCCGTAGGCTTCCCGCCGTGCTTGCGGCAAGACGGCGGGGACGCAACCCCAATTGGGCAGGGGCCGATCAGGGCTGGACGGCGGCCTGCACGCTCGTTGCCGGGATCTTGGTGTGGGGCGGGATCGGCGCGCTCCTCGACCACGTGTTCGGCACGTGGCCGCTCCTGTTCGCGATCGGCGCCTTCCTCGGGAACTTCGCCGCGGTCTACCTGATCTACGTCCAGTACTTCCGGGACGCTCCGACGTCCGTGCGCTTCGAGTTTCCGGAGGACAGCCACCATGCGGCATGAGCTGCATCTGATGCGCAAGGGCTTCCTCGCGCTCGCGCCGCTCGCCGTCGTGGCGGTCGCCGTCGGCGCCCTCGTCGCGGGCGAGCGCGGCGCCTTGTCCGCCGCGATCGGCGTCGCCCTCGTGGCCGGCAACCACCTCGCCGCCGCGCTTTCGACCGGTTGGTCGCCCACGCTTTCGACGAAGGTCGTCGGCGTCGGCTACGCGGTGTTCGTCGTGCGCATGGCCGTGATGCTCGGTCTGTTCGGAACGCTTTCGACTCTGTCGTGGGTCGTCCCGCCGGTGCTCGCGCTCAGCTTCTGTGCCGCGCTCGTCGTGACGCTTTCGGCCGAGTGCCTCAGTTACGCCCGTGGGAGCTACGTACCTAGCTGGAGGACACGATGAATCTCGCTGCAGGGCCCGCATTCACCGTCCCGGATATCAACGAGCTGTTCACCTACAGATCGCTGATCCACCCGTTCAAGGTCGGGCCGGTCGTGTTCCACTTCACCTACCTCACGTTGGTGATGTTCGTGCTGAGCTTCGCGCTCTGCGCGCTGTTCATCGCGGCCTTCCGCCGGCCGGCGGTCGTGCCCGGCAAGTTGCAGAACATGATGGAGGCGGCGATCGACGCGGTGCGCGAGAACATAGTCCTGCAGACGATCGGCCCGGACGGCGACAAGTTCATGCCGTACCTCACGGCGGTGTTCTTCTTCGTCTTCGTGATGAACTTCATGGAGATCGTGCCCGGCGTGCAGGTCCCGCTGACGAGCTTCATGGCGGTGCCCGCGCTTTTCTCGCTGATGGCGTACCTGATCTTCAACTTCGTCGGGATCAGGAAGCAGGGCGTGTACCACTACTTCAAGGACACCGCGTTCCCGCCCGGGGTGCCGGTCTTCCTCTACGTGATCCTCACGCCGATCGAACTCGTGTCGAAGTTCATCTTCCGGCCGATCACCCTCGCCGTCCGACTCTTCGCCAACATGATGGCCGGCCACGTGATGCTCACGATCTTCTTCCTCGCGAGCACGTACTTCCTCATCGGCGGACACAACAACATCCTTCGCGGGATGTCGATCTTCCCGATCCTCCTGGCGATCGTCCTCACGGGTTTCGAGTTCTTCATCGCCTTCATCCAGGCGTTCATCATCACGATCTTGACCGCGGTGTACATCGACGAGTCGCTTCACCCGGCTCACTAAAAGGAGGCAAGGATGCACATGCTGTTGGCACAAGCGGCAGGGACGACGATCAGCGTCGCTGCCATCGGCAAGGGGCTCGTATACGGCCTCGCCGCGATCGGTCCGGGCATCGGTATCGGTCTCGTGTTCGGCAATGCGATCCAGGCGATCGCGCGTCAGCCCGAGGCGGCGGGTCTCGTCCGGCCGATCATGTTCATCGGGTTCGCACTTGCCGAGGCGCTCGCGCTCCTCGGATTCGTGCTCTTCTTCCTGATCCACTAAGGAGCGGACGATGCACGCCCTACTTTTCTTGGCAGCAGCAGAACCAAGCTCGACGGGACTCGTCCTGCCCAAGCTGGACGAGTTCATCTGGGCGCTGATCGCGTTCGTCGTCCTGTTCGCCGTGCTCGCGAAATTCGCGTTCCCGGCCCTGCGTAAGGGCCTCGACGCGCGCGAGCAGGCGATCCGCGGTGAGCTCGAACGCGCCGAGCAGTCGCGTCTCGAAGCGGAGAGCAAGCGCGAGGAGTACGACCGCCGCATCGCGGACGCGCGCGCCGAGGCCGACCGCATCGTCCGCGAAGCGAACGAGTCGATCGAAGCCACCCGGCGCGAGCGCATCGCGAGGGCCGAGGACGAAGCACGTCAGATCCTCGAGAAGGCGCGCTCGGACGCCGCGCAAGAACGCCAGCGCGCGTTCGACGACCTGCGTCGCACGATGGCCGACCTCTCGATCGAGGCCGCGACCCGCGTGCTCGGCAAAGAGCTCTCGGATCCGGCCGCGCAGCGTCAGCTCGTTGAGCAGTTCATCTCGCAGACCGGCAACGGGAGCAACAACTGATGGCACAGAGCGAGCTCATCCGCGGCTACGCCACCGCTTTATTCCAGATCGCGGAAGCGGAGGGTCAGCTCGCGCGCGTGTCGGACGAACTGTTCACGTTCGCGAAAGCCGTCGAGCAGAACAACGACCTGCGCGGCGCACTCACGGACATCGCGATCCCGACGGAGCGCAAGCTATCCGTGATCGACGAGATCCTCGGCGACGGCGCGCTCCCGCAGACCAAACACATCCTCGAATTCGTCGTCTCGCAGGGTCGCGCGCGTGAGCTCTCCGACATCGTGAACTCGCTGTCCGAACTCGCGGCGGAGGCGCAGAACAGCGTCCTTGCCGAGGTGCGGACCGCCGTCGATCTCGATAACGACACGCAGAAGCGTCTCGCCGAGTCGCTCGGGAAAGCAACGGGTAAGCGCGTCGATGTGAAGGTGGTCGTCGACCCGTCCGTCGTCGGCGGCGTCTACGCGAAGGTCGGTGACCAGGTCATCGACGCGACGGTGCGCCGTCGGCTGCAGGACCTCCAGGAAGCACTCGCTCGGACAGGAGACTAAGGATGACGGATCTTCGGATCTCGCCGGACGACATCGCGTCCGCTCTACGCAAACAGATCGAGTCGTACAAGCCGGAAGCCGGCATCGAAGAGGTCGGACGCGTGCTCGAAACCGGCGACGGTATCGCGCGCATCGCCGGGCTCCCGCACTGCATGGCGCTCGAACTCCTCGAGTTCCCGCACGACCTGCTCGGTCTCGCGTTCAACCTCGAAGAGAACGAGATCGGCGCGATCATCCTCGGCGAGGCTCAGCTCCTCCAGGAGAACGACCCGGTGCGCGAGACGCGCCGCGTCCTCTCCGTCCCGGTCGGCGACGGGTTCCTCGGACGTGTGGTGGATGCGCTCGGTCGTCCGATCGACGACAAAGGTCCGATCCAAGAAGAGACGTTCCGCGCGCTCGAGATCCAAGCGCCCTCGGTCGTCGAACGGCAGTCGGTGTTCGAGCCGCTCATGACGGGCATCAAAGCGATCGACTCGATGACGCCGGTCGGTCGAGGTCAGCGCGAGCTCGTCATCGGCGACCGGCAAACCGGCAAGTCGACGGTGTGCATCGACGCGATCATCAACCAGCGTCAGTACTGGGGTACCCCGAACCAGATCAAGTGCATCTACGTCGCGGTAGGCCAGAAGGCATCGTCGGTCGCGTCCGTCGTTGCGAAGCTCGAAGAAGAGGGCGCACTCGAGTACACAGTGGTCGTCGTCGCGGACGCAGCCGACCCGGCGCCCTTCCGCTACCTCGCGCCGTACGCGGGTTGCGCGCTCGGTTCGCACTGGATGTACAAGGGAGAGCACGCGCTCGTCGTCTACGACGACCTGTCGAAGCAGGCGGATGCGTACCGCCAGATCTCGCTCCTCCTTCGCCGCCCGCCGGGCCGTGAGGCGGTCCCGGGCGACGTCTTCTACCTGCACTCTCGCCTGCTCGAGCGCTCGGCGAAGCTCTCGGACGACCTCGGCGCCGGTTCGCTCACCGCGCTCCCGATCGTCGAGACGAAGGGCGGCGACATCTCGGGCTACATCCCGACGAATGTCATCTCCATCACCGATGGGCAGATCTTCCTCGAGACCGACCTGTTCTTCGCCGGGGTTCGTCCGGCGATCAACGTCGGTACGTCCGTGTCGCGCGTCGGTACGGCGGCCCAGGTCGACGCCATGAAGAAGGTCGGAGGACGACTCCGCCTCGACCTCGCGCAGTTCCGCGAGCTCGAAGCGTTCGCGGGATTCGGTTCCGACCTCGACCGCGCGTCGCAGCTACAGATCGCGCGCGGCCAGCGGCTCGTCGAGATCCTCAAGCAGCCGCAGTACTCGCCGGTCCCGATCGAGGACGAAGTCATCGCGATCTTCGCGGGTACCGAGGGTTTGATCGACGAGATCCCCGTCGGCGACGTGAAGCGATTCGAGGCCGGACTGGTCGAGTTCGTCCACGCGCGCTATCCGGACATCCCGAGCCGCATCGCCTCCGACGGCAAGTTCCCCGACGAACTGCGCGAGCAGTTGCAGAAGGCCGTCGAGGAGTTCAAAGCCGGCTTCCAGACGACACATACCGCCGAAGCAACAACGTCCTAAGGAGTAGCAGTGGGAGCGAAGCTTCGCGTCATCCAACGACGCATCCGCTCGATCGAGTCGACGAAGAAGATCACGAAGGCGATGGAGCTCATCTCCGCGTCGCGCATCATGCGCGCCGAACGCCGCGTGCGAGAAGCTCGCCCGTACTCGGAAGCGATCGATCGGATGATCCGCGACCTCGCCGCAACCGCGGAGAAGCTCGAACACCCACTTCTCGAAACGAGGGAGACGGGCGGTGACGGTGTCGTCGTCATCACCGCCGACCGCGGTCTCGCGGGCGCCTATAACGCGAACGCGCTGCGACTGGCGGAGCGTACGCGCCGAAGCGCCGGTGACGGCGCGGTCACCTACGCGATCGGGCGCAAGGCGATCTCTGCCTTCCGGTTCCGCCGCGTCCCTCTCGAAGCGCAGTGGAGCGGCTTCTCGGACCGTCCGAGCTATGAGGACGCGAAGAAGATCGCCGACAAGCTCATCGAAGACTTCGATTCGGGGAAGATCCGTTCGGCGCAACTCGTGATGACGAGGTTCGAATCATTGCTGGTGCAGCGTCCGGACATGATCCAGCTGCTGCCCGTGAAACAGGAAGCCGTCGAAGGCGGGCGTGCGTTCCCGCCGCTGTTCGAGTTCGAGCCGGCGCCCACGGAGCTGCTCGCCGAGCTGCTTCCTCGGTACGTCGAGATGCGCATCTACCACGCGATGCTGGAGTCGGCGGCGTCCGAGCATGCCGCTCGTCGACGTGCGATGAGTGCAGCGACCGAGAACGCAGAAGATCTGATCTCACACCTGACGCGTGTCATGAACCAGGCGCGCCAAGCGGAGATCACCGCAGAGATCGCCGACATCGTCGGCGGTGCCGAAGCCCTCAGAGACAAAGCAGGAGTGTAGAGCCATGACACTGACTGGAGATTCTTGGACGATCGAACAGCAAGAGAACGACGAGTGGGACGCACTGCAGAAGGTCGCTGAGAGCGACAAGTCGCTCGTCGGACGAGTCGTGACGGTGATCGGTCCGGTCATCGACGCCGAGTTCGCGCCCGAAGCGCTTCCCGAGATCGACTACGCCTTGAAGATCCGGCGTGAAGGCGTCGAGGGACAGCGCAACGTCATCACAGCCGAAGTCGCCGCCCACATCGGCCACAACCGCGTTCGCGCGATCTGCCTCCAGCCGACGGACGGCCTCGAGCGGGGGGCGCGCGTCGTCAATACGGGTTCGGCGATCCAGGTTCCCGTCGGCAAAGAGATCCTCGGCCGCGTCCTCAACGTCGTCGGCGAGGTCATCGACAAGGGACCGAAGGTCGAGATCAAACAGGAGTGGCCGATCCACCGCGATCCGCCCGAGTTCAGCGACCTCGAGCCGCGCACCCAGATGCTCGAGACCGGCCTCAAGGTCATCGACCTCCTCGAGCCGTACGTGCAGGGCGGCAAGGTCGGGATGTTCGGCGGCGCCGGCGTCGGCAAGACCGTCGTCATCAAGGAGATGATCGCGCGGTTCGCGCTTCTCCACGGTGGTGTGTCGATGTTCGCGGGTGTGGGCGAGCGCACGCGCGAAGGCAACGACCTCTGGATCGAGATGAAGGAAGCGGGCGTTCTCGACAAGACCGCGCTCGTGTTCGGTCAGATGGACGAACCACCGGGCGTCCGGCTTCGCGTCGGACTGTCCGCGCTCACGATCGCGGAGTATTTCCGGGACGTCGAGCGTCAGGACGTGCTGCTCTTCATCGACAACATCTTCCGCTTCTCCCAGGCTGGTTCCGAGGTATCGACGCTCCTCGGACGTATGCCTTCGGCTGTCGGTTACCAGCCGACGCTCACCGAGGAGATGGGTGAGCTCCAGGAGCGGATCACCTCGACGCGTGGGCGTTCGATCACGTCACTGCAAGCGGTGTACGTCCCAGCGGACGACATCACCGACCCGGCGCCGCACGCGACGTTCGCGCACCTCGACGCGACGACGGTGCTCAAGCGGGAGATCGTCGACAAAGGCATCTACCCCGCGGTCGACCCGCTCGACTCGACGTCGCGCATCCTGCAGCCGGGTCTCGTGTCCGAGGATCACTACAAGGTGGCGCGGCGCGTGCAGGAGATCCTGCAGCGCTACAAGGATCTGCAGGACATCATCGCGATCCTCGGTATCGACGAGCTCTCCGAAGAGGACAAGGTCATCGTGTCGCGCGCCCGCAAGATCGAGAAATTCCTGTCGCAGCCGATGATCGTCGCCGAGGTCTACACGGGCATCCCCGGCAAGTCCGTGCCGCTCGACGAGTGCGTCGACAACTTCGGACGCCTCTGCGAAGGCGAGTTCGACGACATCCCGGAGCAGGCCTTCTACATGGTCGGAAACATCGACGAAGTCGTGGCGAAGGCGAAGGAGATGAGCGAGGTCTAGTGGCTCTCGACGTCCATGTCGTCACGCCGGAGCGCGAGCTCTGGGCGGGTGAAGCGAACTTCGTCTCCGCTCGTCCCGAGGGCGGCGAGGTCGGCATCATGCCCGGTCACGCTCCGTTCCTCGGGACGCTGAAGCACGGCACCGTCAAGGTGCAGGACGAATCGAACGAGCACTTCTTCGCCGTTCACGGCGGTTTCCTGCAGGTGTTCGAGGACAAGGTGACGATCCTTGGAACCGCGGCCGAGCTCGCGGGCGAGATCGACATCGCGGAAGCGCGCCGCAACCGCGACGAATGCGAAGCCGCCCTGCGCGCCGGACACACGGCCGAAGCGTGGGAGCTGCTGCAACGTTCCGAAGCGCGCCTCCGTACCGCAGGCGCGGCGGGCCTCATCGCCGGCTGATGCAGGAGCTCGTCGTCGCCTTCGACGACGCCATAGACCGTCTCGAATCGGCGCTGCGCGCGTGTCCCGATGACCTCTGGGGTGCGAGCGTGTGGGAGGTCAAGCGGACGGATCCCTGGATCTGGCCGATGAACGGCGAACCCGAACCGGGGCGCACGGACGAAACGATCCAGATCTTCTCCGCGATCTGGGTGGTGGCGTACCACTGCCTGTTCTATCTCGACTTCTACGTTACGACGAACATGGCATCGTTCGAGACCCCCGACTACATCCGCGGGGGCGTCGAGGAGGATCCGATCAACGAGTTCGGCACGGCGAAGTTCCCCGATCCGGTTTACCCTCGCGAGCTGCTGCTTCGCTATCTCGACTATGGGCGTGATCGCGCCCGCGATGTGATCTCGTCCCTGACGCCCGAACAGCTGGCCGAGCGGTGTCCGCCGCATCACCCGCACGCCGGGAAGACGCTCCGCGAGCTTCTCGACGTGAATCTTTCGCACATCCGCGAGCACGGCGGCCAGATCGCGGCATTCGTCGATGCCGACGCGAGCTAACGCGTCCGTTACCACCCGTTCACGTACGTGAAGCGTGCCGCGCGGGCCCTCCTTCCTCTCGGCGTGCTCCTCTTCGTCCTCGGCATCGGGGTCGTCGTCGGGGCCGCCACGATCGGGCACGGCGCGCCGCTCCCGATCGCGCTCGCGGAGCTCGTGATCTTCCTCGGCATCACGTGCACGATCGTCGGGTCGCTCGCCTGGATCGTCACGCGCGGGGAGCGCACACCGGGTCCTTAGCGTCCGGTAGCCTGGCGCCCTCCATGCGGCGATTGCTCGCAGCGGCGCTCGTGGCGATCGCGCCGGTCGCCTTCGCGTCTTCGGCGCACGCGGCGATCTCAGGTCCGATCGCGGCGCCGATCACGTTCGCCCCGAAGGACGGAACGACGCTCACGCTCGCCGATCTCGGCGACTACGACGGTGCGATCCAGGTGCGACGCGCGAGCCGCGGTCTCACGGTGATCAACACGCTTTCGCTCGACGAATACGTCGCCGGGATCCGCGAAGTCCCGCCGAACTGGCCGATGGAAGCGCTCAAAGCACAAGCCGTCGCCGCGCGTACGTACGCGTTGTGGGAGCTCGAGAGCGGGCACTGGCAGAAGTTCGGGTACGACGTCTGCGCGACGACGGATTGCCAGGTCTACGACGGCCTCGCGACGACCGAAGCGCGCAACGGACGCCGCTGGGCGGACGCCGTTCGCGCCACGGCCGGGCAGGTGCTCCTCTACAGGGGAAAGCCGGCGCTCACGCGCTACCACTCCTCGGACGGCGGGCGCACCCTCTCGAACGACACGGTGTTTCCCTCGGACGGACCGCGTCCGTACCTGCGATCGACCGCCGATCCCTACGACAAGGTGTCGCCGCTTCACACGTGGACGGCCCGCTTCACGACGGCGCAGATGCAGCAGATCTTGCACGACGCGATCGGTCTCCGGGGAGCGATCAGCGCGATCTCCTCGACCATCGACGCGAACAAGGTGACCGTCACCACGAGCAACGGCCACGTTGACATGTCGGCCGCGCGTTTCAGCACCGTCGTCAGTGACGTGGCTCCGCGCGACTTCCCGAACTCGTTCCCGGAAACGCGGAACGACGGACTCCTGCTGCCCCAAACGCTTCCGTCATCGCGGTTCGGGATCTCGAAGACGTCGGACGGTTTCCGCGTCGACGGCATCGGTTACGGCCACGGTGTCGGTATGAGCCAGTGGGGCGCGAAAGGGCGCGCCGACGCCGGGCAGTCGTACTCGCAGATCCTCGGCGCGTACTACCACGGGCTTCGTCCCACGGGATGGACCGGGCAGAGCATCATCCGCGTCGCCGTTGCGACCGACCGGGGTGAGCTCGCCGTCAGCGGCGACGGCGCCTTCACCGTGTCGACACCGGACGGAGCGATCTCGGGCGGTACGGTCGGCGAGTGGGCGATCTCGACCACGGGGATCCGGTCGATGTCCGTCGAGCCTCCATCCGGGTATGCGCTGCCCCTCGTGCTCACCGGTCTGCGCGTCCCGGGCAGCGTCCTCATCGATCCGCCGAAAGCGAGCACCGTCGACGTCGGGTTCGTCCTGCCGAAGTCGGCCGTCGTCACGGCGTCGATCGTGCGTGACGGAAGGACCATCGCGACGAAGCGCGCAGTGTTCGACGCCGGGGAGCGTTCGATCTCGCTTGTGCCCGATCGCAAGCTCGTCGCCGGAGGGAAGTCCTACACGCTGCGGTTAGCCGCGAACGACGGCGCTCGAACCGTCGACGCGACGCAGCAGGTCGTCCTCGTGACGCGCGGGGGCTTCGGCGGGCTGAGGCTCTTGGCCGTGTTGCTGTTCGTCGTCGCTGCGTTGTTCGTGCGCCGTCGCGTCGTGACGACGCGTCGCGCTAATCGTCGGCGATCCCCGTACGGGGACACGAGTCGCCCGGCCCGCACGGGAACAGCTTCTGGACGCCCATGATGTCGCCGAGTGCGGGCGTCCGCTTGTTCGTCTCGCCATAGCCGGCGTAGCCGGACATCGTCTGGTGTACGTCCTGCGGTGAGTCGAGGTCGAGCAGACCGAGCCAGTGACCGAGCTCGTGCGTCACGATCGACGTTATGTCGATCGAGTGCCGCGTCGACGGCGTGCCGGTGATGTTCTCCCAGTGGTAGGTCACGTTCAGTGCGAGGTCCGCGTCGCGCACGACCTTGCCCGCGTCGTCGGTGCATACGCCGGCCATCGCGATGATGTCGGAATCGAATTTGTCCCACGTGACGACGTTCGTGCCGTCCGCGCAGCTGCCGTCCTTCCCGGTCGCGCCGAACGCGGCGGTGGTCAGGCCCTGGTAGCGGAAGACGACGTTCGAATCCCAATGGCTCCACTGCGACATCGCGGCGCTCACCGCGTTCTCGAGCAGTCCGGCGGGCGCGCGCACGGCGCGTCGTCCATCGTCGTTGAACTTCCAGTTGATGGTCGCCGTGCCGTTCTTGTCGGTGGGCCAGCGCGCCGGACGGAGCTGGAAGTCGGGACACGTCGACGCTTTCGCGCACGGTCCGCTGTCCGCGCTCCCAGGCGCGGCGCCGCCGAACGGATCATTGAACGCGTCGGCGTCGACGCTGCGGATGCCCGGACCGTCTTGGACGACCCCGGCCGCCGGAACCGGCGCCGCCGTGTGGACGTAATGGGGCTGCTGGGCGGACGGAGCACTCGGTGCGGCATCGCGCGCGAGAGGTGCCGAAGCGGGTGGCGCGGTGATCGGGATCTCGATGAACACGCCCTTCGCCTGCGGCGCGTGGGTCACGGCCGTCCGCGGCACGAGGGCGGTCGGCAGCCCGGCGGCGAGGACGAGGCCGGTGACGGCGGCGAGCAGGCGCTGGCGGCGGTGCATCGCGCCGTAGGCTACACGGGGCCTATGACTTCCGCGACCGCTACGCTGCAACCGTGAGCGACGCCTATCTGATCACGGGCTCCTCGCCCCTCCACGGCGAGGTCGCCGTGTCCGGCGCGACGAAGAACAGCGCACTGAAGCTGCTGGCCGGAGCGCTGCTCGCCCCGGGGACGACCACGATCAACCGCATCGCGAACATCGCCGACATGCGGTGGTTCGGTGAGGTGCTCGAGCGTCTCGGCGTCCGCGTGGACTGGGAGCCCGGGGTCGTCGGCGTGACCGTTCCGGAGGAGCTCGGCTACGAGGCCCCCTACGAACTCGTGAGCAGGATGCGCGCGTCGACGGCCGTGCTCGGCCCTCTGCTCGCGCGGATGGGCCGCGCGAAGGTCGCGTTGCCCGGCGGTGACTTCCTCGGGCCGCGTCCGATCGACCATCACCTCCGCGGCCTCGAGCTCATGGGGGCCGACATCAAGGTCGCGCACGGATTCGTCGAAGCGTCCTGCTCGAAGTTGAAAGGCGCGCGCCTCAGCCACATCGACTACCCGAGCCACGGCGCGACCGAGACGTTGATGATGGCGGCGACGCTCGCGGAAGGACGAACCATCATCGAAAACGCATCGCGCGAACCCGAGATATGCGATCTCGCCGAGATGCTGACGAAGATGGGCGCGAAGATCGAAGGCGCGGGCACGTCGACGATCGAGGTCGAAGGCGTCGACGCGCTTCAACCGACGACATACGACGTGATGCCCGATCGTCTCGAAGCCGCGACCTTCTTGTTCGCCGCGGCGACGACGGGCGGCGAGGTGACGGTGCGCGACATGCGTCCGGATCACCTCGACCTCGTGCTCGAAACGCTCGTCGAAGCGGGACAGGACATCGACGTCGGCGAAACGAGCGTCCGGATCCGATCGGACGGCCGTGCGCATCACGTCGACATCTCGACGCTGCCGTACCCGGGCTTCCCGACCGACCTGCAACCGATGGCCATGGTCATGCTGACGCTCGCCGACGGCACATCGATCATCACGGAGAACGTCTACGACGCGCGGTTCTTCCACGTCGACGAGCTCGCGCGGATGGGTGCGAACGTTCGCGTCGAACGGCACTATTGCGTTGTGCGAGGTGTGCGGGAGCTCACGGGGGCCGAGGTACGTGCGTCCGACGTCAGCGCCGGCGCAGCCCTCGTCATCGCGGGACTGGCGGCGCGCGGACGTACGCAGGTCTCGGACATCATCCACATCGATCGCCGGTACGAGCACTTCGAACAGAAGCTGACATCGCTCGGCGCAACGATCGAGCGCATCGACGCGCGGGTGCCGGCCTGATGGCCGTCTACCCGAGCGAGGAGTGGCTGCAGGCGTACAAGGACGCGATCAACATGTCCGCCGAATTCCGCATCGCGGCCACCGACTGGGAAGGCGATGTCACGTTCGTGATCGAAGCCGAACCCGACAAAGGACTGCATCTCGACGTCTGGCATTGGCTCGATCTCGCGCGCGGCATCTGTCGTCAGGCGCGCACCGTTTCGCCGGACGAAGGCGACCGTGCCGCGTTCGTCGTGCGAGCGCCGTACTCGCGCTGGAGGGAAGTGCTCGGCGGACGTCTCGAGCCGACGAAAGCGATGGTGCAGGGCAAGCTCCGTTTGAAAGGCGATCTGAAGAAGATCGACCAGAACAAGAAAGCCGTCGCGGTATTGGTGTCACTCGCGGCAAGGATCCCCGCCGAATTCGTCGATGAAGGTCGCTGAGCTCGTCGAGGGCCTCAAAGCGGGCGATCGCCGCGCCGTCGCGCGACTGATCTCGCTCGTCGAGGACGGATCACCGGAAGCGTCCGAAGCCATCCGTGAGGTGTACCCGCTGACGGGACACGCTTCGACCGTCGGCATCACGGGCGCTCCCGGTGCCGGCAAGTCGACGCTCATCGACGGACTGATCCAGCGCATCCGCGCCGCCGACCTGTCCGTCGGCGTGATCGCCGTGGATCCGACCTCACCGTTCTCCGGCGGCGCGTTGCTCGGCGACCGTGTGCGCATGGGCTCGCACTCGCTCGACGATCAGGTCTTCATCCGGTCGATGGCGACACGCGGGCACCTCGGCGGCCTGTCCCTCGCGGTTCCTGAGGCCATGCGGGTCCTCGAGGCGTCCGGCCTGAAATTCGTGGTCGTCGAAACCGTCGGCGTCGGGCAATCGGAAGTCGAAGTCGCGCGGCAAGCGGACACGACGATCGTCGTGCTCGCGCCGGGGATGGGCGACGCGATCCAGGCGGCGAAGGCCGGGATCCTCGAAGTTGCGGACATCTTCTGCGTGAACAAGGCCGACAAGGACGGGACGAGCGAGGTCGCGCGCGATCTCCGCGGGATGCTCGAGATGGGGCCGGGACGAGATCCGTCCTGGACGCCCCCGGTCGTCGTGACGAGCGCCGCCGAAGGAACGGGTCTCGACGAGCTGTGGGAGTCGATCAGGTTGCACGAAGCGCACCTGCGCTCCGACGGTCGCTTGGAGGCGCGCCGTCGCGAACGGTTCGCGTTCGAGATCCGCGAGATCGTGGGGGAGCGGCTGAAGGCGCACCTCGAAGAGGCAGCAGGGCCGCACGTGCTCGAGACGCTCGTCGACGACGTGCTGGCGCGGAAGCTCGACCCATACTCGGCCGCCAAGTCCTTGCTCGCACGATTCGGACTCGGAGACGTATGAGGCTCGAAGGCAAAGTGGCGATCGTCGTCGGCGCGGGACAGACCCCCGGCGAGACGATGGGCAACGGACGCGCGACCGCGATCACATTCGCGCGCGAGGGCGCGAAGGTCGTTCTCGTCGACCGCCGCCTCGACTCCGCGAAGGAGACCGAGACGATGGTGGACGGTGACGCCTTCTCGTTCGAGGCCGACGTCACCGATCCGGAAGCATGCGCAGCGATCGTGAAGGCGACCATCGACACCTACGGACGGATCGACGTCCTGCACAACAACGTCGGTATCGGCGCCGGCGACGGCAACATCGCGAACGTCAGCGAGGAAGCGTGGCACCGGATCATCGACGTGAACCTCACCGCGATGTTCAACACGTGCAAGGCGGCGCTCCCGGTGATGCGTGATCAACGTGCGGGCGCGATCATCAATATCTCGTCGGTTGCGTCCGTCTGTTCCGTCCCGCTGCTCGCCTACAAAGTCAGCAAGGCCGGTGTGAACGCGCTCACGGAGCAGCTCGCGATCGCGAACGCGAAGTACGGCGTCCGGGTCAACGCGATCCTTCCCGGGCTGATGGACACGCCGATGGCCGTCGACGCCATGGCCCGCGCCACCGGCATGGACCGCCGCGATTACGCGCAGCTGCGCGATTCGCAGGTGCCGCTCCTCGGCAAGCAGGGAACGGCGTGGGATGTCGCGAACGCGGCCCTCTTCCTCGCGTCGGACGAAGCGAAGTTCATCACCGGCGTCCTGCTGCCGGTCGACGGAGGCCAGTCGGCGAAGGTCGGCTAGATGTAGCGGATACGCTACAATCGAGCCATGGGAACGGAGGCGTCCCGACTCATCCTGGCTGCTCGCCGAGCCACCGGACTCAAGCAGCTCGAGCTCGCGAGACGAGCCGGGATCCCGCATTCGGTGCTGTCGGCATACGAACGGGGCCGGCGAGATCCGAGTTCGAAGGCCTTGTCTCAGATCCTGGCTGCGGCGGGGTTCCGTCTGACCGTTTCGCGTGCCGGGCCGGACATCGTCCGGGCTGGCTCGATCATCCCGCAGCTGCTGCGACTCGCGGATGCGATCCCGCACAAGCGTCGGGGTGAACTGACGTTCCCGGGGCTGCACGCTTGAAGTCCGTTCTCGAAGCTCTCGTCGAGGTGCATGCGAAGCTCGACGGGGCAGCGATCCCACATGCCATCGGCGGTGCCATCGCGCTTGGCTATTGCATCGAAGAGCCGCGCGCGACGATCGACGTCGATGTCAACGTCTTCGTCCCGAAGGATCGCGTCGACGTCGTTTTCGAGGCACTTCCAGATGGCGTCGACCGAACGGCGTCGGATCGTGCATCTGTTCTGGCGCGCGCCCAAGTTCGGCTCTACTGGGACGACACGGCCATCGATCTCTTCTTCAACGACCATCCCTTCCACGAAGCTGCGGCATCGCGCGTGCGAGTGGTTCCGTTCGCCGACATCTCGATACCGGTCCTCGACTGCACCGATCTTCTCGTTCTGAAGGCGATGTACTCGCGGCCGAAGGATTGGGTCGACATCGCGGAGATGATCAAAGCGAAATCGGTCGACTTCGTCGAGGTGAGCCGCTGGCTCGGTTCGCTGCTCGGGACGGAGAGCCTCGGTTACCGGCGCTTTGTCCATCTCGCCGAATACGGCGGCGCGGACGAACCCTTCATCGACGAACTATTTGGGCGTGACGCCCGGTAGCCTGGGTCCATGACGGACGAGAAGCGCGCGCTCGACTGGCAGAAGCGTTACGAGGAAGCACCCGAGCGCGACGCCGACTTCGAAACGATCTCCGGCATCCCGCTGAAGCCGCTCTACACCCCGCTCGACGATCGCGACCGCGATTACGACGCGACGGTCGGCTTCCCGGGTGAGTATCCGTACACGCGCGGCGTGTACACGTCCGGGCACCGCGGGCGTCTGTGGACGATGCGCCAGTTCGCGGGGTTCGGATCCGCGAAGGACACGAACGAGCGCTTCCACTTCCTGCTCGACCAAGGCCAAACGGGCCTCTCCGTCGCCTACGACATGCCGACGCTCATGGGTCGCGATCCGGACGACCCACTCACGCTCGGCGAGGTCGGCCGGTGTGGTGCGTCCGTCGCATCACTGAAGGACATGGAGACGCTCTTCGACGGCATCCCGCTCGACAAGGTGTCGGTCTCGCAGACGATCTCCGGGCCCGCTGCGACGCTCTTCTGCTACTACGTCGCCTGCGCGGGAGAGCAAGGCGTCGCGCTCGACCGGCTCGACGGCACGTGCCAGACGGACATCCTGAAGGAGTACATCGCTCAGAAGGAGTGGGTGTACCCACCGCGTCCGCACATGCGGCTCATCGGCGACATGATGGAGTACTGCGCGGATCACATGCCGCGGTATCACCCGATCTCCGTCTCCGGCTATCACATCCGCGAGGCCGGATCGACGGCCGCGCAAGAACTCGCCTTCACGCTTGCCGACGGCTTCGCCTACGTCGAGCTCGGACTCGCGCGCGGCCTCGACGTGGACATCTTCGGCCCTCAGCTCTCGTTCTTCTTCAACTCGCATATCGACTTCTTCGAGGAGATCGCGAAGTTCCGCGCGGCGCGTCGCATCTGGGCGCGCTGGATGAAGGAACGGTATGGGGCGCGCAACCCGAAGGCGATGCAGTGCCGCTTCCACGTCCAGACCGCGGGCTGCTCGCTGACGCTGCAACAGCCGTACAACAACGTCGTCCGTACGGCACTGGAAGCGCTCGCCGGCGTGATCGGCGGCGCGCAGTCGCTTCACACCAATTCGTTGGACGAGGTCTACGCGCTCCCGTCGCAGGAAAACGTCGAGATCGCGCTTCGCACGCAGCAGATCATCGCCCACGAATCCGGTGTTGCGTCCGTCATCGATCCGCTGGGCGGGTCGCACTTCGTCGAATCCCTCACAGACCGCATCGAAGAGGAAGCCGAGGAGTACTTCAAGCGCATCGAGAAGATCGGTGAAGGCTCGATGCTCGAGGGGTGCCTCCGTGGCATCGACGACGGCTACTTCCAGATGGAGATCGCGGAGGCGGCGTACCGGCAGCAGAAGCGTTTCGATGCCGAGCGCATGATCCAGGTCGGCGTGAACGCCTTCACGGAATCGGTGCAAGAGGCGCCGGAGTTCCTCCGCATCGGTCAGGAGGTCGAGGATCGTGCGGTCGAAGAGACGAATCGCCTGCGCAAAGACCGGGATCACGACGCGTGCGCGAAGGCGCTCGCTCGCCTCACCGACGCCTCGCGCGGCGGCGACAATCTCATCGACTACATCCTCGACGCGACGCGCTGCTACGCGACGGTAGGGGAGATCGCGCAAGCGATGGCGGATGTCTACGGACGCTACCGCGAAGCCCCTCGTTTCTGACCGTCGCGCCGTCCGGAACGAGATCTTCATCGTTCTCGGCCTGTCGGCTTTCGCGTGGGTCGCGTACGCGCTCGTGCAGTTCGCGTACCTGACACTCCACACGGCGTCGCGTTCGCCGGTGGCGGTTTCGTCCTACCCGTCGCACTTCGATCCGTTCAACTACGCGAACCAGGTCATCGCAGATGTTCTGCCCTACATCCCGGTACTGCTCGTCATCCATCTCTTCCGCCGCTCGGGACGAAGCATCGAGGAACTCGGTCTCGACTACCGGCAGCGTGACGTGTGGTTCGGACTCGGGCTGGCGCTCGGGGCTGTTGCGATCGCGGTCGGCCTTTCGGACGCCGGGCACGCGCTGAACCTGCCGATCCATGCGCTGATCCCGGTGAACACGGACGCGCACGTATCGTCCATCGTTCTGTTCTTCCTCGATTCGGCGCAGACCGCCGTCGCCGAGGAGATGATCGTCAACGCGTACCTGCTTCGCCGACTGAAGGATCTCGGTTGGTCGGACTGGCCGGCGCTCGCGGTGAGCTGCGCGCTGCGCGGCTCGTATCACCTCTACCAGGGCTGGGACGCGTTCTTCGTGGAGTTCGTCGTCGGCCTCGTCCTCGGCCGGATCTTCCAGAAGACCGGACGCATCGTGACACCGCTGGTGGCGCACTTCGCGGGCGACGCGATCGCCTTCGTCGGTTACTTCTTCCTGGCACCGCACTTCAGCTTCATCCGCGCCTGATACGCTGTCCTTCCTCGCGGGGAGGAAAATACGTTGCGCACATCTCTATCCGACGTTGTCATCGAAGTGATCGACGTACGCGCGCTCACCGATGCGGAGATCGCGGAAGCGAACGACTTCAACAATGCCTGCCGGGCCGAATCGCATCCGGAGGACCCTCCGACGCCGCTCGATATCGCGATGACCGCGATGCGGGCGATCCCGGAACACGTCGTGATCAACGAATTCTGGGCGCGTTCCGACGGACGACTCATCGGGAGCGGCCAAGCCGTGTGGTTCACCGCGGAAGAGAACGCTCACCTCGCGCAGGTCGGCCTCAACGTTCTGGCCGAGCACCGTCGGCGCGGCATCGCGACCGAGCTGTTGTCGCGGGTCGTCGAGGTCGTCGACCGCGCCGGCCGCACGATGCTGATGGGCACGTCGACCGAGCGGGTCCCCGACGGCGGAGCCTTCGCGGAACGCGTGGGAGCGGAAGTCGCGATCCGGACGCACACGAACCGCTTGCTGCTCTCAGACGTCGACCCGGAGATGATCGACCGATGGGTCGCCGAAGGTCCGGGTCGCGCGCCGGGCTACAGCCTCGTGACGATCGATGGCGCGTACCCCGACGATCTCATCGAGGCGATCCTCGATCTCGGGGAAGTGATGAATACGGCGCCGCGCGACGATCTCGACATGGAGGACTGGCACGTGACGGTCGAAGAAGCGCGCGCCGGCGAGGCGCAGTTCTTCGCCGTCGGCGGCGAGCGGTGGTACATCGCCGCACGTCATGACGCGAGCGGTGTGCTCGCGGGCTTCACCGAGCTCTTCTACAACCGGCGCGAAGACGCGAGGATCGGATGGCAGGGCGGTACCGGGGTTCGTCCGGAGCATCGCGGCCACGCCCTCGGCAAGTGGCTCAAGGCTGCGAACCTCCGTCGCGTTCTCGACGAGTGGACGGACATCGTCGAGATCCGAACCGGTAACTCGGACTCGAACGACGCGATGCTCGGTATCAACAAGGCTCTCGGGTTCAAGCCGTACTACAGCGAGACCGGATGGCAGATCCCCGTCGCGAAAGTGAAGGCATACCTCGATGCGCGTTGACGAGATCGACGTCGGCTCCCTGACGGACGCGGAGATCCATGAGCTCAACGCGTTCGCGAACGTGCTGCGTGAAGAGTCGCATCCCGAGGATCCGCTGCTGCCGGATGAGATAGCTCGCGTGCAATACCGGACCATGCCGTCCCACGTCGTGCTGCGCGAGTTCACGGTTCGCTCGCCGGACGGAACGCTGATCGCTCGCTTGTCGACGGACTGGGAGCGTGCCGAGAACAACCAGCACCTCATGGGTTTCCAGATCGAGGTGAGCCCGGCGCATCGCCGGCAGGGCATCGGCACGGCGCTGCTGAGGACGGCGATCGCCGCCGCGGACGAAGCCGGCAAGACGCTGTTCGTCGCCCGCACGCAGGATCGCGTCCCGGCCGGCGAGCATTTCGCCGCCGCGATCGGCGCGGAACGAGGGATGGTCGGACACACGAACCGTCTCGTCCTTGCCGACGTCGATCGCGCGATGGTCGAACGGTGGGTCGCGGAAGGTCCAGAGCGTGCACCCGGCTACAGCCTCATCGCCGTGGACGGACCGGCTCCGGGTGACCTCATCGATCAGATGGTCGACGTCCTGCACGTGATGAACACCGCGCCGATCGAGAACCTGCAGGTCGACGATGACATCTTCACCGTCGAGGAGATGCGGGACTTCGAGAAACTGCTGTTCGCGGAGGGCGCACAGCGTCGCTACCTCGCGGCCCGTCACGACGCGACGGGCGAGCTCGTCGGTTTCACCGAGATGTGGCGCGGCCAGAACGGACTTCGAGACACCGTGTCGCAATGGGGGACCGCGGTTCGTCCCGCGCATCGCGGTCACGCCCTCGGCAAGTGGTTGAAGGGGACGAACGTCCTTCGCGTGCTCGATGAGTGGCCCGACGTCGTCGACATCCGGACGCACAACGCCGACTCGAATGAACCGATGCTCGGCATCAATCACGCGCTGGGCTTCAAGCCGTACACCGTCGACATCAACTGGCAGATCGCCGTGGACGCAGCGAGGAAGTATGTCGACGCTCGTTGAGATCGATCACAAAGCGCTGACGGCGGCGGACATCGCCGCGATCAACGCTTTCGAGAACCTCACGAAGCGCGAGATCCGGCCGGACGATCCTCCGACTCCTATCGAACGAACCGAAGCGCAGGTTCGCAATTTCCCGGCGAGCCTGATCCTTCGGGAGTTCTGGCTCCGCGATGAGGACGGTGCGCTTGTCGCCGTCGGCTTCGCGTGGTGGCGCGATGCCAACGACAACAAGCACATGGCGTGGTGCGACGTGACGGTGCGTTCGGACAAACGCCGTCGAGGCATCGGAACACGGATGCTGCGGCACGTCTTCGATGCCGTGAGGGCCGACGGCCGCACGCTGATGTGCGGGATGACGACCGAGCGTGTCCCGTCCGGCGAGGCGTTCGCGCGTCGCATCGGCGCCGAAGTCGGCCAGCGCGTGCACATGAATCGGCTGATGATCGCCGACGTCGACGAGAGCCTCGTCCGGACATGGATCGAGGAGGGCCCCGTCCGCGCGCCGGGCTACTCGCTCGTCACGATCGACGGCCCCTTCCCGGACGACATCGTGGAGCACGCCGTGCGCGCCTTCGACGTCATGAACACCGCGCCGCACGACGACCTCGCCGTGGAAGACTCCGAGATGACGGTCGAACAGATGCGCGACATCGAGAAGTCCGGCCTCGCCGAAGGGACGGAGCGCTGGGTGTTGTTCGCGCGCCACGACGCCACCGGCGAGCTCGTCGGCTTGAGCGAGGTCTTCTGGAACCCCGCTCTACCGAGGGTGGTCAACCAGGGTGATACGGGAGTGCATCCCGACCATCGCGGACACGCGCTCGGGAAGTGGATGAAGGCCGTGATGCTCGAACGGATCATGCGCGAGCGTCCGGGCGTCGATCAGATCCGCACCGGGAACGCGGATTCGAACGACGCGATGCTCGGCATCAACCACGCGCTCGGTTTCAAGCCATTCATCGCGTCGATCAACTGGCAGGCCAACGTCGAAACGATCGAGCGATATCTCGATCAGAGCGTCTGACGAGATTCCGCGTCGGCTTCGATCTGGTCCCAGCTGTAGAGCATCGGCCGTAGCTTCACGTCCGCCCAGTCCTGCGCTTGGTCCGCGTAGTGCGGGCTGCGCGGATCGCCGGACGATCCGAGCGGGACGATCCACCCACTGCGGTCCCAGTCCGCGAGGTCGAACGCGTACCGCGCGACGGACGAGTGGACGATGCCGAGGCCCTTCTCTTCGCTCCCGGCCTGCGGCGTGTCGCCGTCCCCGCCCATCGCGACGACGGGCGGATCGAGTGCTTCGTCCGGGAAGAGGCGTGAGAGCGGGTGCTTCGTCTTCGTGCGATGGACGTCCCCCCATGTCGCGCGCTCGTCGATCGATGTGAGGACGCGACGCTTCGCCTCCGCGATCGCTTCGTCCGGGACGGTCTCGATCATCCGGGGGAGGGCCGTCCGTATGCGGTAGTGCGCGGGCGAGGGCAAGGGCTCTTCCGACGCGTACGGGTTCTCGACGGTCTTCGCGAACGCGCCGTTTTCACATAGCACGGCCGCGAGCTCGTTGCGCGTCGCGTAATAGACGAGCGCATCGTGTGAATCGGGATCCATCCCTCCGTCGAAGCCGTCGTGCAGTTTGTCGGCGAGGATCCGCGCCGGCATCGAGACGCGTTCCGCGTGCACCGACGCCATGTCTTCGATCGTCGCGTCCAGAAGCTCGTCGAGGCGGTCGAGGATGCGCTCGGCACGTCCGGGCTGCGAGTAATCCATCCCGAGGTAGTACGGGAAGTCATTGCCGACGATGCGGTTGTTCGCCGTGACGATGTAGCCCTGTTCGGGATCGCGCAGGCGCGGGAGCTCGTCGTAGGGGACGTCACCCGTCCAGTCGTGTTCGCCCGTCCATCCCGGAACCGGTGTCCAGGCATTCGCCTTCGAACGGATCGGGAAACGTCCGCGGCAGAGGTACGCGATCCCGCCGTCGACGTCGGCCATCACGACGTTGTTGCATGGGTCGACCCAGTCGCGCATGACGTCGTCGAGCTCCTGCACGGATCGCGCGCGAAGCGTGGGGAGGATCGTCCGAAGCGATGTGTTCGGACGATCGGTGGCCGTCCAACGCAGCGACATGAGCGGAGCCGTGAAGACGACCGGCCCCCGTTCCGTTCGTGACGCATTGAATGTCACCTCGTCGCCGCCGCGAACGCTGAGCGTTTCCTTGCGCGTTTCGACGATGTCTTCTTCGCGTTCGAGGTAGAGATCCTGCGTGTCCGCCATCGCGTGCGTGACACACCACGCGACGCGCTCGTTGTGTCCGAAGTGGAACATCCCGGGCACGCCGGCCATCGAGAACCCGATCGCGTCGAACTCCGGACACGCGATGTGGTTCTGGTAGTAGACGTTCGGAGCTTCGAGCGAACGGTGCGGATCTCCGGCGACGAGCGGTTTGCCGGACGCGGTTCGCGAACCGTGCACGGCCCAGTTGTTGCTGCCGTCCGCTTCGACGGCGTGGGCGAGCGGCGACACGTCGTGTGTCTCGCGCGCGCCGACCGGAACGATCAGCAGGTCGTCACGTCCGTGCGACGAACCGGGGGAGAGGAGACCTTCGGGACCGAGCGCGTCCACGAGACGTTGCCGCCAGAGCTTTGACGCGAAGCTCCCCATCAATACGTGACGCACGTTCAGCACGGCGCCGCAGTCCCACGGCTGCCACTCGTCGACGTGATCGATCTCGAGGAGCGTGAGTTCGCGCGGCAGTGGTGCGTCCGACGCGATGAAGGCATTCACACCGTCGGCATACGCCTGCAGGACGCTTCGCGTCTCGTCGTCGAACATCTCGTAGTCCCGGCGCGCCGCGTCGGCGAGACCCATGCGCCGCGCGAAGACGTCCATGATCTGAACGGGCGGATGGACGCCGACCCACTCCGAGAGCCGTCCCTGTGCGCGTCGGCGGTCGTAGACCATCTGCCACAAACGGTCCTGCGCATGGACGAACCCTTGCCCGAAGAAGGCGTCGCGGGTCGCCCGCGCGCGCACGTGCGGGATGCCGGACGAGTCACGGAAGACATCGATGGAGTCAAGGGGCGCCGGCATCGAGGCATGCTAGTACGCGCGATGGATGCCGCTGCGATCGAAGCTGCGCTGACGAGGGCGGAAGCCGCCGATGTTCTCAAAGGGACGGGCTTCTGGCCGGCGGTCAGCGCGATGCGTCGCGACCGTTTTCTTGCGGATCGCTACGCGGACCGGGCCGCCGCGATCGACCGCCGTGCCTTCGAGCGAGGCGTCAAGCTGCGCGTGCCCGCGGCGCTGGGAGTGTCCGGCCTCGCCGTTGCGAGCGCGATCGGTGTCGCGCTGGTCGTCTTCGGTGTGAAGCGCGACGTTCCCGTGGTCTTCCTCGTCGGTGCAGGCGTGATCATCGTCGGCACGCACAGCCTCACGCACTACGTCGTCGGACGCATCCTCGGCATCCGTTTCACGCACGTGTTCCTCGGCGGACCACCACCGCCTCGTCCCGGCATGAAGACCGACTACGGGACGTATCTCCGCTCGACGCCGGTACGCCGCGCCGTGATGCACGGTTCGGGCGCGGTCGTCACGAAGCTCGTGCCGTTCGTGCTCATCCCGTTCTCGCCGTGGGGCTGGGTGTGCGGCGTCCTCATCGCCGTCGGCGGGATCCAGATCGTGACGGACGCACTTCTGTCGACGAAGGTTTCCGACTGGAAGAAAGTGAAGCGGGAACTCAGCTGATCGCGACCATGCGGTCGATGGCCCCGCGCGCTTGCGCGGCGACGTCCGGCGGGACAGTGATCTTGTGCTCGAGGTTCTCGAGCGCCCACAGGGCCTTCGGCAGCGTGATCCGCTTCATGTACTGACAGACGGCCCCCGGCGTCGCGGCGATGAACTCCTTGTCCGGCACTTCCTTCTTCAGCCGGTGGAGGATCCCCGTCTCCGTCGCGACCACGAGTGTGCGCCGTGATGTCGATTTCGCGTGACGGATCATCCCTTCCGTCGAAAGGATGTGCGTCGAGTCGCTCGGGATGTCGCCCATGCCGACGTGATACATGCATTGCGTCACGCAGCCGCACTCGGGATGGATCAGGAGATCCGAATCGGGATGCTCGACCCGCATGCGTCCGATGTCGGCCGGATCGATCCCGGCATGGACGTGGCACTCACCGAGCCAGATGTGCATCTTCCGTCCGGTCTTCTGCTCGAGGTACGCGCCGAGGAACATGTCCGGACAGAACAGGATCTCCTTGTCTTCCGGGATCGCGTTGATCACGGCTTCCGCGTTCCCCGACGTGCAGCAGTAGTCGGAGAGGGCCTTCACCTCGGCCGTCGTGTTCACGTACGACACGACGACCGCGTTCGGATACTCGGCGCGCCACCGTCGGACGTCGTCGGCCGTGATCGTCGAAGCGAGCGAGCAGCCGGCTTCGAGGTCGGGGAGGAGCACCGTCTTCGTGGGCGAGAGGATCGCCGCGGTCTCGGCCATGAAATGGACGCCGCAGAACAAGATCACGTCCGCATCGGTCGCGGCGGCTTGTCGCGAGAGGCCGAGCGAATCGCCGACGTAGTCCGCCACGTCCTGGATCTCAGGGACCTGGTAGTTGTGCGCCAGGATCACGGCGTTCCGCTCGCGCGCGAGCTCGCGCACGCGCTCCGAGAGCTCCTCATCGGTGAGCCCCGTGTACCGCTCGGCGGCGTACTTTGTGAAAGTTTTCACGATGTCCTGTCGAGCCTGCAACGAACCGACTTCAGATTTGCTTAGGAGTTTATCTCGTCCGAATCGGCGAGTGTGGCCCCGGCCTCTTCCATCTCGGCGAGGGCGTCCTCGCCGTCGCGCGGCTTCACGTTCACAGCGCGGATGGCATCGATGATCACGACCGCGTCGAACCCCTGGTCGATGGCTTCGATCGTCGTTGCCTTCACGCAGTAGTCGGTCGCGAGGCCGGCGACGAAGACGCGCTGAACACCGAGACGATTGAGCTCCGTGGCGAGCTCCGTCCCGGCGAACGCCGAGTATCCGTCCTTGGCCGCATCGGTTCCCTTCTGGAAGATGCGATCGATCGATGACACGTCGAGATCGGGATGGAGCGCCGCGCCGTCCGTGCCTTGCACGCAGTGTTCCGGCCAGGGTCCTCCTTGTGCCTCGAACGAGGAGTGATCGGCCGGGTGGAAGTCCTGCGTCGCGAAGACGTGGTCGAAGTTCTGCATGAGGACGTTCACGAGCGGCACAACGCGGTCTCCTTCGGGCACGCCGAGCGCGCCGCCCGGGCAGAAGTCGTTCTGCACGTCGATGATGAGCAGGGCGTCGGTCTCCGCTATGTCCATCAGATCTCGCTTGCTCCGCGCTGTCGCGCTCCGCAGTCGTCCATCAGATCTCGCTTGCTCCGCGCTGTCGCGCTCCGCAGTCGTCCATCAGATCTCGCTT
>JAICYB010000048.1 GCA_025934435.1 Actinomycetes bacterium | reverse complement strand
CTCACGAACAGTGAGTTCACCCGCGAGAAGGTCGAGAAGCTCACGAAGGGCAAGGCGCGGACGTCGATGCTGTATCCGTGCATCGACGTCGATCGGTTCTCGCTCGACATCAGTGGGGCGGACGTCCGTGCGCGGGTGCCGGCGGGCGGGTCGTTCGTCGTGCTGTTCTGCGGACGCTTGGTCAAACGGAAAGGCGCCGACGTTCTGCTGCGTGCCATCGCACAGGTGGACGGTCTCTTCGGGTTGTTCGTCGGTGAAGGACCCGAGCGGAAGTCGCTCGAAGCGCTCGCGCGTGATCTCGGGATCGAAGATCGCACGAGCTTCGACGGTCTCGTCGACGACGACGCGCTGCCGTCGTATTACGCCGCCGCCGACGCGTTCTGCATGCCGTGCACGGATCGTCTCGGCGGACTCGACACCGAAGGCTTCGGCGTCGTGTATCTCGAGGCGCAGGCCTCGGGACTCCCGTGCATCGCGGGACGGTGCGGTGGATCCGCCGAAGCGGTCGAGGACGGTGTCACGGGCTACGTCCTGGACGAACCGCAGCCCGACGCGCTCGCGGCGATCCTGTCCGATCTGCGCAACGATCCCGGATTGTGCGCGTTGCTCGGAGGCAACGGGCGCTCACGCATGGAGGAGGAATTCGCGCCGGAGCAAGCTGCGGCTGCGCTCGAAGCTGCTATCGGTTCAGTGCGGCGAGCGTAGCCATGCGTCGCTTCGCGTGTTCGACGGCCGCTTCCGCCGTCGAGACGTTCTCGACGTGCGCGAGGTGGAAGATGTCGAGGAGGGTTCGTCCGATCTTGTCGACGCGTGCCATGACCCGGTCGTGGTTCCAACCGACGAGTTCGTCGGCCACGCTGATGAGGCCGCCGGCGTTCACGATGAAGTCCGGCGCGTAGAGAATCTCGGCGCGTCGGAGCGCGTCGCCGTCGGTGATCGTGCCGAGCTGGTTGTTCGCGGATCCGCAGACGATGCGGCATTTGAGCCGCGGGATCGTTTCCTCGTTGATCACGCCACCGAGTGCGCACGGCGCGAGGACGTCGCATTCGGATTCGAGGACGCTGCCCGCTGCCGTCGTTTCGACACCGAAGTCGGAGACCGCGCGCGCGACCGCGTCGAGGTTCGGATCCGCCACGATGACTTCGGCCCCCTCGTGCGCGAGGAGTCCCGCGAGGTGGTAGCCGACCTTGCCGGCGCCCTGGATCACGATGCGGCGCCCCGCGACGGTTGCGTCCCCGAACGTCTGGTACACGCACGACCGGATCGCGCTCGCGACGCCGGCGGCCGTGATGGGGGACGGATCACCGCTCCCGCCGTAGGCCGGTGAGACACCGACGACGTAGTCGGTTTCGCGGCGCATCTCGTCGAGGTCGTCGACGTTCGATCCGACGTCGACGGACGTGATGTACCGGCCGTCGAGCGATTCGATGACTCGGGCGAAGGCGCGCAGCAGCGCTTCGGTCTTGTCGCGCGCCGGGTCGGCGATGATCACGGCCTTGCCGCCGCCGAGATCCAGGCCGGCGGCCGCGGCTTTCCACGTCATCGATTCGGCGAGACGAAGCACGTCTTCGAGTGCTTCGTCCTCGGATGCGTAGGGCTGGATGCGACAGCCGCCGAGGGCCGGGCCGAGCCGCGTCGAATGGATGGCGACGATCGTTCGAAGACCGGCGGCTTCGTCCTGGGCGAAGACAACCCGTTCGTAGTGCCGCGCCCGCTCGAACACGTCCACGATTCAAAGATACGTCGCGTTTAGACTCAGGCCCTCATGTCGGCACGACTGTGTTGCGCGTATCTGCGTGTGTACCAACCGGTGCACTCGCTGACGGACGCCGAGCAGACGCTCGTCCGCCGTGAGCTCGAAGGCCACTCGTCGGAGCGGCGGAACACGCTCGGCCTCCTCGCGCCCGAAGAGTGCCGCGAGGTCTACACGAAAGAGGTCGACGGCAAGATGCTCGTCTGTCCGGCGCACACGCGGCTCCGCAGCCTCCTCGGCCTCGTTGCCTTCGATCGGACGATCCACAGCGGCGTGAGCGAAGCCTTCTTCGCGCGGAGCGAGGTGTCGCGGGCCCGCGTCGAGCTCGACCAGATCCGGCAAACGCAGCCGGGGATCCGTCCATCGGTCGTGCAATCCGTATGGCACATCCCGGTGCGGTGGTTCGTGTGCTTCGACGATTCCGAGCGCCGTATCGAAGACACCGGTGACCATCTGACGATCCGCTACGAGACGACGGTCGCGTCCGCGCGCAACAGGGTGATCGCGGCGCTCGACTCGCTCACCGGTGGGATCGTGCATCCGGTGATCGTCGGGATGCTGTACGAGCTCAAGGAGTGGCTCGGGGACTTCGACACCGAATGCGTGCTCGAGCTCGACTACGCGACGGTGGCGACGCTCTTCGATCCGGACGAACTCGCGGACGACCATTCGTCGAACGATGTGTGGAGCGCGATCACCGCGCTCGCCGACGGGGACGGCATGAAAGCCGGCCTGTTCTACCGCCGAGTCAACGAGCGCTGGGCCGCTCCGCGCCGGTTCGAATCTCTGAACTGAACCCTCAGGATTCGGTGGTAGGCTCCCCGCCGGGCTGAAGGGAGCAATGCGCAAGTTCGGAAGCGGCATCGGCGTCTTCATACTCGCGATCGGGCCGTGGCTCGCGCTGCTCGCGTCGATCTTCCACCCGACAGCCGCCGTGCTCGCTTCGTCCGAAGGATTCGGGTGGGGGTCGACTCCGCTGTCCGCGCCGATCGCGGCGGGAACGGTCAATACGCCGTCCGGTCCGTTCCACGTCGGCGCGTGCGTCTGCCGCGAGATCAACATCAACGCCGACAACCAAGTCACGAACTCGACGGTGCAGACCGGTGACGCACGAGTCTCGAACTTCAACCTGACGTACGTGACGGCGGGGTACGCACAACAGGGCAACGACCAGATCAACATCCATCAGGACGCGAACGCGCAGTCCGGTGACGCGATCGCGGGCCAGATCCTCGGTGTCGACGGTGAAGGCGGCTGTGCGCACATCACCGTGCACGCGCACAACCTCGTGGCGAACACCGATGTCGAGAGCGGCGATGCCGTCGCGGACAACAAGAGCTTCGTGTTCCTCGATCCGTCCCTGCAGCGCGGCGACGTGAAGGTGAAGGTCGATCAGAACGCCGTGGCTCGTAGTGGCGCGGCCGTCGCCGGGCAGATCATCGGTGTCACAGGGGGTGGTGGGCCTTGTGGCGGTGTGTCCGTCGCCGCGACGAACGACGTCCAGCACGTCGACGTGCAGACGGGACAAGCTACCGAGCACAACCTGAGTCAGATCACGAAATGTTCGACGGCCGGTTGCTTCCGGGAGATCATGCTGCTCCTCGAGTGGAAGGGCGGTCCCGTTCAGGTGTGCGCGTCGAGCGGCTGTCAGGACCTCACGCCCGCACAATTCGTCCACGCGTTGAAGGCGCAAGCGGCGGGAACGCCGATCGATCAGCAGCTCGCGACGCCCACACCGACACCCGACCGGAACAATGACGGCTTCGTCGACGGCCAGGAGGTGCTCGGAAGACCCAAGCGTCCGCACGCCTCGCCGACACCGGCGCCCGGGCCGACGGAGGACCCCATCGATCGCGAGACGGACGACCCCACGCCGGCGCCGCGGGACGGCCGGGCAACGTCCGGCGTCTGACCGAGAGCTTCAGTTCGGGGGCCGCGTTGCCGATGACGCGGGGGTCGGGGCGATAGGGAGTCGTACGTGCGCGGACGCAGAGTGGTGGGGGCAGCGGTCCTGCTCCTCGCCGCGTCCTGTGCCTCGAGAACGCCCGTCGCGGCCCCTCCGCGCGCTCCTGTGCCGACCCTTGCCCCGGTAGCGCTGCCCACCGCGGCTCCCGCCCTTCCTCCCGTGGCAGCGCCGCCTGCCTCGCACGCCCCGGCGGCGGTTCGTCCTCGCGTGAGGCCGCCGGCCTCGTTCCATCCCGTGACGGCGAAAGCGCGCGAGGCGGTGCTGAGCCCGCGTCTGCAGGCCGTGGTCGGCAAGCCCGCGGCGTGGTTCGCCGCCGCGGCCAAAGCCGGCAGCGTCGCCGGTCTTCCCGCGAAGGGGCCCGGCAGCCTCCTTCGGCCGTCCGCGGACTCGCTGATCGTCGACATCCGCATGAAGTCGACGGACCCGTCCTCGATCGGACGACTCACCGAAGCCGGCGCGAACATCCTCGACGTCGAGAGCGCCTTCCACACGGCCACCGCGGTCGTCCGGACGATCCATCTCGGAAGCGTTGCGAAGACCGAAGGCGTCGAAAGCGTCCAGGAAGCGCTCACGCCGTACACGTCGCAGACGACCGTGTCCCCATCGCCGTCGGCAACACCGGCGGCGACGCCCATGTGTGACCCGGTCGTGTCGGAGGGGGACGTCCAGCTGAATGCGTTGCTGGCCCGGACGAACCACAACGTCGACGGGACGGGAACGACGGTCGGGATCGTCTCCGATTCCTACGACATCGCGCAAAGCGCCCACACGCGCGCGGTCGACGACGTCACGGCGGGTGCGCTTCCTGGACCGACGAATCCCTGCGGCCATACGGCTCCGGTGAATGTGCTGGACGACTCCGCGCCCGCTTCGTTCGCCACCGATGAGGGCCGCGCGATGGCGCAGATCGTCCACGGGCTCGCACCGGGCGCGAAGATCGTCTTCGCCACCGGGTGCTGCACGCAAGAGAAGATGGCGAGCAACATAATAGCCCTCGCGGGGAGCGGCGCGAAGATCATCGTCGACGACCTGTCGTTTCTCTCCGAACCCGTTTATCAAGACGGACCGATCGCCGACGCGATCGCGAAGGTGCGCTCGGAAGGCGTCACGTATTTCTCCGCGACCGGGAACAACAACATCCGCATCGGCGGTCACGACGTCGGCTCCTACGAGACGCCGAAGTACCGGAGCATGGTGTGTCCGTTGCCTGCGCCGTACGTCGACTGCCACAACTTCGCTGCGTCGGGAACGCCCGACTTCAAGTACGGCCTGACGATCGCGCCGAAGGCCGCCGTGATCTACGCCCTGCAATGGGCGCAACCGTGGTTCGGCGTCACGACGGATCTCGATCTCGTCGCGTTCGACGATGCCGGGAAGGTCGTTGGTTACAGCGACGCGACGAACACCGGAAGCAACGGGACGCAGACGCCGTTCGAGCTCGTCCCGATCGCCAACGCCTCGAGCGCGCCGCTCCACGTGAACCTCGTCGTCGGACGGATCACCGGAGCCGACGTCCGGTTCAAGCTGTCGGCTCTGCACACGCCGTTCGGCGCGATCGTTTCCGTCGATCGCACGACGTCGTACGGTGGAGACGTCGTCGGTCCGACGGTCTTCGGCCACGACGGGAGCGCCAACACGATCTCCGTGGGCGCGATCAACTACCAAGCGACTACCGCGCCCGAGCCGTTCTCGTCACGGGGGCCGGTCGCGCATCTGTTCGCGCCGGTCGACGGGACGAAGCCCGGCGCGACGCTCGCCTCGCCGCAGGTGATCGCGAAACCGGATGTCGTCGCGAGTGATTGCGTCCGAACGACCTTCTTCGGAGATTTCGACGGACACAACTTCCGGTTCTGCGGGACGTCCGCCGCGGCGCCGCACGCGGCCGCGATCGCCGCGCTCGCCGAACAGCAGCTCCCGGCGGCTGCTCCGCTCGACATCTCGGCGGCGCTGACCTCGACGGCGGTCGATCTGCCGCCCGTCGGGCGTGACGACGCGTCGGGAGCGGGTCTCATCGATGCGGACGCGGCACTCACCGCGCTCAAGGTGTTGCCGAAGCCATCGTCCACGCCGACGCCGTCAACGACGCCCGTCGCGACGAAGAAGGCGACGCTGAAGCTTTCGGCGGAGCAGGTGAAGGTAGGGAACGTCGTGAACGTGAGTGGATCGAACTTCCCGCCGCACACGCTCTTGAACATCTACCTGCACAGCAATCCGGTCTTCCTCGGATCGACGCCGACGACCGACGCCGGCTCGTTCTCGATCGACCTGTTCATCCCGTCGGGAGTTCCGTCCGGCGCGCACACGATCGAGGTCCGTGTCGCGACGACGAACGACGTCGCGGCGACCGCGCCGATCACGATCGCGGCCGCGACGTTGTCCGCCGCGACGACGGCGACGCCGTCGAAGCTGCCGCGCACCGGAGGAGACATCTCGCGGATGTTCCTGTTCGCGATCTTTGCGCTCTGTGCCGGCGGGAGCCTCGTCCTGTGGTCGCGGATGGAGACGGTGAAGCTCGCCGTCGCATCCGTGCGTGCACCCGGGCGTCAGAACCTCTACGCCGTGCTCGCGCGGGGACGCGATGCGCTTCCTGAAGTCACGCGCGTTCACCGCGCGGAGGACTAGGGAGTGGCCAGGGCCAGAATCGAACTGGCGACACCGGCATTTTCAGTCGCGCTCAACATGTCCGCCGCTGTCCACTGCTGTCGTGTAGATGCAGGTCAGCGTTCGTCGCATGTCCAAGGCTGTCCGACGACGTATGACCATGTTTCATGCTCGTGGGTGACGCGATGAGCGAGTAGGAACGCGGCACCGGCGGCCTGTCGCTGCTTTGCGGCATGCTGAAGGCGGCTCGGACAGAATGGGCGGGTGGTCACCTAGCCTCTTAGCGCGACCTGAGGAGGAAGACCAACCGTGAGCGACACGACGGCCGGTGTTTCGGCCCTCTACCTTGAGGCGCTGACGCGGCCGGCAGGCTCATACGACACGGAGCGAGCGAGCCAGCTTTCCGGCGTTCCAGATCGCTCGCTCGTGCGTTGGGCGAGTCGAGGGTGGATCGAGGCGGACTGGCACGGCCGTGACTGGCCATGGTCATACCGCGATCTCGTCTTCGTTCGTCTTCTCGCGTTCCTGCTCGCCCGCGGGATGCACAACGATCGCGCGGTCTTCCACGTCAACCGGCTGCGTGAGAAGCTGACTGCCGTCGAAGGTACGCACACATTCACGGCCGACAATCTGACCGTCCTCGTAGACGACGAGGATCGCGATCCCCTGACGCATCAGGGCGTCTTCCTCGACGTGCGTACGGCGCTCGGTGTGTTCGATCTCTCGACGCTCCGACCTCTTCGAGAGTTCAGAGGTCGTGAGCAGAAGTCGGAGAAACGATGGCGGGACTACCGCGGTCCCGACCTGCGAACACCGAGCCCGCATACGTACATCAGCCCTTGGGTCATGAGCGGCGATCCGTGCATCGCGGACACGCGGATTCAAACGAGCGCGGTCTGGGCGCTTCACGAGAACCACGGCCTCGCGCCGCGCGACATCCGTGGCCTCTATCCCGATCTGACCGCAGCGGAGATCAGAGACGCGATCCAGCTTGAAAGCACGCTGCGGAGGGTTGATACGGTTGCGGCGTGAAGGAGCTCGGGGGGCGTTTCCTTCTCGATCAGGGCACATCGAAACCGAAGGATCGCGTCCTCCTTCGTAGCAGGGCGTACGAGTTCGCGCACCTGAGCGACGTCGCGCCGGAGCTCTCTCGAGCCCGTACGCCGGATTGGGTCGCCATCCTCGTTGCGCGGCACCGCGGATTCACAGGGTTCGTGTCGCGCGACGCGTCGATGCTCGAAGATCCGGAGCCCCTCGTGGCTCTCGACTCGAGCAAGCTTGTCTTCATTACGTGGGCGAAGGGTCTCGATGATCCGATCCGCGAGTGGGGGCAACTCATGGCCTTTATGCCGGCCGTGATGCGCCTCGCGCAAGGCCGCGAACCATGCGTGATCACGCTGCCGACGCCGCAGCTGCGCAAGGAGTCGCGTGTGAAGCCGCGGTCGCTGCTGCACGACGTGGCGACGCGGCGGTTCAACTCATCCGCGCGCGAGACGAAAGCAACTGCCGTCGGTGCGATGAAGCATTACCTCGACGAGATCGGCCGTCCGGAACTGATGCCCTAGCTCGTGGTCATACGTCTGGTCATACGCGCGACAACTTCGCGGACGCGCGATCGCGATCGCGCTGTTCAGGGGAGTGGCCAGGGCCAGAATCGAACTGGCGACACCGGCATTTTCAGTGCCGTGCTCTACCAACTGAGCTACCTGGCCTTAAGCCTTGCGGGGGCGACGGGACTTGAACCCGCGACCTCCACCTTGACAGGGTGGCGAGCACTCCGAGCTGCTCCACGCCCCCGTAGAGCGATTCAGGGTATCACCGCCGCTCGCGCCGGCTAGCGGGGCGCCGGCTGCGGCGGACCGAGGTACGTCGCGTCGGAGAATCCGAGGATCGGATAGAAGATGAACGGCAGGAAGATCAGGCCTGCCGCGAACCATCCGCTCTTCCCGAACGCCGTCGCGACGTCGACGCTCACGATGATCGCGATGATGAAGTTCACGAACGGGATGAGGTAGAGGACGATCCACCAACCGGGACGTCCGGCGATGACCATGAGGATGTACACGTTGTAGAACGGGACGATGGCCGCCCAGCCCGGGTGACCGGCTTTCTGGAAGACGCGCCACAGCCCGGCGATCACGAGGATCGCGCCGGCGAAAAGGACGATGCCGCCGCCGGCACCGCCTGTCGCCGTCTGCCCGGATGTTTGCGCGAGAAGCATCGCCATCAGTGTCGAGGCGTCGACATCCGGAGGGAAGGAACTCGTAGTATCGGTGTGCGCCCCAAGGAGGTTTCATGGCGGCGCAAATCAGGTGGTATCACACGATCGAGTTCCCGGACGGAACGGTCACGCGCGGTATCTACGACCACCGGACGATCGCTCCGAAGCTCCCGTTCCCCGACCTCAGCGGCAAGCGGTGTCTCGATGTCGGGACGTGCGACGGGTTCTGGGCCCTCGAGATGGCGAAGCGCGGCGCGCGCGAGGTCGTGGGTGTTGATGTCGACGATCCCGAAGATCGCGACTTCCCCGCCGGCGTTGCTCCGGACACGAGTGCCGGCCCGGAGCGTTTCCGTCTCGCGAACGAAGCATTCGGCAATCCCGTCGAGCGACGGGTCGTGAACGTCTACGATCTCTCGCCCGAGCGGGTCGGACGATTCGACGTTGCGTTCGTCGGTGCGATCTTGTTGCATCTGCGCGACCCGGTCCTCGCCCTCGAGCACATCCGAAGCGTCGCGGACGAAGTGATCATCTTCGACGTCGTTTGGGTGTCGGGCTCGATCCTGTTCCCACGGCGTCCGACGGCGTGGCTCTTCGGAAAGAAGACGTCGCGTTGGTGGACGGCGAACCGGGCCGGTATCGAGCGCATGGCGACCGCCGCGGGGTTCGACGTCATCGGACGCAAGAGTCCCGTGTGGGTGCCGTGGGGCCGCGGCGGGCCGCTCGGTCGTCCACCAGCCGAGGCCGCGCGGATCACGAAGCTCGCGTGGCGTGCGCAGAAGCGAACGGGTGTGCCGCACGCCTGGGTGCACGCCCGAGCCCGCGCGATCTAAGTACGCGACCGTGTAAGAGATCCGTCCCCACTCCGTACGTACGCGCGTTGTCGGACGAGAGGAGTGGGCGATGGCTGTTCTGTGGCGAAGAGGCGCAAAGCATTGCATCAAGCTCTTGCTCGCTGCCTTCTTCGTGGTGTTGCTATCGGGAGGCGCGCAGGCGTATGTGCAGGAGTTTGATTGCAATAATCCGGCTCGTTTTAGCCAGGTTTATGCGCAGAACACCGAGTACGACGCCTGCATGCGGAAGTCGCGGCCCGAAGTACAGCCCGATGGCGAGGTCGTTGAAGTTCCCCCCGACCCGAACGAGTGCATGACCGAGTCAGCGGCTGACGGCGACGTCGTCTACAAGGGCGTGTATGTCATGTGCCAGGCGCCGACCGGCGTCGCGTACAAGGAGTTCCCCGACGGTCCCTGATCCGCGGGGGCAGCGGACCTACCGTCGCCTCACGTAACGATTTCAGGACGGCACTCCTCTACGCTTCCTGACATGGCCGGCGGAGGGCAAGGGCGGGTCGCCATCTTCGGTTGGACGCTGGGTGGAGTCTCGTTCGTCCTTCAGCCTGTTGCCCGAGCGGAGGGACGGCATCGGTTCGCTACCACTGGGACGGCAGCAGGGTCGTCGCGCTCGACCCGGTCCCCACGGCCTAGATAACCCGCTTCGCACGAACGTCTGTTTGTTTGTGCGGGCCTCGGGCTGGAAACAGAGGGCGTATGACGAATAGTTGCGGGCTCGTCCAAATCGAAATTCTCCTCGTGACCTTCGCCGGTCGCGCCCTAAGCCTTAGGAGGAAGCCGTGGATTTCGCACAGATTGCGAGACACGCGGTCGCCGTGGTCGATGTCGCCGTATACGCGGGTTGTACGGTCGGCTTGTTCACGGTCGTCGCGCCGTCGCTTTTCCGGATCTCCGCCGCGCACGCCGTGTCGTTCCCGTCCCTCAGCGGAGCTGCGCTCATCGTTGCCCTGCCGCCGTTGTATTGGCAGGCGCGTCGCGCACTGATCGAATCGATCGATTGGTTGTTCGGCCGACGGTCCGCTACGCCGAACAGGCGATCACAGGGGAAGCCACCGGATTACGGGGGCTAACGGTCCGAACCCTCGAGACGAGCGACTCGCTAGCAGTTCACGTAAACGACCGGGCTCTGCATCCCCCGAGGGAAATACCGTGTGACCGAACGGCCGAAGTACTTGGATCGCAACGCCGCCGGTGCGACGCTCCCGGAGAACTCCCAGCGACCGGTCGGTATGTCGACGTCGGGGTGGAACGGCGACCCCTTTATCGATTCACCTGCGGGGTGCCAAGCGTCGATCTTGTATACCTCGCGCACGACGCCATGGAAGACAGCCATCGCATACCGTGCGCTTTCCCGACGTTTGCCAAGCTTCCACCGCCCGCGTGTCGCGTCGTACAACTCTTCTCCCGACATGCCGTGCCGGTAAAGACGGTTGATACGGATGAGAAGCGCGGGATCTGTGATGTCGACAGGTTTCGCTGCGTAATAGAAGACGAGCTCTTCGAGGGAGATACGTCCGAACTGGATGCTGTTCCACCCCGACACCAGATTCGAGAGCTTGTCGAGCCCAAGCAGGTCGATAACCGCAGCCTCGATCCGAAATGCCGTCTCCTCGTTCGGCAGCGCATGAGCGAGGATCTCCAATCTCGGGGCCAGGCCGGCTTCGCGCAGTTCGCGTATGGTCGCGACCTTTCGCGTCTCGCTCGCGTCGCTCAGATGGCTGAGGACGCGCTGACCGACACCCTTACCCACGTAGAAGATCTCGTTCGAGCGGGGGTCGATGTACAGGTAGACGTAGTAGCCCAGCCGCTCGGCAACTTCCGGTGGGAGCCGGGACTCGATGTCCCACATCGGTGTGTCGGCCATTGGCTGGCTCCTCTCGGGGGTGTCGGTAGGTAGTCGTACCGTGAACCGGCGTAAGTCGACAAGGGGACCGCAATGGCAGACAAACGAAACCGCCACCTCCCCCACGCAACCATCCCGTCCCCCCACCGCGCAGGGTCGTACCCCCTGGCGAAAAGAAGGGCTAACGGTCGCCGCCGGCACCTCGGCCGACTCCACCGCCGGCGAAGCCGAAGCCGACTCCGAAACCCAAGCCACAAAAGAAGAAGTGACCGATCCCAAGTACGAGCGTGAGTTAGAGGCGTACAGGCATCACATCACCGAGGCGCGATTCGACGCGTCGAAGACTTTCGACAAGATGCTGTTGACGCTCGGCGGTGGCGCGCTCGGTCTGTCACTCACGTTCCTCGGCAGCGTCGCGCGCAATCCCCATCGGGGAAGCGTTAAGTGGCTCGTCTTATCTTGGTTCGTTCTCGTATCTGTCTTGTTGTTGACACTGATGAGTCAGTTAACAACGCAAGCTGCAATGACGTACATCTTGGAGCGAATCGCGAACGGCGAGCCTTTAGACGATGATCCGCCCGGAGGTTGGCGCGACACGATTACCGGCGTCTTCAACTATTCGGCGGCGGGTCTGTTCGTACTTGGAGTCGCGTTTATGGTGACGTTTGCATTCCTGAACCGGCCGGGCGCGTGACGAAGAAGGGCGGAGGGCGGAAGAAGGCGTCCGGGCGCAAGAAGACTTCCTACCGCGCACCACCGCCCCCGAGGAAACGCAAACCACGTCGCCCGAAGCCGAAGAAGTAAGTCGTCGTGTCGGTTACCCACTCGTCTTTGCGCTTAAGGGTCTTGATGAGAGCGCCGAGCTCTTTCGCAGACATCGCCCTAGTCTTCTTGCGCCACTGTCGCTCGGCAACGGCAGCCAAGACCCGCGCCGCGCTCGACGCGTCGTTCGGTGCGGCCTCGGGCGAATAGCCGACGGGATCCTCTGGTACTCGGCAGCGCGTTGAGGAATCTGTTTGGAAACACGCCCTCGTATGGCAGCCGACTTTGTCTACGGGCCGGACTCGCGCGTTCGACCAGCTAAGATTCCCGCAGGGCCGCTAGCTCAGTTGGTTAGAGCACCGGGCTTTTAACCCGGGTGTCCGGGGTTCGAATCCCTGGCGGCCCACGCGTCCGCGGGTCGCATCATCTGTGCCGTGTCCAAGCTTCGCGCCGACGCAACGCCGATATGTCGAATACGTTGACGCATTGACGAGGGACGACGCGATCACTCGCATCCGTCGTGCGGCGCAGTCCGTGTGGCCGTCGCTCTGCGTCGGCGCCGCCGTCATCTTCAACCTCGTCGCACTTCGCGCCGAGCAGCTGCCGGCGCAGAACCTGAACGACGCCGACGTCCACATCTTGATGATCAGGTGGGCGGCGACGCAGCTCAGGAAAGGACGTCTCCCGCTCGACGGCTGGTTCCCCTACTTCGGCGCCGGCTCCCCACACTTCCACCGATACCAGAGCCTCGCGCACATCACGTCGGCGTTCTTCGCGCTCATCTTCGGCGCCGACCGCACGTATACCTGGTCGCTCTACATCCTCCTTTCGTTCTGGCCCGTCGCCGTGTACTTCGGAGTGCGGCTGTTCGGTCGGAGCCGGGCCGAGGCCGGTGCGTCGGCGTTGCTCGCGCCGTTGATCGCGAGTGCGGCGCAGGTCGGGTACGAACACATCGCATACGTCTGGCAGGGATTCGGCGTGTGGTCGCAGCTCTGGGGGATGTGGGCGCTGCCTATCGCGTGGGGTCTCGCGTGGCAGGCCGTCCACGAAGGCAGGCGCCGCGCGTGGGCGGCCCTCGCGATCGCGGTCACGATCAGCGTCCATCTGCAGACGGGCGAGCTCGCGCTCCTGGCGCTTCCGGCGTTCGTGCTCGTGGATATCGAGCGATTCCGTTCGGCGATCCGGCGCGCGTTCACCGTCGGCGTGGGTGCGCTGCTGCTCGGCTCGTGGATCCTCCTGCCGAAGTTCCTCGACGCGAAGTGGCAAACGGGCGCGGACTCGGCCGCCGGGTCGATCGCGGCGGACAGCTACGGCGCGAAGCGAGTGTTGAAGTTCCTCTTCACCGGCCGTCTCTTCGACGACATGCGGTCGATCCCCGTGCTGACGGTGCTCGTTCTGATCGGCCTCGTCCTCGCGGTGGTCTATGTCCGCCGCGACCGCGCGCCGCTCGCCTTGTCCGTTCTCTTCCTTGGGAGCTTGTTCCTGTTCTTCGGCCGGCCCACGTGGGGGAAGTTGCTCAGCCTCCTTCCTTCCGCCGGCGAAACGCCGTTCCATCGCTACGTCATCGGTGTACACATGGCCGGTGTGATGCTCGCCGGCGTGGCGGGCGTGTGGATCGTCCGGACGGGCATCGAAGCTGCACGGCGTTTCTCCGTGCCGGACTGGGCCCCCGCGGCCGCGATGTCGGCGCTCTGCGTTCTCGCTCTGGTCCCGGGCGCGACGGAACGCTGGACCTTCGATACCGCGGGGCGGAACTACATCGCCGAGCAGCGAACGTCGGATGCGACGGATGGACGGAACGCCATCGAGCTCATCCGCATCGCGCGTTCGCTCGGTCCGGGACGGTTCTATGCCGGACTGATCTCGAGCTGGGGAGCGAAGTTCAGAGACGCATACGTTCCGATCTTCAACATCCTTGCCCAGCAGGGTGAGGACGCCATCGGGTTCACGCTCCGAACCGCGTCACTGACGGACAACGTGGAGCGACGCTTCGATGAGACGAACCTCGACGAGTACGACCTCTTCGATGTGAAGTACCTCTTGTTACCCGCCACGCGGAAACCACCCGTCCCGGCAAAGCTCATCGCGTCACGTGGCAGCTACCGGCTGTATCACGTCGCGACGACCGGATACTTCGAGGTTGTTGACACCGTCGGACCCATCACGGCGGATCGCACCGACATCGGCCAGCAGACGGCTGGCTTCGTCGGATCAGTCCTGCTGCCGGAGCGGCGCTTCCCGACGATGGCCTACGCGGGCGTCCCGCCCGCGCCGGCGACCCTCGTCGGAACGGCGTCCGGTCTGCCGGGCGTGGTCGACCGCGAGCGCGTCGATCCCGTCGACGGATCGTTCTCCGCGGACGTGACCGTCGCGCGTCGGTCGGTCGCGTTGCTCAAGTCGACGTTCGATCCACGCTGGCGCGTGCTCGTCGACGGCAAGCCGGCGAAGACGGAGATGATCGCGCCGACGTTCGTCGGTGTCGTTGTCGCACCGGGACGACACCACATCCACTTCTCGTATCGCGCGATCGGCTACTACCCGCTGTTGTTCGCGCTCGGGCTCGGCGCCTTCCTCTTGCTCATGTGGGCCGATCGCCGGACGGGTCAGCGTGCAGGCGTTGGCGTCGGCGTGCCGAGGTAGCCCTTCGGGATGCGAGTGGCCAGCGCCGGGTCGAGATCGACCGCCTTCTGAAGCTCGGCGTTGCTGTTCTTCGTATCGCCGGTAGCGCGTAGCGCGAAGCCGAGATTCAGGTGGGCCGCGGCGTCGTTCGGAGCGAGCGCGATGACGTCGCGATAGAGCTTGGCGGCGTCGGCGTTGTCGCCGCGTTTCGCGCGGACGGTCGCGAGGTTGAACAGCGCCTGGACGAACTTCGGCGAGATCTGGATGGCTTCGCGGTAGTCCGCCTCCGCGTTGTCCAAGCGTCCGGCGTTCTGCTCGATGACGCCGAGGTCGAAGAAGGCGTACGGGTTGTGAGGTTCGATGGCGAGGACGGCGTGGTAGTCCTTGATCGCATCGTCCAGCTTGCCTGCCTTCTGTGCCTTGATGCCGGCGTTCAGCTCGGACTGGGCGCGATCGGCCGGTGATTTCGTGCACGCCGAGAGAAGAACGAGCACCACGGCGACGCCAACCGCCTTGATCGTCTGCGCGGTGGACGCGCGATGCGTGGATGTCGGCACGGCGCTGAGGATACGAGACCGCGGGGTTCGTCCGACACATGGCCGCCTTGCGAGGGGTTCGAATCCCGGCTCCCGAGCGGGGAGAATCTCGTCGTGACCGAACCCCTCCTCGCTCCCCGGAACGCGCGCATGCATGTCGCGTTCGGATTGGCACTCGGGGTCGTCGCGCTCGTCGTCCTCCTCGTCGGACGGACCCCGGTGTCCGTCTTCTTCGCGATCCTGTGCTTCGTTGCGTACTTCGATCTGCGACGGCTGCTCGCACCTCACCCGCACCGGTTCACGCTCGCCATCGGTGGTCTCGCCGTGCTCGGCCTTCTCTGGTGCGGGTACGCCGGGCGGTTGCAGCTCATGCCGTCCCTCGCGGCAGGGGTCGTCCTCCTGCTGCTCGTTGCACGCGTCCTGCTGAACGAAGCGGGCGCGCTTCCGGCGGCGGGTATGACGTCCGACCTCGCGGCGACCGTCGCGTCGTTCGCGATCGTCGGAGCGCTCGGTGCGCACGTCCTCCTGATCCGCTCCGTCCCGCGGGTGGGGTTCAAAGCGTTGTTGATGCTCGGCCTCGGTGTGTTCTTGAACGAAGCCGCGTCGTTCGGTGTCGGTCGTCTGCGCGGGCGGCACCGCATCGCGGCGAACATCTCAGCGACCAAGACGTGGGAAGGCGTCGTCGCGGGCTTCGTCGTGAGCGTCATCGTCGGCCTCGTCGCCGGGGTCGCCATGAAGCCGCCGTTCGATGTCGCGTCCGGGTTCGCATTCGGCGTCGGGATCGGCGTGCTCACGCCGGTCGGTGATCTCACCTTCTCGGCGATCAAGCGGAGCGCGGGCGCGAAGGATTCGGGGACGTATCTCGGCCCCCTGGGCGGCGCGCTCGATGTGATCGACGGGCTGCTCTTCGTCGCACCGGCTTTCTACTGGGCGCTCAGAACGATCTCGATGTAGGTTCGCGGCGCCCGATAAGCTGGTTCGTCCATGGCGCAAACCCGCGAGCGCACGAAGAAGCCGCTTCTGTGGCGGTGGGGGTTCGTCCTCCGGACGTGCAACCCGCCCCCGGGCAAGGTCGATCTCGTGTCGAAGTGGCTGGTGCTCGTCCGTGCGTGTGTGTTCCCGCTCACGATCACGTCCGCGGCGATCGGCGGACTCCTCGCCGTTCACCACGCGGGATTCGATCCGTGGCTCTTCGGCCTCTCGGGATTCGGCCTGCTGCTCGCGCACGCGGCGAACAACATCATGAACGACCTGTTCGATCTCGAGTCCTCCATCGACACGCAGAACTACCCGCGCGCGCTGTACGCGCCGCATCCGATCTTGTCCGGGCTGATCAGCAAGACGGGCATGTGGACGTCCGCCGCCGTCGTGAACCTCATGTCCCTCGCCGTGCTCGTCACGCTGACGGTGTACCGGGGCTGGCCGATCATCGCGTTCGCGGTATCGGGCTTCGTCCTCAGCGCGGGGTATGCGGCGCCGCCGCTGCGCCTCAAGAAGCGCGGACTCGGAGAGCCGACCGTGCTCATCGTCTGGGGCCCCCTGATGGTCGGCGGAACCTACTTCGCGGCGACCGGACACATCCCCCTCCGGATCATCTTCGCGTCGATCCCCTTCGCGCTGCTGGCGACGACGGTCCTCATGGGTAAGCACATCGACAAGCTCCCCTGGGACGGCCCGAAGAACGTCGGGACGCTGCCCGTGATCCTCGGCGAGCGTCGCGCCCGGACGATCACGGTCGGGATGATGCTCGGGTTCTACGTCCTGCTCGTGGTTCTCGTGGCCTTCCGCGCGCTGCCGATCTTCGCGCTCCTCGGCCTGCTCGCTCTGCCGCGGTTCGTCGAAGTCTGGAAGGCGTACAGCAAGCCGAAGCCGTCCGAGCCCCCGAAGGGCAACCCGGTCTGGCCGCTCTGGTACGCGCCGGTGGCCTTCGTCCATTCACGTCGCGCAGGAGCGCTGCTCCTGCTCGGTCTTGTGGTCGCGGCGATCTTCCACTCCGTCTAGTCAGAACCGGCGCCCTCCGGGCGCATCCTGAATCCCCCATCCGGACGACCCTGGGCTACACCTGGGACGTATCTCTGTCGATAACTGAAGTGACGATGACTGGAAACGTGAGCGACGAGTTCCGCCGCCGGATCGACCGGGTCCTCGACCCGGAGTTCACCGAGTCACTCGGTGCGGTTACGCCCGGCGAGCTCCGCTCACGTCTTCGTGACGCGCGGGAAGAAGAGGACGCCATCTCCTACGTCCGCCGGAACCTGCACGGACGGATCTCGCTTCTTTCCGATGAGCTGCTCGCCCGCCGGGGCGGTCGCGGTACGAGCCGGAGCGTGGACGCGCTCGTCGGGGCACTCGGCGACGGGCCCTCCGGTTGCCGCGGCGCGCGCCAGGGGGTCGCGTTGCGGGCGTCGGAGGTCGCCGGACGGCGGGGAGCGGAACGTGTGCTCTCCGAAGCGCACCTCGCCCACCTGCCGGACCTCGGCGACGACGACATCGAACACCTGCTCGAACGCGTCGAGAGCTCGGAGCATGAGCTCTCGGAGCTGCGGCGCCGCCTCCACGCGGTGATCGATTCCCTCGAGGACGAGCTCGCCGGCCGGTACAAGAACGGCCTCGAGCTCCCGCTCGAGCGCTTGCGCTAACTCGATTAGCAAGCGCTAGCTACTAAACCCGTTGCTCCGAAGCTCATCCTTTCTGACCTGCATCAACAGGTGTGGATAACTTGTGCACGCGTTCACGAGCGCTTGCAAAAAGTTATGGATTCGGGGTATGGTGGGTCAGATGGAAGAAACGAACGGGACGCGACCGCAGAGCCTGACCGACGTCGGGACCTACATCCGGGACCAGCGGCGGAAGGCTCAGTTGTCCTTGCGGAAGCTCGCGGAACGCGCCGGCGTGTCGAACCCCTACCTCAGCCAGATCGAGCGGGGCCTCCGCCAGCCGAGCGCGAAGATCCTCAAGGGGATCGCCACGGCCCTCGAGGTGTCGGCCGAGACGATCTTCACGCAGGCCGGGATCTTGGATGTCGAACCACAGGGCACCGATTCAAGCGTCCTGCGGTCCATCCTCCGGGACCCGGACCTGACCGACGGACAACGACGTGAGCTCGCCGAGACCTACGAGCGCCTCCGCAGCGAGACGCTCGACCGGCGGGGACGTCGTCAGACAACAGGAGGTGAGCAGTAGTGAGCGCTATCGAGCGTGGTTTGTACGTGGCTGTTGGTGCTGCCGATCTCGCGGCCGAGAAGGTTCGCGAGCTACCGGCGGTGAAGATCGTCGTCGAGCGGACGAACAAGTTCCGCAACACGTCGATCATCGATCAGGCTCGCGAGATCGAGCCGAAGGTTCGCGAGCAGGCGAAGGAACTGCAGGCGCGCGGCGAGAAGGTCGTCGACCGCCTCCGCACGGACGCCAAGAAGTTCGGCGACCAGGTGCGCGATCTTCCGGACAACGCCCGCAAGCAGATCCAGGAGTTCCCGGACAACGCCCGCAAGCAGGCCGACCGGGTCCGTGACGACGCCCGCAAGCAGTTCGAGGACATCCGCGGTCGTGTGACGAAGGCCGTCGGCCGTGACAACGGCCCGGCGACGCCGGCACCGAAGACGTCCGCGAAGCCCGCGAAGACGACAACGGCGAAGGTTTCCTAGACCCCCTCCCCGCAACCCCCGAAGAGACCCGCGCACCGCGCGGGTCTCTTCACGTTTCAGCTAGCGTTCCGTTGTGAGTCTTCGTCTCGCGCTGTACGACACGTTCTCGCCTGATGTCGTCACACCGTGGGAACGCGTGCTCGAGCAGGACACCGAGGCCGGCGTCTTCGCGCACCCGGCGTGGCTTCGGGCATGGTGGGAGACGCTCGGGTCCGGTGAGCTCATCCTGGGCCTCGTCTGGGACGATGACGCGCCCGTAGCGGTCTTCGCGACGTCCGGTGCCGCGGACGGTCTGCTCAACGTTCTCGGCTCCCAGGACGTCACCGACGAGCAGGTGCCGGTGTCCGTCCCGGGCCGTGAGGCCGACACGCTCCGCTTCTTCCTCGACTGGGCCTTCTCGGAAGGCGGCTTCGATCGCGTGCGGTTCCACTCGGTGCTCGACGGGGTGCGATGGATCGACGTGCTCGCCGGTGTTGCGTCCGACGGGGGGTTCACGCTCTCGAAGGAACAGGTGGACGTAGCCCCTGTCATCGAATTGCCCTCGTCCTTCGACGACTACATGGCGTCGCTCGACGGGCACGACCGCCACGAGATGCGCCGGAAGCGGCGGCGCCTCGGCGAGACGGGCGAGTGGAAGATCCGGCGCGCGCACGAGGTCGGCTGGGAGTCCGATCTCGCGGCGTTCTTCGAGTTCCACCGCCAGGCGCCGGGCGAGAAGGCTGGGTTCTTCACCGAGGAGCGTGAGCGCTTCTTCCGCCGCCTTGCCGCCGATCTGTTCCTGATGGGGCTCGCGCGTCTCGACGTGCTCGACCTCGAAGGCGAACCCGTCGCTTGCACGTTCAGCTACGACTACCGGGACTCGCTCGCGCTGTACAACTCGTCCTTCCGCTCCGACCTCGCGAAGCTCGCGCCGGGGATGGTTCTGGTCGGCTCCCTCATCGAGCAGTCGATCGACGAGAACAAGAAGACCTTCGACTTCCTACGGGGCGACGAGTCGTACAAGAAGCGGTTCGGGCCGGTGGCCCGTCCCGTCTGGGAGTTGGTGCTGGCCCGCTAGGGCTACGATAGAACGCCATGTCACAGGCCACTTGCCGTGTCGCGGTGCTCTCCGTGCACACCTCGCCGCTCGAGTTAGCCGGATCCGGCGACGCCGGCGGCATGAACGTGTACATCCGCGAGGTCGCGACGGAGATGGCGCGCCGCGGTGTCCGGTCGGACATCTTCACCAGGCGGACGGACCCCGACTCGCCCGACATCGTCGAGATGTCCGAAGGCGTTCGCGTGATCAACATCAAGGCGGGACCGCAACGTCCCGTGCACAAGGACCTGTTGCCGCGCCTCGTCCGCCGCTTCATCGAAGGCGTGATCGGCTACGGCCCGTACGACGTCATCCACGCCCACTACTGGCTCTCCGGCGTCGCCGGCGCAACGCTGAAGACGATCTGGGGGACGCCGCTCGTCGTGTCGTTCCACACGCTCGCGCGCGTGAAGGACATCGCTTCACCGGGCGATCCGCCCGAACCGATCGGGCGCAAGCGCGGCGAGGTCCGTGTGATCCGTGTCGCGGACCGCATCATCGCGCCGACGGACACGGAACGCGATCAGTTGATCGAGTACTACGACGCCGATCCCGACCGCATCTACGTCGCGCCCCCGGGCGTCGATCTCGACCGGTTCGTTCCCGGCGACCGCGCGGCGGCGAAACGTCGTTTCGGTTTCTCGGACGACCCACTCGTCGTGTTCGTCGGGCGACTGCAATCGTTCAAGGGGACGGACATCGCGGTCAGCGCGTTGCGCCACCTCACGCGGATGGTTCCGGACGCTCAGCTCGCGATCGTCGGCGGAGACTCACCGCGCGGCGCGGGCGGGGAACGTATGCGTCTTCGTCTCACGGCTCGCCGGCTCGGTGTGTCCGAGCGGCTGCGCTTCATGGAACCGGTCGGCCACGGTGAGTTGCCCGAGCTGTACCGCGCGGCCGACGTCGTGGTCGTCCCCTCCGCATCGGAGTCGTTCGGCCTCGTCGCCCTGGAAGCGTCCGCGTGCGGAACGCCGGTCGTAGCGACGGCGGTCGGCGGTCTGCGCGTCATCGTGCGTGACGGCGAATCGGGTTATCTCGTCGAACGGCGCGACCCGCCGTCGTTCGCCGCGGCGCTGTCTCGCGTGCTCACCGATCCCGGCGCGCAGACCAGGCTCGGCGGCAACGCCGTGCGTCTCGCGCACCGGTTCCCGTGGGCCCGGACGGCCGACGGGATCCTCGACGCGTATGCATCCGTGACGGCGTGCCCCGACATCAAACGGGCCTTAGCCGGATCGGGCGTCAGCCCGATCCTCTGACCGGAACTCTCTGACCCGCTCACGGGTTTCTCACGTGAGTCGAGTAGAAGAGGAGCCATGGCACAGCGTGTAACCAAACCCGACTGGGGCCTCCGAGCCCGGATGTTCGTCGTGATGGGCCTGCTCGCCCTCGTGTACTTCGCGTTCCTCTCCTACCTGTCGTCGAAGGGCGTCGGGATCGGCGGCCTCGTCGTGATCGCCGGCCTGATGCTCGGCCTCCAGTACTTCTTCTCGGCGAAGCTTTCGATGTGGGGCATGGGCGCGAAAGAGGTATCACCGCAACAAGCGCCGGAGCTGCACGCCATCGTCGAGCGCCTCGCTGCGCAGGCGGGCATCCCGAAGCCGAAGGTCGCCATCTCGAAGATGACGGTTCCGAATGCCTTCGCCACCGGACGTAGCCCTCGTCATGCCGTCGTCGCCGTGACGCGCGGACTCCTCGACCGTCTCGAGCCGCAGGAGATCGAAGCAGTGCTGGGTCACGAGATCACGCATGTCACGAATCGCGACGTTGCGGTGATGACGGTTGCGTCCTTCTTCGCGATGCTCGCGTTCTTCGCCATGCGGATGTTCTTCTTCACCGGGCTGCTCGGCGGGGGCTCGAGCCGTGACAACCGCAACGGCGGGAACTCGATCTGGCTCGTCTACCTCGTGTCGATGGCGGTGTACTTCGTGTCGCAGATCCTGATCCTCGCGCTCGGCCGCTACCGCGAGCTCGCCGCGGATCGCGGCGGTGCATACATCACGCATCACCCGGAGAACCTCGCGTCCGCTCTCGTGAAGATCTCGAAGGACATGCAGGCGGTTCCGGAACGAGCGCTCAAACCGATGCAAGCGATGAACGCGTTCTTCATCGTCCCGGTGACGATGAAGGAGATGTTCTCGACCCATCCGTCGCTCGAACGGCGCCTCGAACAGCTCGAGCAGATCAAGCGCGAGCTCGGCGCGACGGCGTAGACAGGTGCGGCGCGTCGCGGTCGGATTCGTCCTGCTCGTCGCGACCGCGTGCGGGACGAACCACGCGGCGACGGCTTCGTCCATCCCGAACGTGACGCCCGCGGCGTTCAAGGCGAAGGTCGCTTCGTTCAAAGGCAAACCGCTCGTCGTGAACTTCTGGGCGACGTGGTGCGACCCGTGCAAGGCGGAGATGCCGCGGCTCGCGGCGGCGGCGAGGAAGTACGCCGGTCGCGTCGAGTTCCTCGGCGTCGACGTCCAGGACGATCCGGCTATCGCCGCGAGGTTCGCGGCGCACGAAGGTGTGCGTTACGGGAGCGTCGGAGATCCGCGACGCGAAGTCGCGCAGACCGAAGGGCTGCTCGGACTCCCCGTCACGCAGTTCTACGACGCCAAGGGCAAGCGCATCGCCGTGCATCAGGGCGAACTGAAGGCGGGCGTGCTGCAGATGGAGCTCTCGAAGCTTACGCGCGCGTAGAGCGGAGGTCTTCGAGGAGCTCGATCTCGCGGTGCAGGACGTCGACCTCGGCCTCGAGTCGTTCGTCCGCTGATCCGAGCTCGAGCAGTTGCTGCTTCACCTCGACGTCGACGCGGAGCTGCGATGCAACGACGAACGAGCGCGTGATCGGGTCGACCGGCAGGTGTACGGGAAGATCTCCGTCCCCGCGGTACATCCGGTACGTCTGAAAGAGTGCCGCGACATCGTCGCTTCCGACGCGCGCTCTTCCGAAGTTGCCGATGTGTTCGTTCAGCCACTGAACCCGTGCGAGCGGATACGCGCCCGTCTGCTTCATGTCGATGATGCGGAAGCGTTTCGTCCCTTCGAGTTCGAGGAGATAGCGGCCGTCGGGTAAGCGTGCATAACCGCTGATGCGTGCGAGCGTGCCGACCTCATTCGCATCGAGAACGACGCCGAACGAGTGACCGTTGCCGAGGGAGTGTGCGACGAGTTCACGGTACGGCTCGTCGTAGACGTGGACTCCGAGGTCGGTATGCGGCAGGAGGAGCGTGTGGTGCGCGAAGATCGGGATCCGATCCTTTGCCATGTCCCTCCCCGGAAACGTCCGGCCAGTGTAGACCTCTGCCGAAGTCGGCTGCTGACGTACGGTAGGGGCATGTCGGAGCACGCCGTCGTCGTCCACTACCACGAGATCGGCTTGAAGGGCCGCAATCGCGGCTTCTTCGAGAAGCGGCTCGTCGACAACCTGAAAGCTGTGGTCGATGACCGTGTCGAGTCGATGAGTGGGCGACTGCTCGTGCATACGGACGGACCGCCGGAGGGGTTCGTCCTCGACGCGATCGGCCGGACGTTCGGCATCGCCTCCTATTCGCCGGCGCTGATGGTGAGCGCGGACATCGACGTGTTGAAGCAGACGGCCGTCGAGATGATGACGTCACGCGAGTTCCGCACGTTCGCGATCGCCGCTCGTCGCGCGACGAAGGACTTCCCGCTCACCTCACGTGACATCAACGTCGAGCTCGGTGCCGCCGTGCAGGCGGCGACGGGGGCCGAGGTCGATCTGGACGAACCCGACGTGAAGCTTCGCGTCGAAGTCGTCGGGAAGCGCGCGCTCGTCTATGCCGACCGATTCGAGGGTCCCGGCGGGCTTCCCGTCGGCGTGTCCGGCAAGGTCGTGTCGCTGCTCTCGGGCGGGATCGATTCGCCGGTCGCGACGTACCGCATCTTGAAGCGCGGGGCGAAGGCCGTCCTGTGCCACTTCCACTCGGCCCCCTTCACGGACACATCGAGCGAGCGTAAGGCGGAGGAGCTGGCTCGGATCATCGCGACGTGGCAAGGTCCGACGACGCTCTATCTCATCCCGCTCGGTGACGCGCAGCAGCAGATCGTCGTGTCGGCGCCGCCGGAGCTGCGTGTCGTCCTGTACCGCCGCCTCATGGTGCGGATCGCGGCGCGTGTGGCGCGCACCGAGAGCGCGAAAGCGCTCGTGACCGGTGACAGCCTCGGACAGGTCGCGTCCCAAACGCTCGCGAACATCGCGTGCGTCGACGATGTGGCGCCGTTGCCCGTGCTTCGTCCCTTGATCGGTGACGACAAACAGGAGATCGTCCGGCTCGCGGAGAAGATCGGGACGTACGAGACGTCGATCCTGCCGTTCGAAGACTGCTGCTCCCTGTTCGTTCCGCGCTCCCCGGCGACGGCGGCATCCATCGAGTCGTGTAACGCGGGCGAAGCCGGTCTCGACGTTGAAGCGCTCGTGCAGTCATGCTTCGAACGCGCCGTCGTTTCGCGCATCGCCACCGAAGGACTCCGGAGGACTGCATGACGCATCGTCTCGCGATCGTCGGCGTCGGGATGATGGGTGAAGCGCTCGCGCGCGGACTGCTCGAGGCGGGCTGGTCGCCGGCCGAGGTCGTCGTGACCGATGCCGTCAGCTCACGCGCGGACGACGTGGCGAAGATCCTCGGGTGCGCGAAGGCGAGCGACGCGAAGGACGCGGCCGCGCAAGCGAGCGGCGTCCTGCTCGCGGTGAAACCTCAGGACGCGCGTAGCGCACTCGAAGAGCTCGCGGGTTCGATCGGTGCCGGCGGGTTGGTGTCGATCGTGGCCGGGATGCGTACGTCGGCGATCGAAGATGCGCTCGGGCGCGACGCGTCGGTCGTGCGCGCGATGCCGAACACGCCGGCTAGGGTCGGCAAAGGTGTCACCGCTCTTGCGGCCGGATCGAATGCGAACGACGCGACACGCGAGCTCGCCGACGCCGTCTTCTCCGCGGTCGGTCCCGTTGTTTGGTTGGACGAATCGAAGCTCGACGCCGTGACCGCCTTGTCGGGCTCGGGTCCCGCGTATGTGTTCCTCGTCGCCGAAGCGATGGTCGATGCCGGTGTCGCGCTCGGCCTTCCGCGCGACGTCGCCGAAACGCTGACGTACGCGACGCTCGAGGGTTCGTCGGTGATGCTCCGCACGACGGGCGAAGTTCCCGCCGTCCTCCGCGCGCAGGTCACGTCGCCGGGCGGGACCACCGCGGCCGCGGTGTCCGTGCTCGAGGCGAAGGCCGTTCGGGCGGCGTTCATCGAGGCTCTGCGCGCCGCGCACGACCGCAGCGTGGAGCTGGGCTCCTGACGGTCTCACGGGAAGCGCTGAGCGAGAACCTCACGTCCGGCGGGGTCGCGGGCTGGATCGACACGCCCGTCCACGACGTGCACCGCAAGGTGCGCATGCTCGTCGGGGGCGACACGAGTGTCGCGCTCGGGCTGCAGTCGTTGCTTCCGGCGACCGTCGACGAGGTGCTCGACGGGCTCCGGAAGCTCTGCGACTGGGATCTCGAGCCCTCCGAAGGGACGCGGGGGAAATCCTGGATCTCGCCCGACACGGTCGTCGACCAGGCCGAGCGTGTCGCGGAACGTCTGCGACGTGCGATGGCGGACCGCGAGCGTGTGTTCTTCGGGACGGGTCACCCGACGGGCCCCCTCGAGATGTACGCGCGGCTCGCGACGGTGATGCGCGAGAGCGGCGCACACGTCGAACGCGTCGCCGAAGGCGAATCCTTCGAGGGATATGTCGGCGGCGCGCAGATCAGATACATATGCGACGTCGCGTGCGTCTCGATGAGTGGCGATCTCGTCCATACCCACTCCGCGCGACCCATGGAGTTCTTGCTCGGGAAGGGACTCGAGGCCGGACTCGTCATCGGCGATCACGGATTCGCCGGCGCCGGCCTCGCTCGCGGCATCGATGCCGTCGCGATCATCGACACGAACGACCCCGGTCTCATCCTGGCGTTCGCCCAGCGGGCGATCTT
>JAICYB010000012.1 GCA_025934435.1 Actinomycetes bacterium | reverse complement strand
GTGTCGATGAAGTTCACGCCTAGCTCGACCGCCCGGCGCAGAACCTTCTCGACCGCGTCGTCGGCGAGCCGATTCCAGCGACAACCGCGGGGAGCAGTGAGATCTGAAGCGGACCGTTCGCGCCCCTCGCCGGGACGCGGTCCTCAACCGTCAGCTCAGGTTCACGACCTCCGGGCGGTCCCGGCCACCATCGACGTTCGGCGGATCACTGAATCTGCTCAGCCTCGCCCGGCGGGCCGTACTCGACGACCACGGAAGAACCGACGACGTGTTTGAGCTCAGCCGCGAGCGCGAGGCCTTCCTCCTCAAATTCGGAATCGTTGTACTCACCAGAATCGAACGCCTGCTGCCAGAGCTGGAATCGATCGGCTAGCTCCGCGGGCAGCTTGAGCACGTCATACGTAATCATCACTTGCGATTCGCCGGGAGTCTCCTCCCAAATCCCAGACGATCCGCAGTCGGGCATCACGCGCAGAAGCGACGGCACGCTCGCTGCGGAGTCACCCCCGGAGGTTCGAAAGAGCTCGACAGCGAGCCGTTGGTCGCGCCGCCGGTCGGATCTACGCACCAACAAGACGTATGCGACGCGTGCCGCCACGATCGCCGTAACCCCACCGAGGAGCGGAAGCGCCGTTATTAGCGCGTCGAGTCCGCCAACGAAGAACGCGATGAAAACGAGAACAACGACCACGCCTAACAACGCCAACGGCATGTACCTGCCCCAGAAAAGCGTCAAAGCATCGGCGTCGGGCGAGTTTTCCGTAAAGAGATACGGTTCGATGCGTTCCCCGAGCGGCTTTCGAGGCCGCGTCACGGTCGCCTCAACGGAACGTTGCCCTCACGCACTCGCATTTGGTGATTTTCGCGTGCTCACTCTTCACAACGCTTGCGGCTCCTATCGAAAGGCGTCGTTGATTGTCAGCTTGTCGATGAGTTCGAATGCACCGAGCACGACGCACCATGCCACGGCGTAGCACAGCGCGTATTTCAGCTCGGAATGCCGAACGGCGCCGACGATTGCCAGCAGAACACCGGCGGCCGCGAGCGCAAGAAAGGTCAGGCTGAAGACGACACGCACGCGCGTGAAGGCGAACCATCCGATCGCGGCGAAGGCATTGAGCGCTAGAGCGATGCCGAACCCGTAGATAGAGAGCTCAAGCACAAACGCGCCCACGCTTCGAAGCGTCGGCCTCCGCCGGTTGATCGACACGACGTCAACGTCGGTCGACATAGCCGACGCGTCAGCAGACGCCGGGTCGACTGTGTGATCCACCTGGCCACCTCTCCCCTGTGCACCAAGACTAAGCGGTGTCTCGGGGTAACTGCTCGAGCACGCAACGTTTCGCGCGGTTCGGGGGCGAGGGATGCGCGACTTCTCGCCGACGAATATTGGCGTCGCCACGTAACTGAGAGCCTTTGGTGATCGGGGTGAGGAGGCCGGCTGGAGCGCATCACCGCCCCCGAACCGCGCTACGAGGACGCAACAAGGAGCGGCTCGAGTAGTGCCCGCGTAACAGTGAGCACTACTCGAGCCGGATCCCCGTCAGTGCTTTAGAACGGCGGTTCTTCGTCGATCGGCCCGCTGCCGTTCGACGTGCCGCTCGAGGCGGCGGACGATGCGAAGGCGTGCGATGTCTCGCCGTCGCCGCGGGCCGACTTCGTCACGGTGGCCGTCGCCCACTGCAGGGACGGACCGACGTGTTCGGTCTCCACTTCGACGGTCGAACGCTTGGCGCCGTCGGGGGTTTCCCACGAGCGTTGGCGCAGACGTCCGACGACGATGACGCGCATCCCCTTCGAGAGCGACTCCGCGACGTTCTCCGCCTGCTGACGCCAGACGTTGCAACGGAGGAACGACGTCTCGCCGTCCTTCCATTCGTTCGTGACCGGGTCGCGAGTGCGACGGTTCATCGCGATCGTGAAGTTCGCGACCGGGACGCCGGCGGGCGTGTAGCGCAGCTCGGGTTCGTCCGTGAGGTTGCCGATCAGCGTTACCGAGTTTCCTTCAGCCATTTCTTTCCCCTTCCTCTCGTCGAGAGGGAAGCCACGTCCCCTTGGACGCCTCGTTTCGCTGAACGTATCACCGGCCTGTGACAGAAGGGCCGGGACAAAAGAAGAAGGCCCCCGTAGGGGCCCTCTTCTGTGCGAAGCGTGGGTTCGGTCTTAAGCCACTGCGAGGCGCATACGGCGGATCAGCACCGCGCCGCCGGCCAGAGCCGCTGCACCGATCGCCGCGAAGTCGCCGGCGTTCATACCGGTCTTCGGCAGCGAGCCGCCGCTACGGGCGGGAGCAGGGGTGGACGGTTCGCGGAGCTCACCGATGGCCGGGAGCTGCAAGATGTTACGGCCCTGGGCGTCCTTGCAGACGTTCAGTGCCGGGAGGTTCATAACTTCCGTGACGCAGTCCTTCGACGCGGTCGGCGGGAGTGGCTGCTGCGCGGAAGCCATGCCGGCGATACCGAAGCCGAAGGCCGCGACGAGTCCCACTAGCAAAAGGGCTCGGAGCCGCTTCACCATTAGTTAACTCCTTTCGACAACAGTTGACAGACCCAACCCACTGCGGGCAAGTCTACGCAGGCCGACCGACGCGGTCAATCCTTTTCACTACACGATTGTGATTCGCCTGCTCAGGGGCCTGAAAAGGAGAAGGGCCCCCGAAGGGGCCCTTCTCAGTACTGCTGCGAAGCGTCCTAGCTGACGAGCGCCGGACGAACGCGACGGAGGACGACCGCGCCGAAAGCAAGCGCTGCCGCACCGATGGCCGCGAAGTCACCAGCGTTCATACCGGTGGCCGGGAGCTTCTTCGGAGCCGCCGGACCCACGAGCTCGAGGGCCGGGAGGTCCATGATGACCTTGCCATTCGCGTCACGGCAGGCGTTGAGAGCCGGCTGGTTCAGCAGCTGCTCCACGCACGGACCGTGCGACGTGTCGCCGAGCGAACCGACAGCCGGGGCCGTCAGACCGCCCGTGCCCGTCGTGCCCATGGCCGGCAGGTTCGGCATCTGCGCGAACGCAGAGGCGCCGAACCCGAGGCCGAGGGTCGCGGCGGCCGCGACGATCAGCATCTTGATCTTCTTCGACATTCCTTGCTCCTTGTCTACATCGACGGAAAAACGACACTGCTGGTACTGCATCTCTGGCTCCCCCCCGTGGAAAGGGGAACCCGAGGCCTGTCATCCCGGAGGTGTCAGCTCCGGTGCGAACAGGAATTCCGGGACGGACTCGTCGGTGGCCGGCTGGGCTGCCAGGACCCAGCGCCGGTTGAGGGCAAGTCCAGAGCACAGTATGCCAAGTGCGATGACCGGACCTCCGGTCGCCGACACCGGGCCCACCGGGCACGAACTGACCACCCGTTCGAGATACGACCCGAACCGTTGTGCATCTCGGTGGATCGCCCGCGTCGCCCGCGCGAGCGGCGCGACGGAGGTACCCACCGAACTCATCGGATTCGTCCGAGGTGCAACGCGTTCCACGACCGGCTCCGGAGCGGGCGTCGCCGCCGGAGGATCGGCCTTCTCGATCTTCTGCCCGCTTTGGGCAGAGGGTGCGAGTGCCGCGAACGGATTGGTGGACGGAGCGCTCGCGTCGACAGCCATCTTCGCGAGGCTCACGGTCGTCGGTTGGTAGGCAGAGCCCGTGTCGACGACCTTCGCCGAAGCCACGGCGGACAGAGCCCACACGAATCCAGCGGCTCCGGCCGCCAGGATCGCTGCTCTGAACAAGAACCTTTTCATCGATGCTTCTCCGCACTACCCATTCAAACGTGTACGCAAGCAAAGACGTGGGACTCGAGTCCCACATCGGGCGGAAGGTTACCGGTCCCCGCAGACGCCGGTCAAAGCCGGGGGCCAAAAAGGCCGGACGCCTGCCGCCTACTGAACCCGTTCTACCAGGTCAGCGGCCAGATGTCCCGGAACTTCAGACGACGGCCGGGCAGTTCGTCAGGTCGGGAACGGCTGAGGCGTCGACGCCCGCGCAGTACGCGTCGACCAGCGGCTCGTTCGAACCGCCGCCCCCGGCCCATCCGCCGCCGCAGGGCGTGGCGCCGCGCTCCGTCCCACTCGGACAGCGACCGGACTCGACGAGCATCTGCCGGACGTCCGCCGTCGCGTTGATCCCGAGGATGATCGCGGCGACGCCCGCGACCTGCGGAGATGAGCGGCTCGTCCCGGATCGGCTCGAGTTGGCGCCTCCGCCGAGCGCCGCCGAGAAGATATGGACCCCCGGCGCAGCGACATCGGCATGGCGGGCGCTGAACGGCGCGTAGGAGTTGCCGTTGTGCGAGAGCGCCGAGGCCGAGATGACACCGGCGTACTTCGCCGGAGCTTGCACGTGGCCGCCGTAGTTGTTGCCCGCCGCGGCGACGACGACGACCCCGGAATGGACGACCCGCTCGATCGCGGCCTTCAGCGCCTTCGATCCCGGTCCGGCTATCGACAGGTTCACGATGTCGATGTTCTCGCTGAGCGTAGGGTGGTTCCTGTTGTACTTGAGCACATAGTTCAGACCGCAGATCACGCGCGACCACGTCGTCGCGTCGCTTGCTCCCGGGAAGACCTTCACGGCGAGGACGGCTGCGTCCCGCGCCACACCGGCTTTCCCGACGGCGTTGCTCGTCGTGGCCGTGCCGTGTCCGTTGCGGTCACGGGCACCTTTCTGCCCGACGCAGCCGCCGAAGCCGCGTCCGAGGATGTTGCCGCCGTCCTCCTGGAAGTAGGGGTGGCTCCGCATGACGCCCGTGTCGAGGATCGCGATCCGCGCACGTTGCGCCGTGCCGTCGCCGGTGAAGCCGGTCGTGTCGCGGGCCATGTGGGCGTCGTCGACGGTGAGCTGCGTCGCCTGCGCTGGAGCATCGTCCACCACGTGAACGACTCGGTCGTGCTCGACGGCCTCGACGCGCGGGTCAGCCGCGAGGCGAGCGGCCTCGCTCGACGGGCCCCGGAAGGCGAATCCGTCGAGCGCGGTGTCGAAGACGAGTCCGGAACGGCCCCCGTACTCCGAGGCGATCGCGCGAGCCGAAGGGCCGGCGAGCGTCGTCGGACGGAGCGTCACGATGTAGCTGTGCACCGTCCCCGAGGCGAATGCCGAGGTCAGCGGCCCGGCGAGGCCCGACGCGACAAGAGCGATCGATGTGGCGAGCACGAGCAGGCGACGCCTGGGGGTCATCTGTTTTTCCTAGTCTTTCCGGAGGGCCGATCGCGGCCCACTGTACCGCCGGATCGGCTAGAGGAAGCCGCGGATAGCGCCGACGACCCACATCCCGGCGGCTGCGACGACGAGCAACCCCACCAGCGCCTCGAGGACGAACGGACGGGACAGAGCGGCCTCCACCGGCAAGGACGGGACCCGCAGGCGTCGCGCCGGCCCGGCCCGGGCGGGTCCTTTGACGAGCCCGGGAAAGAAGAAGCCGACGACGGCCGCCGCGGCGATCGTGAGCGCGGCCCACGCCGGGAACCACCCGATGGCAAGCCCGGCGGGCGGACGGGGCAGCGACACGAAGGGAGCCCAGATCCCGGCGGCGAACGCCGCCGCCGCGAGCAGCAACGGCGCGAGCTCGCCGACCTTCGGCGGACGCCGGAGCCGTGCACGAGCCACGGACCGCGAGCGCGCGGCGAGGCCGTAGACGAAAGTCACGATGAGCGCCGCCCCGACGGCCGGACGCCCGTAGGCCACACCCTCGAGCTCAGCTACAACCACGGGGAGCAGCGCGAACCCGACGAGGCCCCCTCTCGTGACCAGCGACGCGACCGACGCGAGCGAGCGCGTCCGGGTGCTCATCCTCAAGTGATGGATGAGCGTTCCGGCCGCTACGACGGCCCAGGCCCAGCCGCGCGGCCCCCAGCCGAGGAAGCCGGAGGCGAGCACGACGCCGAACAGGGCGACCTCCTGCGCGAGGTCGACGGCGGAGTCGGTCGCGAGGTGCGGGACGACGGCGAAGGCGAGAGCACCGGCGACCACGAAGGCTTGGAGGACGGCGTGCGGCGCTGCGGCAACGGCGAGGTAGGCGGCGACGAGCGCTTGCGTGCGAACGACGAGGAGCACCGGTGGTTCGTCCGGCCCCGAGGAAGCATCGGCGAGCGCGACCTTCGCGGCAGCCGTGCAGAACAGCGCCAACGCGACGATGGTGTGGTTCGCCGACGGCCACCCCTGGAATCCGCGGACGGCGCCGGTGATGACGGCCACGACGAACGGCAGGTCGGACGCGACGAAGACGGCCGACGAGCGTCGCGCGTCGGAGGTCGCGACGAGCGCGAGGCTCGCGAGCGCCCACAACGCGAGAACCGCTGCCGCATTCGGTGCCGCACCCGCCACGACGGCCGCGGCGGCGCCGGCGATGGGCAGCGCGAGGCGGCGGGGCGAGCGGGCGAGGAGGATCGCGCCGGCTCCGAGAACCGCCGTCCAGGTCCCGATCACCGCGACGACCGGGTTCGGGGACAGCGCGGCCGCGACGGCGGCTCCGACGAGGACGCCGGCCGCGAGCCTCGTCCCGGCCGCGGCGGCGAGCGCGGCGAGAGCGAACAGGGCGAGCGTCATCGCGCGAGCGTCGCGACGACGACACCCACCGCGGCCGTCACGATGGGGGCCCAGCGCGGGACCGCACGCGCGTAGCGCGCCAGGGCGAGAACGACCGCGGCGAGGAGAGCCGCAACCACCAGCCACAACACGTACGACGCGCCGGGGACGCAGAACAGCGGGACGAGCGCGACGAGCGCGACGACCGCCGAGGCGACGGCAGGAACCGTCCCCGACCGCAGGCCGTCTGCGGCGGCTTCGGCCGCGAGGGCGGCGATCAAGGCGACGACGAGGCCGGCTCGCACGGCGACCGACCCGGCGACAACCGGTGCGCCCACGAGGTGCGTCGCGACCTGGACGTCACCGAGTCCGAGCGTCCCCCATCGCATGGCCGCACCCACGCACGCGAGCCCCCACGCGATCGGAGGGTCGTCACCGACGAGGAGCCGGAGCGTCCAGACACCGCCGACGACCCAGATAACGCCGGCATCGACACCGAGCAGGCCGACGGCGCACGCGGCTGCAGATGCCGCGGCGAGGGCTGATCGTGCGCGCGCCGGATCGGCGACGCGCTCGGTGCTCAGGTCGATGCCCGCCGTCCGCGTTTCGGCGCGCGACGGGTCGTCCGGCCGTTCCCCACGACGACCTGCGAGCGCACGTGGTTCCACGAGCAATCCCGGCAGACCTCGACGGTGTAGAGGCGGGCCTCTTTGAACGCGAGGAGCGGGTTGAGGTTCGTCCTGTCCCAGACCTTCCCGTTCTCGATCTTCGGGAGCTCGTCGCTGAAGACGTAGCTGACGAGCACGAGCGGCCCCCGTTCGCAGATCGGGCAGGGATCGGTGGTCTGCTCCCCGGAGTAGTTCGCGGCCCGGATGAGATCCGGATGGGCGTCGCAGATCTCGTAACGGCCCAGGCGACCGCCGTGGAAGGCGCGAAGGACCGCCTTGCGCGCCAGCGAGTAATCGACCTTGGCGGACTCGATCGCGCCTCCGCGTCGCTTCGGCGTGGCCGACGGCTGCATGGCGGCTATTGTCCACGACGGTTCAGGGGGCGGCAAGACGCGGCCGCCACGCGGATAGAGTTGCTACGCGATATATCGATTCGATATATCGGGTAGAGTGAATTACCGATGAGCGCCTCGTCCCTCGACCTCGCCGTCCTCGGCCTCCTGAAGGAGGGCCCGATGCACGGCTACGAGCTGCGCAAGCGGCTCGCCTTCACCCTCGGGCCGCTCTACGCGGTTTCCTACGGTTCCCTCTATCCCTGCCTGAAGCGACTCCGCAAGGACGGCCTCGTCGCGTCCGCCGAGCACCCGGAGCCCAAGCGGCGCCGGAGCAAGCGCGTCGTCGAGACGAAGCCCGCCACGAGCCGGCGCAAGCAGGTCTACGAGATCACGCCGTCCGGCGAGGCGCTCTTCTTCGAGCAGCTCGAGCTCGGCGCGATCTACGACACCGACCGTTTCCAGACGCGCTTCGCCTTCTTCCGCTACCTCCCCGGTGACGAGCGCATCCGTCTGCTCGAGCACCGCAAGGCCTACCTCGAGGAGAAACTCGCCGAATTCAAGGACACCCTGCGCGCTACGCGTGAACGCATCGACGCCTACTCACGGTCGCTCATCGACCACGGCGTCGCTGCAACCGAGCAGGACATCGCCTGGCTCGCAGGGCTCATCGATCAGGAGAAAGCGGCCGCGCAGGACGGCGGCCGTTCGATAAGGGGGTCGTAAGTCGTGACGAACATCCGCGTGGCGATCATCGGAGCAGGTAACTGTGCGAGCTCGTTCGTGCAGGGGGTGCAGTTCTACAAGGATGCCCGGGGGGAAGAACCCATCCCGGGCTTGATGCACAACGTCCTCGGCGGTTACGCCGTCGGCGACATCGAGTTCGTGTGCGCGTTCGACGTCGACGCGAACAAGGTCGGCAAGGATCTCGCCGAAGCCATCGTGAGCGGAGAGAACAACACGATGATCTTCGCGGACGTACCGCAGCTCGGCGCTCCCGTCCTCCGCGGCCCGACGCTCGACGGTCTCGGGACCTTCTACCGCGACGTCGTCGAAGAATCGTCCGAGACGCCCGTCGATGTCGCTGCGGAGCTACGTTCGCGCAACGTCGATGTCGTCGTGTCCTACCTCCCCGTCGGTTCCGAGCTCGCGACGCGTCACTACGTCGAGCAAGCACTTGCCGCCGGCGTCGGCTTCGTCAACTGCATGCCGGTGTTCATCGCTTCCGATCCCGAATGGGAGCGCAAGTTCAAGGAAGCGAACCTTCCGATCGTCGGTGACGACATCAAGTCTCAGGTCGGCGCGACGATCGTGCACCGTCAGCTCGCGAAGCTGTTCGAAGATCGCGGGATCACCATCGACCGCACGTATCAGCTGAACTTCGGCGGCAACATGGACTTCCGCAACATGCTCGAGCGCGAACGTCTCGCGTCGAAGAAGCTGTCGAAGACGAACTCGGTTCGGTCGAACGTCTCCCAGGAGATCGCCGACCGCGACATCCACATCGGTCCGTCCGACCACGTGCCGTGGCTCGACGATCAGAAGTGGGCGTACATCCGTCTCGAAGGACACGGCTTCGGCAACGCGCCGATGTCCGTCGAGCTCAAGCTTCAGGTCTGGGACTCACCGAACTCCGCCGGTGTCGTCGTCGACGCGGTGCGCTGCTGCAAGCTTGCACTCGACCGCGGCGTCGGTGGCGCGCTCATCGGTCCGGCTGCGTACTTCATGAAGTCGCCGCCGGTGCAATACCCGGACGACGTCGCGCGCTCGATGACCGAAGACTTCATCGAGACCGAGACGCGCGCACCGGTTCCCGACTAGTTTCCGGCCGTCTCTTCGAGGGGACCGTCCCCGTGACCATGGACGGTACAGAGGAAACGCCGTCGTTCGGCCGGGGGCCGGACGAACCGCCGGCGGGTGAGCCGACGATGGCCTTCGACGCGCATCACCACGGGCGTCCGGGTTATCTCGCGCTCGTCTTCTGCGCCGTCGCCGCCGCCGGCTTCCTCGTCGGCATCGGAGTCGCGGCAGGGTTTCGTCCGACGCCGCGGACTCCCGGCGACATCAACGCGCAACAGATCGTCGGGCCGTCCGGTGGGACGATCCGCTTCGACGACGGGCAGCTCGAGATCCCCCAGGACGCCCTCGCGCAGCCGACGCACATCGTGATCCGCCGGTCGTCGTTCACCGATCGGGTTCGCGTGCTTCCGCCGGCGGGAAGTCCTGAAGTCTTCGATCCCGGCGGACTCGCGGCCTACACGTTCGGACCGACGAGCGTCGACTTCCATCGTCCGGTGCAGATCGTGTTCCGGCTTCCGGCGGGCGACCGCAACGGCACGGCCTTCGCGAGGAACGGCAGTGACATCGTGATCCTCGGCGGAAGCGTCGACGCGGATCGCGAGACGGTGACGATCGCCGTGAACGACTTCCGATTCGACCGGACGGAGCGCTGATGCGCGACTTCAGCGTTTCGATGCTCGCGGCGCCGCTGCTCGTCGTCGCGATCCTCGCCGGGATCCTCGGATTCATCCTCGCGAGACAGGTCGCGCCGGCTCCCAGCTCGACGACCACGCGGCTCTCCGTTGTCGCGCTTCCCGCAACGCCGACTCCGTCGCCGTCGCCCACCGCGACGCCCGAGCCCGAGACCGGAGGTGGCGGTGGTTCGTCCGGCTCAGGTAACAACTGTCCGACGGGTTGCCAATGCAGCGGCCAACCGAATGGAATCATCGTGATCTGCCACTGATATGACCGACGACCAAGATCAACCCACGCAACGCATGCGTCCCGAAGACATCGGGGACGAAGACACGACGCGTGCCATTCCAGGCGGGAGCGACGAGTTCCCGACGCGTCGCTTCGACCCCGTCGCGCCGTTCCCGGAATCGCACACGGAGGTGCTCGAGATCCCGCCGGATCCGCGCGCAGGACGCGCGACGGGTCTCGCCGTTGCGATCGTCATCCTCGCGTTCATCGCCGCGGCGCTGCTCGGCTACACGACGCGTGTTCCGCATCCGAGCGGACTCGTCGGACGCGCCCTCGTCGGTCCGGACGGCGGCGTGATCACGTTCGACGACTCCGGACGACTGGAGATCCAGAAAGGTGCGCTCTCGACGGCGACGACGATCACGATCCGCAAGGTGAAACTGAACCAGGACGTTCGTCTCACCCGTCAGGACGGTGAGGTGAAGGTCTTCCACTCCGGCGACATCGATCTCTACACGTTCGAGCCGAACAACACGACGTTCAACCAGCCGGTCACCATACGGCTGCCCGTGCAAGGCGACGCGGACGCAGCCCTCGTGATCACCGGCGGCCAGGTGCGCGTGGTGTCCGGATCGAAGCAGGGCAACCTTTTCGTGATCGACACCAACAACCTGGAGTTCCGCTGATGCCCGGCCGGACGCTGCTCTGGGGTCTCGTCCTCGCGATCGTCGCCGCGATCATCGGCTGGGTCGGGGGCGCGAAAGCGCACGACTTCGTCGCCGGACGCTACGACGCCGCCGTCGGTCCCGTCGCCGCGGGCGTCGTGATCACACCGTCACCGACGATCCCACCGACCGCGGCACCCACGGTCGCGCCGACGACCGCCCCTGCGCCGAGCGTGACACCGGCCCCCACAGTGACGGCAGCGCCGGTGGTGACGCTGCCGCCTACGTTTCCCCCGACGACGGCACCGCCGCCGGTAGTCACACCTTAGGCGCGAGCGACCGCATCGTTTCCCACGCCGTCTTCGGGTCGGGCCAGAAGACGTGCACGGCGGGCGTCGTCACGCCGGCGTTCATGAAGTTCTTGAGCCGGGCCCGAACCTCGTCGGCGGTGCCGGCAACGACGAGCGCGTCGAGGATGTCGTCGCTCACGGCTGCGCGTGACGCGGCGCGGTCCTTCGCGGCACGTCCGGCGCGCACGCCTTCGACGACGTCACCGAACCCTTGCCACGTGAAGAAGGTGTCGTAACCCGGCGCAACGATGTACGCCGAGAACGATTGCGCGAACGCTTCGCGGATCGGCGTGGGATCGTCCGTGACACAGCACTGCACGCGCATGACGACTTCGATGTCGTCCGGATCCTTGCCCGCGCGTTCGGCCCCCTTGCGTACCTCCGCGACGACTTCGGGGACGAACCGCTCGCCGAGCATGTTGATGATCACTCCGTCCGCGTGCTCGCCGGCGAGACGCAGCATGCGCTTGTTCAACGCACCGAGATAGATCGGGATCTGGCGGCGGGGGCCGGGCAGCATCCGGTACCCATTCACTTTCACGCACTCGCCGTCGTAGGTGACCTTCTCTCCCGCGAAGGCCAGCCGAAGCACGTCGATCGTCTCGCGTGCCCGTTGGAGCGGCTTGTCGTAATCGGCGTGGTTCCAGTCGGAAACGATCTGCGGGGACGAGACACCGATGCCGCAGATCGCTCGGCCTTCCGACATCGCATCCATCGTCGACGCGGCCATCGCGAGCATCGCGGGGCCACGGATGTTCATCGGGACGACGGCGGTACCGATCCGTATCCGGTCCGTCACCACGCCGACCGCAGAGCCCAGCGCGAATGCGTCGTTGCCGCCTACCTCCGGCACCCATGCCGAGTCATAGCCGAGTTCCTCGGCCTCTTTCGCGAACGCGAGGTTCTCGTGGAAGGAGAGTCCGCTCGGACCGAGGGAGACGGCGAGACCTGGCACGCGGAAGAGCGTGACGGACGGCGTGGTTCGTCCGCCAGTTACGCCTCCGCTTCTTCGGCGGCAGCGCGCGCGGCCGAAGCGAGTTCCGTGGCGTCTTCGACCGTACGCGCCGGCTTGAGATCGCGTTCGGCCGCCCAGCGTTCGAGCTCCTTGAAGGCGTCCGCGCGGCCCATGGGGCCGCGTTCGATCCGAAGCTCCGTGAGGAACTTCAGCGCCTCGCCGACGACGCGAGACGGCTTGAGATCGAAGAAGGCGATCACGTCGTGTCCGTCGAGCGGCGGACGGATCTTCGACAGCTCTTCGCGTTCGGTGAGCTCGGCGATCCGTGCCTCGAGCTGATCCATGCGCTCCTGCAGCTCGCGGGCTTTCGCTTTGTTGCGCGTCGTGCAATCGGCGCGCACGAGCAGATTCAGCGTGTCGAGGAGCGGGCCCGCATCGCGGACGTACCGCCGCACCGCCGCGTCCGTCCATCCGAGCCGGAAGGTGTGGAAGCGGAGGTGGAGAAACACCAGCTGCCGCACCTCGTCGACGAAGTGGTTCGGGTAGCGGAGCTCGCGCAGGCGTTCGACGGTCATGCGCGCGCCGACGACTTCGTGGTGATGGAAGGAGACGCCTTCCGGCCCGAACGCTCGCGTCGCCGGCTTGCCGATGTCGTGCATCAAGGCGGCCATGCGTCCGAGGAGCGTAGGCGGCATCCCTTCGATGACGGCGTAGGTGTGATGCAGGACGTCCTTATGGCGGTGGACGGGGTCCTGCTCCATGGCAAGCGCGGGGAGCTCCGGCATGACCTCGTCGGCGAGACCGGTGCGCACGAGCAGATCGAGCCCGCGCGACGGGTGCGACGACACGAGCAACTTCGAGAGCTCGTCGCGCACGCGCTCTCGCGAAACGATCGCGAGACGTTCACGCATCGTATGGATCGCTTCGACGATCTCTTCGGCGACCTCGAAATCGAGTGCGGCCGCGAAGCGGCACGCGCGCAGCATCCGCAGCGGGTCGTCCGTGAAGGCTTGCTCGGGTGACGACGGCGTGCGCAGCAGCTTCGCCCGCAGATCCTGCAACCCGCCGGTCGGGTCGAACACCTCACCGCCGGGGATCTCGACGGCAACGGCGTTCACGGTGAAGTCGCGACGCGAAAGATCGGAACGGATGTCGGGGGCGAAGTGCACCTCGGGCTTGCGCGAATCCTCGACGTACCATTCCTCGCGGTAGGTGGTGATCTCGACGCGCTCGCCGTCGATGAGCGCGCCGATCGTTCCGAAGCGGACGCCTTGCAACCACAGCTGCTGCGCCCACGGACGAAGCACCTCGAGCATCTCGGACGGCTTCGCGCTCGTCGCAACGTCGAGATCGGTCAGGGGTCGTCCGAGCAGGAAGTCGCGGACAGATCCACCGACGAGCCACGTCTCGTACCCGGCCGCGGCGAAACGCTCGCCGAGCTCACGGGCGAGCGAGCCTTCGGAAACGAGCTCAGGAAGTTTCGTCACAGGACCAGCGTAGGGGCGCGAAGGTGGACCGAGAAGGTTTTCGGGGGTTTCAGGGGGGCGCCGTCTTGCTCCCCTGATCAAGCGAACAACAAGCGCAAGCAGACCTGCTTACGCAACGCCCGCCTTACGCATCGCGAGACGCAGGTCGTGCGGGCTCGACGACGCGTGCAGCGCTTCTTCCATCGTGATGATGTCCGCCTCGAACAGCTGCAGCAGGTGCTGGTCGAACGTCTGCATCCCGTAGAAGTCACCGTCCGCGATGATCTCGGGGATCGCTCGCGTCTCCGCGGGGTCGACGATGGCCTCGTACACACGACCATTCGCGATGAGGATCTCGACGGAAGGGATCCGTCCGGTGCCGTCCTTCTTCGCGAGGAGTCGCTGCGACACGACGCCCTTCAACGCGCCGGCGAGCGAGTGCCGGATCTGCGCCTGACGTTCGGCCGGGAAGAGCTCGACGATGCGATTGACCGTTTCGACGCAGTCCGTCGTGTGAAGCGTCGAGATGACGAAGTGACCGGTCTCGGCGGCGGACAGTGCGGCCCACACGGTTTCCTGGTCCCGCATCTCACCGATGAAGATGACGTCCGGGTCTTGACGGAGAACGTGCTTCAAACCCGTGACGTATGACGCGGTGTCCGTACCGACTTCGCGCTGGTTGACGAGCGCCTTCTTGTCGGTGTGCATGATCTCGATCGGATCCTCGAGCGTCACGATCGTGCACGCGCGCGTCGCGTTGATCTGGTTGATCATCGCCGCGCACGTCGTCGACTTCCCAGAGCCCGTCGGACCCGTGACGAGGACGAGACCGCGCGGCTCCGTCGCGAGACGCTTCACCGCGTCGGGCAGCTTCAGCGAGTCGAGGACCGGAGGCACCGGTACAACGCGACGAAACACGGCGCCCGTCAGACCGCGCTGCTTGAACACGTTCACACGGAAACGGCCGAGTCCTTCGACGAGGTGGGCGAAGTCGGCTCCGCCGGACGACTCGTACAGCGACTCGAGTCGCTCGGGCATGATCTCGGCCGCCATGGCCTCGACCACTTCGGCGCTCAGCGGGCGCGTCTTCTTCATCGGCGTCAGTTCGCCGTTCACGCGGATGTAGGGCGGCTGGCCCACTTTGAGGTGCAGGTCGGAGCCGTTGGCGTCGACACACGCCTTCAGATACAGGTTCAGGTCGGACATGGTTCCCCTTGGCGGCCGATATCGCGTCTCCTATTGATATCGGGCTCCGGAAGGGGTCCTTGAGGTATCAGTCGCAGAGCGCGGCCGGCGAGCAATCGCTCTCGCCGTTGCCGTTCGCGCTGTTCCCCGACCCCCGAACACCTCCGGCAGCCGCGATGCCGTGACCCGTATTGCCGTTCGCGTCGTTGTCGTTGATCAGCGGGCTCACACCGCGCGTCGCGATGCCGTCCCCGGCGTTGTGCGACGAATCGTTCGAGTCGAGCGTGGACGAAGCACTGTCGAGGAGGATCCCGTCGTGCCCGACGAACGACACGTCGTTGTCACGGACGGTGTCGTCGTGCGCCGACTTCGAAGACGTCGACTTCTGGACGGCCGTTCCCGTCGAGTTCGTCGGCGACGGGCCGGGGGACGAACCGTTGACCTGCTGCAGCCAGATCCCGACGCTCCCGTAGTGCTTGATGCTGTTCGAGTTCACCTGGTTGTCCGAACCGAGCAGGACGATGCCGCCGCCCGCGCCGTTCCGCAGATCGTTGTTGAGGATGCTGTTCTTGTCGCCGCTCCCCGTGATCCCGTCGCCGCCTTTCTTGATCGCGTTCTCGAGCAGCGTGTTGCTGTTCCCGCCGAGGGCGATACCCGGCCGCGCGTTCGCGACGTCGTTCTCGGTGATCTTGTTCGAGTCGGACGCCGCTTTGATGCCGAAGCCGCCGTTGTCGATCGTGTTGTTGTCCACGGCGTTCGAGCCGCCGCCGGACATCGAGATGCCGTTGTTGTTGCCGGCAAGGGTCAGGTCTTCGATCGTGTTGTGGATCGCGCCCTTGCCGCCGAGGATCACGCCGGTGTCGAATCCGCGCACCTCGCCCCCGCGGATCGTCACGCCCTTGAAGCCCTTGTCGTTACGGATGCCTCCGCTGTTGTCCGACTTCGTTCCGGAGACCACGTTGTCGGCGAGGTCAATCGTGATGTTGTCCGCGCCGACGATGATCCCGTCGCCCGCGCAGTTGATGAGGTTGGCGTCGAGCTTGATCGACTTGCGCACGACCTCGCCGCAGCCGGGCGACGCCGGGGTCGTCTTGTTCGCCGGGTTCAGCGTTCGTGACGGCGCTGCGGTCTTCGACGCGGCCGGCGACTTCGCGTTCGGCGTGGCGGTGGGCGTGGGAGACGGCGACGCGCTCGCGGCCGCAGCCAGATCGGCAGCGGTGGTTCGTCCGGCTCGGAGGCTGTGGCCGTGGCCGCCGGCGGCGCTCCACGACACGACGCCGCCCGCCACGACAAGGGCGACCGACATGCAGACGACACCAAGTTTCCGAGCGTTCATCTTCTCCGTGGCCTTTCGGGTGTGCGAGAACCTCCACCCTTTACGGTACAGACCCCGGCCTCTCACCGCAGTTCAGCGACGCGTTCGATCCACGCGGCCGCCTCCGTCGTGCCCGGCAACCGGCCGAGTTCCGCGGACTCGACGCCGGCGGGTTCGTCCAGCTCGAGGAGCGCCGAGACCGTGGCCGCCGACGAGCGCGAAAGACCCGCGAGGTCGTAGCCGCCTTCGAGGACGCACACCGGGCCCCGTCCCCAGCTCGCGACACGCTGCGTGAACCGGTAGTAGGCGCCGGCGGCGAGCCGCATCATGCAGAGCGGGTCGGCGTGGTGCGCGTCGAACCCGGCAGAGATGAAGATGAGATCCGGGTCGAACGCGCCGACGGCCGGCTCGATCAGCTCGCCGAGCGCGCGTTCGTAGGCGTCCTCGGCGGTTTCGGCGGGCAACGGCACGTTGAGGGTCGTCCGGAACGCGCCGCCTTCGCCGCGCTCCGTCGCGTCGCCGGTGCCCGGATACCACGGGTACTGATGAAGCGAGACGTAGAGCACGTCCGGGTCGTCCCAGAAGATGTCCTGCGTGCCGTTGCCGTGGTGCGCGTCCCAGTCGATGATCGCCACGCGTCGCGCACCACCGTGCCGGACGGCCCACCGCGCCGCGACCGCGACGTGATTGATCAGGCAGAACCCCATCGGGATCCGCGGACGCGCGTGATGACCCGGCGGTCGCATGCACGAGAACGCCGCATCCCACTCGCCGGCGAGGACGTTGCGCGTCGCATCCACCGCGCCTTGCGTGGCGCGTAGCGCCGCGTCGAGCGAATGGGGACCCATGGACGTATCGAGATCGACCCGCCCGCCGCCTTGCTCGTCGAGATCCCGCAACAAGCGGACGAGCGACGCGTCGTGCGCAAGCTCGACGGTTTCGAACGACGCCGGCTCCGGCGAGTGCTCGATCAGCTCGTCGGTGAGACCGCTGCGCGCGAGTTGTTCGTCGATGGCGCGGATGCGGTCCGCGCGTTCGGGATGTCCGGCGGGCATCTCGTGGGCGAGCGAGCTCGGGTGCGAGACATAGCCGACGCGTTTCACGATTTGCCTTCCGCCAGTCGCTTCGTCATCCGGCGGTACGTCCACACGAGGCCGGAGCCGAACACGACGAGGATCGCGATCCCCGCCCAACCGATCGTCGAGCGAACGCGTTCGAGCGACCCGGAGAACAGGAAGCCCACCGTCGGCATGGCGACGGACCAGATCGACGCAGCGACGATCACCGCGGTGAGGAACCGGTGGAACGGCATCTTCGCGAGACCCGCAGCGAACGTGTTCACCGTTCGGACGAGCGGTGCGAACCGTCCGATCGTCACCGCCCACATCCCGTACTCCTCGAAATAACGGTCCATCCGTTCGAGACGCTTCGCCGGCAGCAGGTGCTTGCCGAACCGGGCGACGAGCCGTCGTCCGCCGGTTCGTCCGATGAAGTACCCGATCGTGTCTCCGATGACCGCGCCGACGAACGCGCAGATCACGACCGGCGCGAGATTCAGCGTGCTGCGCTGCACGTAGAACCCCGCGAGTAGGAGCACGACGTCGCCGGGGATGATCGCGCCGACGAACGCGGAATTCTCGAGCAGGCAGATCCCGAAAACGATGAAGTATCCGAAGTGCTCGAAGTACGGCCGGATGAGTTCGATCACGCAGATGTCACGTTACGCGGTGGCATACTGCCCGGGTGAGCCCGGGCCCCCGCGGTGCAGGCGCCCGCGGCGACGATCCGAAGTCGTTCCCCGTGCAGCGCGCGGAGTCGTACGGGGGCGTCGTCCTTCGTGATCGCGGCGACGAACTCGAGGTCGCGATGATCCGTACGCGCAACCTGAAGGACGAACCGGTGTGGACGCTTCCGAAAGGGATGCGCGAAGAAGGCGAGACCGGCGAGGACGCAGCGCGCCGGGAAGTGCGCGAAGAGACGGGGCTCGACGCCGAGATCGTGCAACCACTGGAGCCCATCACCTACTGGTTCGTTTCGACGAAGGACAAGGCACGGTTCCGGAAGACCGTGTACCTCTATCTGATGCGCGAAACAGGCGGCGACATCTCGCGCCACGACAACGAGGTCGACGAGGTGAGATTCGTCCCGATCGCGGACGCTCCGAAGCTCGCGACGTACACGACCGACCGCAAGACGCTCCGCGCCGTCGCCGACGCCCCACCGTGATCGTTCGCTGGGTCGTCGCGGCACTGATCGGGCTCGGCTCGGGGATCGCGTCGGGTGCGCTCGGCATCGGTGGTGCGCTGCTGTCGACACCGGGGATCCGCTGGGCGTTCCACGTCAAGCCGCTCATCGCCGTCGGCACCACGCTGCCGGTGATCATCCCGACCGGGCTCACCGGCGTGTACACCTACATCCGCTCGAACCTCGTCGAGGTCCGCACGGCAGCGACGATGGCCTCGGCCGGTTGCGTGTTCGCCGTGCTCGGTGCGTACACGACGAAGTTCGTGAACGGCGAAGCGCTGCTGATCGCGACGGCCGTGCTGCTTCTGGTCCTTTCGATCCGCATGCTTCCGCGGAAAGGAACGGGTCACGCACCAACGGTCGACGCGAGCATCCCGCTCCTCCTGGTCATCGGCGCGGTGTCCGGCTTCGTGTCCGGTCTGCTCGGCGTGGGTGGCGGCGTGATCCTCGTGCCCGTCCTCACCGTGCTTCTGCGTTTCCCGGTGAAGACGGCGCTCGGCACATCACTCGCCGTCGTCGCCGCGCAAGCCATACCCGGAACGATCACGCACGCGCTGCTCGGTCACATCAACTGGACGATCGCGGCCGGGCTGTTGATCGGGGTCGTTCCCGGCGCGCGGATCGGTTCCCGTCTCGCCGTTGCGACCGAGGATCGCCGTCTTCGCATCGTCGTCTCGCTCGCGATGGCGGCACTCGCGATCGCTTTCGGCGGGACCGAGGTCCGCTCGCTGCTTCGATGAAGCGTCTCGCCGCGTTCGCGCTCGTCGCGTCCATCGCACTCGCTCCACGCGCGCTCGCGCAGCAAGCGTCCACCGAGATTGCCGTCGTCGTGCGGATATCGACGCCGCCGCTGCTCCAGCCGGACGGATCGCCCGCGCCCGACCGCGACCGGCGGCTCCAAGCGCTCGCGTCGGCGATCGACGCCCTCGACGTTCCCGCCCTCGGCGCGGTACCGCTCGCGATCGCACCGAGCGCCGTGATGTGCGACGAAGCGATGCGACTGCGCGGCAACGCTCCGAAACGGTTCCTCCGTTCGCTCCGCCGGCTCGCGTCCAGGTCGACGGTGCTCGTCACGCCCTTCGCGAACGTGCGACTCCCCGACGTTGCAACCGACGCCGTCGATTCCGAGCTCCGCTCGGGACGGACCACCCTCGACCGCTGCACGGGAACACCGACGAGCGCGATCCTCTACCCGCCGGCACTCGCGATCGACGACCCGTCCGCGGCGGCCGCATCGAACGCCGGCGTCGACGCCGTCCTCACGACGGGCGTGGCCGTGCCGGTGCGCAACTCGCCGAACCTGCTGCCGGTCCTGAACATGTCGCCGGGCGCAACCGCGGCAACGATCGTTGCGAAGCGCCCGTCGCGCACGTTCGTCATCACGACGGACCTCGGCGCGACGACGGCTCGCTACATCGGCGGTCTCGCGACGAGCACGGAGGTCGTACTCCGCACGATCGGTGCGATCGACGCGGACTCGACGAACGTCGGCAAGATCAGCCTGTCGTCGCCGGCACCGCCGCCCGTGACGTATCGGCGCGCGCTCCTCCACGCGGACGAAGCCTTCGCGCGCTTCTCGGCCTTCACGCTGCCCGACAATCCGCTCGCGGCGGCGTACCGAGACGTCCTCGCGCGGGCGCGGAGCTCGGCCGATCTCACGAATGACTTCGTCGCGGGACGCCACCTCGCGAACGGACTCATCGTGCGCATCGACGAAGCACAACGACGCATCACCGTCGGCGCCGGATCGATCACGTTCACTTCCCGGCGGGGATCCGTCCCGGTAACGGTGAACGACGGCGATCCGTATCCCGTCCGACTGCGCGTCGACGTGGAGTCGCCGAAGCTCGACTTCCCGAACGGTGACAGCCGGGTGGTCACCGTCGACCCGCCCGGCAACACCATCACCTTCGCGGCCGTCGCGCGCTCGACGGGAAGCTTCCCGGTCATCGTGTCCGTGCGGGCCGCCGACGGCTCGGCGCTGATCGCGCGGACCGATCTCACCGTCCGGTCGACGGCGGCGAACCTTCCGGCGCTCGCGGTGACCATCGGGGGGTTCGTCCTGCTCATCGTGTTCTACCTTCGACGTCGTCGAAGGAAGCGGGAGGCGCCGTGACGGACACGCAGGTGTATCGCAACACACGCGTGATGACGGTGGGGACGACCCTCTCCCGGCTCACCGGCCTCGGACGCACGATCGCGATGGTCTACGCGCTCGGCGTCACCGCGACGCGGCTCGCCGACACCTACAACCTGGCGAACACGATGCCGAACATCATCTACGACCTCGTCCTGGGCGGGATCTTCAGCGCCGTGTTCGTACCGGTGCTCATCGACGTCCGCGAACGGAAAGGGGACGACCCATCGCCGCTCGTGACGATCTCTCTGCTCGCGCTCGCGGCGGTCACCGTCCTGACCGCACTCGCGGCGCCGGCGATCATCCACATCTACGCCTTCGGCATCGCGAACGCGACGGTGCGAGCCGAGCAGGTCGCTCTCGCGACGTTCCTGCTTCGGTGGTTCGCGCCGCAGATCTTCTTCTACGGACTGACATCGCTCGCGCAGGCGCTCCTGAACGTCCGTGGGAAGTTCGCGTTGCCGATGTTCGTCCCCGTACTGAACAACGTCATCGTCATCGGCACGTTCATCGTGTTCGCCCGTTCCTTCGCGGCGAACGGTCTGCACATCAGCTTCGCGGCGAAGACGCTGCTCGGCGCGGGCACGACGGTCGGCGTCGTTCTGCAAGCGCTCGTTCTGATCCCGTTCCTTCGCGCCGACAAGCTGCGGTTCCGTCCGAACATCAAAGACCCGGCGATCGCACGGACGTTACGTCTGTCCGGATACGCGATCGGGTACGCACTCGTGAACCAGATCGGTTTGTGGGTCGTCCTCGTGCTCGCCGATCGCGTACGTGGCGGCGTCACGTCGTGGAACGCCGCGTACCAGTTCTTCACGTTTCCCTACGGGATCTTCGCCGTGAGTCTCATCACCGCACTCCACCCCGATCTGTCGCGTGCGGCCGGACGAGGTGATTGGGCCGCCTTCCGGAAGTGGTTCCAAACAGGTGCACGCGGTGTCGCGTATCTGCTGGTGCCGGCTGCCGTCGGTTACGCACTCGTCGCGGCGCCGCTGACACGCGTGCTGCTCGCGCACGGCGTGGCAACTGCGCATGATGCGATCGCCGTCGCGGACGTCCTGCGCGCGTTCACACCGGGCCTCGTGTTCTTCTCCGCGTTCCAGCTCGTTGCGCGCTGTTTCTACGCATTACCGGACACCCGGACCCCGACCCTCGTGAATCTCGGCGCGGTCGTCGTCCAGAGCGGATTGAATCTTCCGCTCTTCTTGTGGCGTCATGTTGCAGGCCTTGCGTACTCGTTCGACATCTCATATCTGCTCGGAGTGATCGGATTGCTGTTCTTCCTGCGTCGTCGCGTCCCCTCCGGCCTCGGCCTCCGGACGCTGCTCGCACCGATGACCCGCATCGCCGTGCTCGGAGCAGCGATGGGCGCCGCCGTCTGGGCGGTCGTTCACGCGATGCACGGATCCGACGTTCTCCGACTCGGGGCGGGCGTGGGGGCCGGTGCTATCCTCTACCTCGCGTTTTCGCAGGTCGCGGGCCTGGAAGAACGCGAGATCGTCCTGGGACTTTTCCGTCGACGCAGGGAGGTGCTGCCGTGACCGTCCGCGTCGTGACCGATTCCGCCGCGGACATCCCGGCCGACCTCGCACGGACGAAGAACATCACGGTCGTGCCGCTCACCGTCCGCTTCGGATCCGAGAGCTACCTGTCCGGCGTCGAGCTCGGCGCCGACGAGTTCTGGGAGAAGCTCCGCACCTCGACCGAGCCGCCGGCGACGGCTGCACCGTCCGCCGGCGACTTCCAGCAGGCCTACGAACGACTGATCTCGGAAGGCGCGACCGGCATCGTCTCGATCCATCTGTCGTCGAAGCTGTCGGCCACCTACCAGTCGGCCGCCGTCGCCGCGAAAGAGGTCACGGCTGTGCCGATCGAGGTCGTCGACACACTCGAAGCGTCCGCCGCCGAAGGACTCCTTGCGCTCCACGCCGCGGAGCGTGCAGCCGAAGGAGCGGGGGCCGCCGAGATCGCCGCGGACGTCGAAGCGCTCCGTCCGAGGATCAAGCTCTTCGGGACGATCGACACGCTCGAGTACCTGCGCCGCGGCGGACGGATCGGCGGAGCGCAGGCGCTCCTCGGAACGATGCTCAAGTTCAAACCGATCATCGGCGTCGAAGACGGCATCGTGGAACCGATCGGACGGGTCCGCACGCGCGCGAAAGCGCTCGAGCACATCGTCGAGCTCGTGAAGGCGGACGAGTCCCGGATCGGGCGCCTCGTCGCCATCTCCGCGAACGCCGTCGACACCGACCGTTTCCTCGAGCTCCTCGAGGGCGTTGTTCACGTAGAACCGGGCGACGTCTGGGCCTTCGGACCGATCGTCGGGACCCACGCCGGCCCCGGTGTGATCGGTGTCGCGTACGTCTGTTCGGGAGACTGAATGCCCACTCGCCTCGCGCCGGGGCAGCGGGTCGGGGAACGGTATGTGCTCGCGCGCGATAACGCCTAATCTCCGCACAGCGACACCTGGGAAGCCACGGGCGACGTGCTCGACCGCGGCGTAGGGCTTCGCGTCTTCGACGCGCGAGGCGACCGCGCGGCCCTGACGCAACGCGCCGGCATCGCGGCCTCACTTACGCATCCCCGGGTCGTCCGCGTGTTCGATACGGGCACCGATGCGGGGCGCTTCTTCACCGTCAGCGAGCTGCTGCCGACGTCACTTGCGTCCGTGCGTTTGCCGTTGTCGGCGACGAATGCACTGAACACCGCCATCGATGTCGCCGAAGCGCTGCAGTACGCGCACGAGCGAGGCGTCGTGCACGGGAATCTCCACGAAGGCAACGTCTTGTTGTCCGAATCGGGCGCGAAGGTCGGGGACTTCGCACTCAGTGCGCGGTCGAAGTCGCGCGACCGTTCGGACGATCTGCGGGAAGCCGGGGAGATGCTCGCGCGCGTTTCGCCGGTATCACCGGGAAGCGACGACGCGTTCGGACGGATCATCGACGGGCTGCGGTCCGGGACCTACGGTTCGGCGACGGACCTGCTGAACGACCTGCGCTCGCTCCGGCCGTCATCAACCGTCACCCAGGTCGAGCGTCCGACGAGGAACCTGTGGCCGGTCGCGATCATCGCCGTCCTCGTTGCCGTAGCCGCGTTCGGAGCAACGCGCCTCGGGCACCGCGGATCGAACTCGCACTTCGTACCCGGCGGGCGGATCCAGGGGACGCCGCTCCGAGTCGTGTCCGTGCAGGATTTCGACCCGCTCGGTGACGGTCGCGAGGGACACCCCACCGTCACGAACATCCACGATGGGCAGCCGACGACGTTCTGGTCGACCGAGCGTTACATCTCGAGCGCGAACTTCAGCGGACGCAAGAGCGGCGTGGGCGTGATCTTCGACATGGGTTCGTCGGTCAACGTCGGACAAGCGTCCGTCTTGTTCGTCGGCTCGCCGTGCAACTTCGAGATCCGGTACGCCGACACGAAGTCGACGCCCGTCGATCAATGGCAGACGGCCACAACCGTGGACACACCGCAGCTCGCGACCGCGTTGCAGTTCTCGCCGCATACCGCGCGGTACTGGCTCGTGTGGATCACGCGTCTGACGCAAGGCGCACCCGGCGGAGGCTCCGCGTGGTCATGTGCGGTCGCCGAAGCCAACCTCTACGCTCCTAAGGAATAGGTGCGCGCAGCGCAGCGTTGGAGGGACATGGAACCGCGGAACGTCATCATCATCGGGTCCGGACCGTCGGGCTTCACGGCCGGCACGTACACGGCGCGGGCAAACCTGAACCCGCTCCTCTACGCCGGCCTCGAATGGGGCGGGCAGCTGCAGAACACGACGGACGTCGAGAACTACCCGGGCTTCCCGGGGGGCGTCCAAGGCCCCGAGATGATGGAGCTCTTCCGCAAACAGGCGGAGCGGTTCGGCGCCGAAGTCGTGTCGGAAAACGTGACCAAGGTCGACTTCTCGCAAGCGCCCTTCAAGGTGTGGTCCGGCGAGGACATGCAGCTCGCGAAGGCGATCATCATCGCGACCGGGGCCGAATACCGGAAGCTCGGCATACCCGGTGAGGTCGAGTACTCAGGCCACGGCGTGTCGTACTGCGCCACGTGCGACGGATTCTTCTTCCGCGACGCGGAGATCGTCGTGATCGGCGGCGGCGATACGGCGATCGAAGAAGCCTTGTTCCTGACGCGGTTCGGCCGTTCCGTCACGGTGGTTCACCGTCGTGACGAACTCCGCGCGTCGAAGATCATGCAGCAGCGCGCGATGGACAACCCGAAGATCGATTTCGTGTGGGACAGCGTGGTGGACGAGATCGTCGGGGCCGAGCACAAGCTGCAAGCGGTCAAACTCCGCAACCTGAAGACCGGTGAGGTCACCGAGCGCACCGCCGGTGGGCTGTTCATCGCGATCGGACATGATCCCGCGACGAAGATCTTCGAAGGACAGATCGACCTCGACGATGCGGGATACATCCTCGTGCACGACGGTTCGCGTACGTCCGTCGAAGGCGTGTTCGCCGGCGGCGACTGCGTCGACCACGTCTACCGCCAGGCGATCACCGCCGCGGGGATGGGCTGCATGGCCGCCATCGACACCGAGCGCTGGCTCGAGTCGCAGAGTCACAACTAGTTCGAAGCGGCGACCTCTTCGACGCGGAGCGGTCCGCGGCACTTCGCACATCCGTAGCGGGACGTCCTCGTCACGAGCTTCGACCGCTTCTGACGGGAGATCGTCCAGCCGCATCGCTTACATGTGATGACGTAACGCTGCGATCCGAGGATCGCGGCCGGATCGAGCGCATCTTCCGTGCACGACACCGGACGGCAACCGAGGTACGAAGCCATCGTCTGCCAGAGCGCTCCGTGCCCCATGTCGCTGTAGCGCTCCCACGCTGCCTGGTGGGCGAGCTCGTGTCGCGCCGTCTCACGTACATGCGACGCATCGATGATGTGCTTGCTGATCCGTATCTCGATCGAACCGTCCGACTGATCGACGAGGAACGAACCGAACAGCGTCGTCGCGCGCGACAGGTTGATCGGACACGGGCCGAGACCGGCCAGGATGCCGCGCGCCCGGACCTGCTCGGAAAGCGCGATCGCGAGGATGTCGGCCGGGGTCACGTTCGACAAACGATACGGGTCCGGCCGCGGCAGCGCTCGGAATGAACGTGCGTGGCGCGGGGTTCATTCGATCGACGGCGACCCGTACTAGGATCGGGAGCGCCCGACACCCGAAAGGACACCTGATGGCCGACCTCGCACAGTTGACCGCGGAGACCTTCGAGTCCCGCATCGCGGACGAAACACCCGTCCTCGTCGACTTCTGGGCGGAATGGTGCGCACCGTGCCGGGCCATCGCGCCGATCCTCGAGGAGATCGCGGCGGAAAAGGCGGGCAAGCTCGAAGTCGTGAAGCTGAACGCGGACGACCACCCGGACGTCGTCCAGCGCCTCGGGATCTTGTCGATCCCCACTTTGATCCTGTTCGCGAAGGGCGAAGAACGGGCACGTGTGGTGGGTGCGCGCGCCAAGGAAGCCCTCCTCAAGGAGATCGAGCCGCACCTTTCGTAGGGGGCGGCTCCTCGCCGCATCCCCGCGGCGAAGCTCTTCGGCTACCCTTCGGGGGCCATGCCGGCCACACCGCAGCGGAGCGGAGGCGCCATAGGCCCCCCGCAGCGCCTCCAGCAGGGCGATGAGGGCAGCGCGGTCCTCGACGTCCAGGCTCGCCTCATCGCTCTCGGCTACCCCATCGGCGGTGAACGAGGCGCCTTCGGTCCCTCCACGGAGTCCGCGGTCAAGGCCTTCCAGGTCCGCCGAGGACTGAGCCCCGACGGACTCGTCGGCGACCACACCTGGCGCGAGCTCGTCGAAGCCGGACGAACCCTCGGCAGCCGGACGCTCTACCTTCGGGGCCCGGGCCGGATGATGCGCGGCGACGACGTGCGCGAGCTGCAGCGAAGGCTGAACGCACTCGGCTTCGACTCCGGCAAAGAGGACGGGATCTTCGGTTTCTCGACGGACGGCGCCGTCCGCGAGTTCCAGCGGAACACGGGCCTGGCCGCCGACGGCTACGCCGGACACGACACCTTCGACGCACTCGACCGTTTGCGCCGCCGCATCGGCCCGGGATCCAAAGCCGAGCTCCGCGAGCGCCTCGCACGCGAGCTCGCCGTCGGTGTCGGCGGCCGCGCCGTGTTCCTCGATCCGGCGCACGGGGGACACGACGTCGGACACCTCACCGATCCCGGCATCCCGGAGGCCTATCTCGTCTACCGAGTCGCCGAATCGACCTCGGAAGCGCTCGCGGGGGCCGGGGCGACCCCGCTTCTGTCGCGAGCCGTCCAGCAAGGACCCGACGAGGACCGCCGCTGCGAGATCGCGAACGCGAGGTCGGCCGACCTCGCCGTGTCGTTCCACCTCGCCTGCCGCGCCGATCCCGGGCCGACCGTCGCCTTCTGGTCGGTCGAAGGACGGCAATCCGCCACCGGCCGCGAGCTGGCGGAAGCTATAGCCGAGGCGCTTCGGCCGCGACTCGGGCCGACGCAGGTGCTCGGGCGCAACCTCCCGTTCCTCCGTCAGACGCGCATGCCGGCCGTCGTCATCGATCTCGCCGCCGCGGGCAACGACGAACTGCTGGGCGAGGATCCGTACCTCGAGGCGCTCGGCCAGGCCGTCGCGACCGGTATCGAAACCTATTACGGGTAACCCGCGCGAGCGCGTTGGTGCTCCCGCACAATGGATATATGCCGAACCAGTTCGACCCGTACCGTGACCGCTACGCGCACCGCGCGGCGGGCATGTCGCGTTCTGAGATCCGCGAACTCTTCGCGGTACTTCAGCGACCCGAGATCATCTCGCTCGCCGGCGGCAACACGGATACGAGCATCGTCTCCCACCGCGTGACCGAATGCGTCGAGCTCACCCTCAGCCGGTACGGCAGCGAAGCGCTCGGCTACGGGATCGGCGAAGGACATCCAGTTCTGCGCGAAGCGTTGACGGAGCTCATGGCGCTCGAAGGGATCCGCGCGCAAGCGCACCAGATCGTGGTGACGGACGGCGCGCAGCAGGGTCTCGAACTCCTCGCGAAGATCTTCTGCGAACCCGGCGATCTCATCTTGACGGAGGGTCCGACCTACGTCGGTGCGCTCGGTGCGTTCGATTCGTTCCAAGCCGACGTTCGGACGGTGCCGACCGACGAGCACGGCGTGATCCCGGATGCGCTCGCCGAATACCTCGACACCGTCGCAGCCGACGGCCGGCGCGCGAAATTCCTCTACCTCGTTCCGACGTTCCAGAACCCGTCGGGCACGACACTTTCGGCAGAGCGCCGTCCGGAGGTCATCTCGATCTGCCGCGCGCGTGACGTCCTCATCATCGAGGACAACCCGTACGCGCAGGTGCGTTTCGAAGGCGAACCGGTTCCCCCGCTCCGCTCTCTGACGGACGAAGGGATCATCTATCTCGGCACGCTCTCGAAGGTCTTCTCCCCCGGGATGCGCGTCGGATGGCTCGTCGCGCCGGAAACGATCCGCGAACGCTTCGTCCTCGCGAAGGAAGCAGCCGATCTCTGTTCGTCGCCGTTCACCCAACTCGTTGCGGCGACGTATCTCACGTCCGGTCACGTCCCGGAGGACCTCGAGATGACCCGGAAGATCTACAAGGAGCGGCGCGACGCGATGCTGGACGCCCTCGACGCGTACTTCCCGCCCGGAACGACGGCGCGCGCCCCCGAAGGCGGCCTGTTCCTCTGGGCGACGCTTCCGAAGCCGATCGACACGAAAGCGATGCGCGCGCAAGCGCTCGAAGGCGGCGCGGCGTACGTCTCGGGGACAGCGTTCTATCCCGACAAGCGCCAGGGCCGGCAGTCGATGCGGCTCAACTTCTCGTATCCGTCGCTCGCCGACATCGAAGAAGGGATGCGTCGCCTGGGCCGCGTCGCGCACCAGGAGCTCGAGTTCGCCACGAGTCTCGAGGGCTGACCCCTGGCCCGCATCGTCGTTGTCCGGGGAGGACGTTCACTCGAACGTGAGATGTCACTTCGTTCCGGCTATCACGTCGCACTCGCCGCTCGCGATCTCGGACACGACGTCACCGAAGTCGATGTCGACGCCAACCTGACGCGCACACTTACGTCGGCCGATCTCGTCTTCATCGCGTTGCATGGTCGCGACGGAGAGGACGGAACCCTGCAGCTCGCGTGCGAAGCACTCGACGTCGCGTATACCGGGTCGACACCACTCGCCTGCCGCATGTGCTTCGACAAAGGTCTCGCGAAAGGATTGATGCTGAAGGCCGGCTTCCCTACCCCGCCGGCATACGTGATCCCCGCCGAAGCCGTACGTCACATGGGTGCCGGCGCCGCGCTGCGTAATGCAGCGAAACGGCTCGGGTTCCCGATGGTCGTGAAACCGACCACCCAAGGAAGCGCGCTGGGCCTGGCGCTCGTTGAAGACCCCGAAGAGCTGACGGCCGCGGCGCTCGCGGCCTTCGATCACGGCGACAGATTGCTGCTGGAGCGATTCGTCCCGGGAACGGAGGTCTCGATCGCGGTGTACGGATCGAAGCTCACGGCGCTTCCCGCGGTCGAGATCAAGACGAAGTCGCAGGTGTTCGACTTCGAGACGCGAGTGAGTCCGGGTGCGTACGAGTTCGATCGCGCTTCGAGCGACATCGACGCGGCCGTCGGACAACTCGCTGTCGACGTCGCGACACAGATGGGTGTGCGCGACTTCGGACGCGTCGACATGCGCGTGTCGGACGACGGACCGACAGTGCTCGACGTAAAGACGTGCCCGGGACTCACCGAGACCTCGATCGTCACCTACGCGACGGCGAATGCTTCGCTGCGATTCGACGACTTCGTCGCCACCGTGCTGGACAACGCGCTGGCGCGCATTCGTCAGTAGTTCAGCAGTAGTTCGACGATCCGGTGCAGATCGTCGCGTGATCCGAACGAGATCACGATCCTGCCGCGTCCGCGACCCGATTCGATGCGCACGTCCGTGCCGAGATGATCCGCGAGCGGTTCTTCGAGATCGGGGAAACGCCGGCTCCGCGCTTCCGACTCCGCCGACGGCTTCGGCTCGTCCGTCCGAGCAAGCTCTTCGATCTGTCGCACCGTGAGACCGCGTTCGGCAGCGCGTCGCGCGGTGGCGATCTGCTTCTCCGGATCCTTGATCGCGAGCAGCGCCCGGGCGTGCCCGGCTTGGAGCCGTCCTTCGTCGATCATCGAACGGATCTCGGTCGGAAGGTCGAGCAGACGAAGCGTATTCGTGATGTGGACGCGGCTCTTGCCCACGCGGCGCGCAGCTTCTTCCTGCGTCAGCTCGAAAAGGTCGAGGAGGTTGCGGTACGCCGCCGCTTCTTCGAGAGGGCCGAGGTCGGCCCGTTGCACGTTCTCGACGAGCGCCTGCTCGAGCGCGCGGCGGTCGTCGACCTGACGGACGATCGCCGGTATGCGCGCCGCGCCGGCGAGCTTCGACGCGCGCAGTCGTCGTTCGCCGACGAGCAACTCGTAGCCGCCGCTCGCACGGGGACGCACCACGACCGGCTGGAGAACGCCTTGCTCCCTGATCGACGCGGCAAGCTCTTCGATGTCCTCGGTGCGGAACACCGTCCGCGGCTGCCGCGGGTTCGGGTGGATCTGTTCGACGTCGAGCTCCGTGAGCCCGGATGCCGCCGGCGGCGGTGCGCCCTGTTCGACGACGCGCGCCTGCTCTTCGGTCGACGGAAGCAGGGCGCCGAGCCCACGGCCGAGACCGGATCTGCGCTTCATGCCGCCCCCTCCCCATGGTCGATCGCGATGACGGGCTGCGGCTCCGTGGACCCCTCCGGCTGCGTCTCAGGCTCCGGCCCCGTCTGTACTTCCGGCTGCGCTTCGGGCGGCTCCGCCGGTCGGGGCTCGGGTTCACTCTGCGTGGTTACCTCGGGCGGGAAATAGCGGCGATCGAACTCCTCGGCGAGCCACACGTAGGCCTTGGCTCCGCGCGAAGAGGCGTCGTAGACGATGGCCGGCTGCCCGTACGACGGGGCCTCCGACAATCTCACGCTCCGTGGCACGATGGTCGAGAAGACCTGGTCACCGAAGTGGGTGCGAACCTCTCGCGCGACCTCTTCTGAGAGCTTCGTCCGCGCGTCGTACATCGTCAGGATGATGCCCCCGACGGTGAGCGACGGATTCAGTCCGGACCGGATGAGGTCGACGTTGCGAAGGAGCTGGCCGAGGCCTTCGAGCGCGTAGTACTCGCATTGGATAGGTACGAGAACGCGGTCGGCGGCCGTCATCGCGTTCACCGTGAGCAGCCCAAGGGACGGGGGACAGTCGATGAACACCACGTCGTAGGACCCGGCCTCGTCGAGGACGCGGCGAAGCTTCGTCTCTCGCGCGATCGCCGAAACGAGTTCGAGCTCCGCCCCGGCGAGGTCGATCGTCGACGGCAGGATGTCGAGGTTCACGTATCCGGTCTGTTTGATCACGCTCCGTGGTGGCGTGTCGCCGACGAGGCTGTCATAGACGGTTCGTTCGAGCTCGCGGTGCTCGATCCCGACACCGGTAGTGGCGTTGGCCTGCGGATCGAGGTCGACGAGCAGGACGCGACGCCCCAACGCGGCCAGGGCGGCCGCTAGGTTGATGGCGGTGGTCGTCTTACCGACGCCACCCTTCTGGTTGGCTATCGCGAATCGCATCAAGTACCCCGCCAGCCACAACGATTAACAGATACAACATACCTAACCGAGCGGCTTCCTCGACGGAACTCCAGTGCGACGAGGATAGCGATCCGGCGTCGGTTTGACCTTGTTCACAATCATCGCCCATCTTCGCGTATCTGCGCCAGGAACTTCAAGCGCCACGAGCTCCGGATCGTCGCCGCCAAGTGCCTCGGCAACTCCCGCAAGGCGTTCGAGGCCGATCCCGAACTCCCGGACTGTCCCGTCGTCGGCCGCCCGCGGGCTTCCGCTCAAGCTTTCAGGCGCCATCAGCCAGGCACAGCGGCCACCGAGCGCGACGAATGGCAGGCAGAGTTCGAGCACGACGGCCGGGGAAGCGAGTGCGCGACACACCGCTGAGCGAAACGACTCCCGCAGATCGGTACGAGCGACCTCTTCGGCGCGTCCCGTCAGAACCTCGGCCTCGACTCCGATCCGGCGTGTCAGTTCGCGGAGGAATCCGGCGCGCCGCTCACTCGCATCTAGGAGCGTCGTCGCGCTCGACCGCAGACAGGCGAGGGGGACGCCCGGCAGACCCGCCCCAGAGCCGACGTCGATCACCGAGCCGTCGCCGAGGAAACCGGCGAGCGCACACGATTCCAGGAGATGCCTGACGAGGATCCGGCCGCGCTCGTTCGGCCCTAGGAACCCCTCGGCGACCGCATCCTTCTCCAAGATCGCCCAGTACGATGCCAGTCGCCGAACGGCCTCGGGATCAGCCCGGAGGCCCATCTCCATCAGGCCGTCTGCTATCGATGTTTCACGTGTTACCATACGGTGTAACAACACCCGCAGGTAGGAGAGAGGGGACTCAGATGGACACCTTCGAGATCGGCCTGCTGGTCGGCGTACTCGTGGGCGAGGGGAGCTTCGGTGGCGACGGCCGGCAGCCTTCGATCACCGTTCGGATGCACACGCGGCACGAAGCGCTCTTCCGCCGTCTGACCCAGATCGTCCCCGGCTCCCGTCTGTACGGTCCCTATCACCATTCAGGGCGATCGTACTTCCAGTGGCTCGTCCGCGGCCCGGCTCTCCGCGCGCTCGTCGAAACTCTCGACCATCACCTGACGCCGGAGATAGACGAACATGCGTTCGCACGATACATGCGTATGAAGGAAACCTACCGTGGGGCGCTCGCTCGAGGGTGAGCGCTAGCGGTTGCCGTCGGGTTCGGCCGCCGGCCCATTGCCGCCGGCTCTCCCACCACGACGGCCACGGCCACGGCCGCCTCTGCCCCCGCGGCCGCCACGGCCTCGTCCCCCGCCGCCACGGCGCGCCTCGCCACCTTGCTCGTCGCCGTTGTCCCGACCGGGGCGGCGCCGGCGCTCCCAGTAGGCCTCGACATCGACCACGAGCGCCTGCCGCGTCTTCAGCCTGCGCTGGACCCCCGCGCGGACGATCTCCTGGAGCGCTTCGAGGGTCGCCCCGCTCCGGCCGATGAGGATCCCCATCTCGTCACCGAACACCTCGACGTAGACCGTGCCGCCGGTGATCCGCGTCTTGACGTCACCGCCGAGGTCCATGCGGTCGAGGATCCCGCGGATGATCTCGGCGCCGAGCTTCGCGGCCTCCTCCTGCTGCTCGGACAGGGGCAAGCGTGATTCGTCCGGCTCGGACCCGTCGGCCTCGGGCTCCGCGGCCGCCGGACGAGGCGGCGCCGAGACGAGGGGAGCGTCCTCGTCCATCGCCGGCGTGATGTCGTCACGGAACGCGTGACGGAAATCGGTCGCTTCCTCCTTCGGACGGACCCGGACGACGGCCGGCTCGCCCCCGAGGCCGAAGAGTCCCTTCGCACCCTCGTTCACGACCTCGACATCGAGCTCGTCGACGGGAAGGCCGGACGATTCGATCGCCGACGCGCGGGCTTCATCGACGGTACGGCCTTCTTTCGTGATCCACGGCATCTGGAGTTGTCTCCTTGCGCTCGAGTAGTGGTGGTCTTACCGCCGGCGCTTCTTCTTCTTCTTGTTGTTGCGCCGGCGACGGCGCTTCTCTTCGAGATCACGACGCGACTGCACATCGAACGCAGACGAACCGCCGCCGGCGACGGCTGCGGCGGGACGAAGCGCCGCCTGCGGTCGTGCCACCGTCTGCTTCGGCGTCTTCTTCGCCGCCGTCGTCGAATTGAGTGAAAGCGACTTCCAGAAGCCGCCCTTCTCTTTGCGCATATCGCGCGTCATCACCGTTTGCTGCACGAACTGATACGCCTGCTGCACCGTCCAATACAGCAACAGCGCGACCGGATAACGCAGGAACAACACAACGAAGAACAGCGGCATCAACAACTGCATGCGCTTCTGCTGTTCGGTCTGCCCCATGTTGAACTGCAACGTCGACACGAATGACAGAACCGACATCAGAACTATCAGCAACCAGCCGGCAGGATTCGTTGCCGCGTGGTTCGAAAGATCGCCGAGTCCGAAGAACGGCATACGCACGAACACGTGTGAATGGATCGCCGCGTTGTAGATCGTTTCGTGGTGTTTCGCCGCGTACGACGAGATCGTCTGGAGCTTGTGGGCGTCGACCCGGATCTTCAGGCTCTGGGCGGCTTTTGCCGCGCTGACGTGGTGTTTTGCAACGAATGCGCTGAGCTTCTTCAGGTCGTCGAGCGCGATCGGCGTGAACCGACGCAGCGCCGCGTACATCGCGAAGAGAACCGGGAACTGCGCGAACATCGGCAGGCACGCCGCCATCGGGTTGACACCCTCGCGCTGATACAGCGCCATCAATTCCTGATTCATCGCATTGCGATCGCTCCGGTACTTCTGTCGCAAGCGATTGATCTCCGGTTGGAGACGCTGCTGCTCGCGCATCGACTTGATCTGTTTGATCGCGAGAGGGAGCAACAACGTACGGACGATCAACGTCAGCGCGACGATCGCGGCTGCCCACTGATGTCCGCCGAGGAAACTGAATGCGTTCGCGAGAGCTTTCAGCCCATCCGCGAAGTAATTGACGAATTCGGTTGCGATCTTCACGCTGCGTGCCTCAGATCAACTCGACGCCAAGAGAATTCCTGCGGAACTTCATCGAACCCGCCCCGGTTCCACGGGTGACAACGCAGCAAGCGACGCGTTCCGAGATACAACCCGCGGAACGGTCCGTGCCGCTCGAGCGCTTGCAACATGTACGACGAACACGACGGGTAGAACCGGCAACGGTCGCCGAGCAACGGTGAGATGAGTCGTTGGTACAGCCGGATCGGCGCTTGCAGCGCGCGAGCTATGAGATCCATTCGAGGTAACTCCCGGACGTCTAAGTGTCTAGTAACAATCCTGCTCGCGCTGTGGCGTCCGCGAGGGCGTCTTCGAGCTCCCGGGTCCGCGGTCCGACGACCGGCGGCCGGGCCACGATGACGATGTCGCATGGCACCAGGCGTGGGACGAGCGATCGGACCCCTTCACGAAGGATCCTCCGCGCCCGATTCCGGACGACCGCACCGCCGATCCGGCGGCCGACGGCGAACCCGATGCGAGGAACGTCCGGCTCCTCCCGGGGCTGATGGTACAAGACGAATTCGGGACGGGTCACCCGGACGCCACCCTCGATCACGGCACCGATCTCGCGCGAGGAGGTAAGGCGGTTGCGGCGGGGAATACCCACGCCTGAGGAGCCGCTAGACGGCGAGGCGCCCGCGGCCCTTGGCCCGGCGGCGGCGCAGAACGGCCCGGCCCCCGGGCGTCCGCATCCGCTTGCGGAAGCCGTGGCGGCGCTGGCGACGCCGGTTGTGGGGCTGGAAGGTGCGCTTCATGAGCCCACAACGTTACCAGAACACCGTATCGGAGGGGTCGCCCCAGAAGTCGTCAACAGCCCCACGACGGTACTCCACAGCGCCCGTGGTGACCCTGTGGACGGGGCGCAAACCCGCAGGTCAGGGCCCATTGACAATACGACCCGACGCGGGAGTAAGATGCGGTGCGCTTCGGCGCGAGATCGCGGCCTTCGGGCCGCGGTTTTGCATTTTAGGGGGGCTTTCCACACCTGTGGACGGCCCTGTGGATAAGTCGACGAACGTACTGGGGAGGCCCATCTGATGGGGACTACGGTCGATACCACCGACGTCCGGAGTATCTGGCAGCGCTGCGTCGCCGACGTGCAGGCGCGGCTCACGACACCGGCCAGCCGGGCGTGGTTCGAGGAGACCGAAGCCCTCGCTCTCACCGATGATGCGATCACCCTCCGGGCCCCGAACTCCTTCGCGAAGGAGTGGCTCGAGCACCGTTACGCGAACCTTCTCGCGGACGCCCTACGCCGGGCCTGCGGCCGGAACCTCCGCGTCGACATCCTGACGGCGTCCTCGAGCGGGTCGGGCCCCCTCCCGATCCCGATCCCGGCCGCTCCGGCCGAGCCGGAACGCGGTGCCGAAGAGTCGGGCGGGGTGACGTTCAATCCCCGGTACAACTTCGAGACATTCGTCATCGGCGCATCCAACCGGTTCGCCCACGCGGCCGCCATGGCGGTGGCCGAGGCGCCGGCGAGCGCGTACAACCCGCTCTTCATCTACGGAGAGGCCGGCCTCGGCAAGACGCACCTCCTCCACGCGATCGGTACGCATTCGCGGGAGCTGTATCCGCACCTGCGGGTGAAGTACGTCAGCTCCGAGACGTTCACGAACGACTTCATCAGCGCGATCCAGAACGGTCGGACGGAGCCCTTCCAACGGAAGTACCGCGACTGCGACATCCTGCTCGTCGACGACATCCAGTTCATCGAGGACAAGGAACGGACGCAGGAAGAGTTCTTCCACACGTTCAACGCGCTCCACAACGCGAATCGTCAGATCATCCTGAGCTCGGATCGTCCTCCGAAGAAGATCGCGACGCTCGAAGACCGGCTGCGCTCGCGATTCGAGTGGGGACTCATCACGGACGTCCAGCCTCCGGACCTCGAGACGCGCATCGCGATCCTCCGCAAGAAGGCGGAGATGGACAACCTGACGGTCGCCGAGGATGTCATGAGCTACATCGCCTCCCGCGTGGAGTCGAACATCCGCGAGCTCGAGGGTGCGCTCATCCGGGTGATCGCCTACGCGTCCCTCAACCAGACGACGGCGACCCTCGATCTCGCCGAAGAAGTCCTGCAGCACCTCTTCCCGACGTCGGGAGCCGAACCGGTCCGCACGGAAACGATCCTCGCGGAGACCGCGGCGTATTTCGGTGTCACGGTCGACGATCTGCGGTCGCAGAACCGCTCACGACCGATCGTGCAGGCGCGTCAGATCGCGATGTATCTGGTCCGCGACATGACGGATCTGTCGTTGCCGCGTGTCGGTGCGATCTTCGGCGGACGCGACCACACCACGGTGCTCCATGCGTGGAACAAAGTGGTCGGTCAGCTGTCCGAGAAGCGTCAGGTCTACCACCAGGTCCAGGACCTCACGACGCGCATCCGTAAGCGTTCGGGCGGACGCTAACAACCCGTTGATCACATGTGGACGGTTCGTGAACGCACGCCGGCCTCGCGCCGACGGTCCACAACTTGTCGTTGGTCGTCCCGATACTGTCCCCACGCGTCGCAGCCGGTCTGACCAGCGTCAAGGAGTGGTTACCCACAGGATGCACAGCCCTTATTACTACGGTGATGTAAATCAAAAGCTCTTGGTGAACACATCAACAACGAAGACCTGGGGAGGGAAAGCATGAAACTCGTCTGCTCGCGAGAGGAACTGTCCCGAGGTCTGCAAACCGTTCTGCGAAGCGTCGGTGCCCGAGCGGGCATCCCTGCGTTGTCCGGGGTGCTCATCGAACTGACCGACACCGACCTCACCCTCACCACCACCGACCTCGAGCTCACGACTCGCGTCCGACTGAACCTGACCGGCGAAGCAGGCAAGGTCTTGTTGCCGGCCCGTTTGCTCGCCGAGATCGTCCGGAGCCTTCCGTCCGAAGAGGTGGAGCTCGTGACGGACAACGGCTCGGTGCGCGTCGCCGGCGGTCGTGCCAACTTCCAGATCCGTTCGCTGGCGCCCGAGGACTTCCCTCGCGTCGAAGCGGCCACCGACACCCGTGCGTTGAGCGTCGACGGAAAGCTGCTCGCAACGGCGCTCGGTCAGGTCGCCCCCGCGGCTTCGCGGGACGAGACCCGTCCGGTGCTCACGGGAGTTCTCTTCGAAGGAGCAGGCGAAGAGCTTCGTATCGTCGCGACGGATTCGTACCGGCTCGGTGTCCGTTCGCTCGAAGTCTCCGGTGCGGCCGACACCAAGGTTCTCGTACCGGCTCGCGCGGTCCTTGAAGTGGCACGTCTGTCCGGTGGGCAGAGCAGCGTCCGGATCGACATCGCGTCGGCGCAGGCCGGGTTCCATATGGGCGACGTCGTGATCCACAGCCGCCTGATCGAAGGCGAGTTCCCGGCGTACAGCCAGCTGCTCCCCACCGACCTGCCGGCCCGGCTCGCCGTCACCAAGGGTCCATTCCTCGAATCGCTGAAGCGCGTTGCCGTGCTCGCGCAGGACGCCACCCCGGTCTTCCTCGAGCTCATGGGTGAGGGCATCCGTCTCACGTGCCACGCACAGGGCCTCGGTGAGGGCGCGGAAGAGGTCGAAGGCTCCTACACCGGCGAAGAGATGCGAGTCGCGTTCAACGCCTCCTACCTCGAAGCAGGCATGACGGCCGTCGAGTCCGAAGAGGTCGAGATCGAATTCACCGACTCGCAGCGTCCCGCCCTCGTGCACGCACCGGGCGACCGGAACTTCCAATACCTGCTGATGCCGATCCGCGTGAGCTGAAACCTGGTAGATGGGTCGTGATCGAGCTGCTGCGGGTCCACGACCTTCGTAACTACCACGACGCTGAGTTCCGTCCGGCTCCCGGGATCACGACCGTCGTCGGCGACAACGGCTCGGGGAAGTCGAGCCTCCTCGAATCGATCGGGCTGTTCGCGACGTTGTCCTCGCCGCGGGCGCCGAGCTTGAAGGTCGTCGTCCGCGAAGGATGTGAAGAAGGCGGTGCGCGGCTCGAAACGACGGACGGGGCACAGCTCGGCGTCTTCGTCCGCAACGGAAGGACGGTGCTCCGCATCGGCAGTTCGCCGGCGCAGGCGAGAGACTTCCTCGGACGATCGAAGTGCGTCCTGTTCACGCCGGAAGATCTCGATCTCGTACGCGGGGAACCGGCTTTACGCCGGCGGGCGATCGACGATCTGCTCGTACAGCTCCGTCCCCGCTACCGCTCGATGCGTTCGGACTTCGAGCGTGCGCTCCGGCAGCGGAACGCCGCGCTCCGCGACCAGCGCTCCACCGAAGCCGCTCTATACGGCGAACCACTGGCGATAGCCGCCGCGCAGATCCTCGAGTCGCGCCGGGACGTCGTCGAACGTCTCGGTCCGCTCGGGGCCGAGCTCTACACCGATCTCGCCGAACGTGGATCGCTCGAACTGGCGTACACCGACACGTCCGACAGCCACGGCGTCACCGGTGACGAACTGGTCGCCCGACTCACCGGCCTCTACGCGCAGACGCTTCACACCGATCTCGAACGCGGACGAACCTCCATCGGGCCGCACCGCGACGACCTCGAGATCACCCTCGACGGCCGCGAGGCCCGGTATTACGCGTCGCGCGGCGAGCAGCGCTCCGCCGCACTCGCTTTCCGACTGGCCGAGCTCCGCTTGCTCCCCGGGGCCGCCTTGCTGCTCGACGACGTGTTGTCGGAGCTCGATCCGGAACGGCGACGTCGCGTGTTCGACGTCACGCAGTCCGAGCAGACGATCATCACGGCGACGGATCTCGATGTGATCCCGGCCGCGGCGAAGATCGAAGCAACGTGGTCCGTGGTAGATGGCAAGTTGCGGGAGGCGTCATGACGGATCAACGCGGCGGTTGGCCGGTGAAGCTCGGGGACATCCTCGCGCCGGCGCTCGAACGGATCGGCTCGCGCGGAGTGATGGCCGAGGCGAAGCTGCGCACGGTCTGGCGAGAGGTCGTCGGTGACCAGGTCGCGGGTGCCGCAACGGTGCGGCGGCTCCGCGGAACCGTCCTCGATGTCGACGTTTCGACCGACGCATGGGCCACCGAATTGACGTATCTGGCCGGCGAGATCGTCTCCAAACTGAACGCCAGATTGGGAGCCGGACACATCACGGAGATACGTGTCCAACGTCACCGCAAAACGCGTGGTTAGACCACATTCCGCACCCTCGTTCGTGGTATACTTCTCAGACAAGAAAAGGGCCGCTGACCAGCGGTTTTAGGCTCCGAATCATGTCTTGAGAGAGCCCCTGGCGAAGGGGCTTTCAGCTTGTAAGGAGCGCATCCGAAAAGGAACTCGAATGTCGAAAACCGCGAAGCCAACAGCGGGGGCGACGACGCAGGGAAACGGCGGCAGATCCTCGTATTCCGCGAAGGACATCCAGGTCCTCGAAGGGCTCGATCCGGTCCGCAAGCGGCCGGGGATGTACATCGGCTCCACCGGCCTCAAGGGACTCCACCACCTGATCTGGGAAGTCGTCGACAACTCGGTCGACGAAGCGATGGCCGGTCATTGCGATCGCATCGACGTGACGCTTCTGGCGGATGGCGGATGTCGTGTCACCGACAACGGACGAGGCATCCCCGTCGACAAGCACCCCCGTTACAAGAACAAGTCGGCCGCCGAGATCGCGCTCACCGTTCTGCACGCCGGCGGCAAGTTCGGCGGCAGCGGCTACACCATCTCCGGTGGTCTGCACGGTGTCGGTGTCTCCGTCGTCAATGCGCTGTCGCAGAAACTCGTGGCGGAGATCGACAGCTCGATCGACGGCAAGCGTCATGAGTTGTCGTTCCACAACGGTGGAAAGGTTCTGGAAAAGATCCACGTCATCGGAAAGGCACCGCGCGGACGAACCGGCACGACGATCACCTTCTGGCCGGACCCGGAGATCTTCCAGGCTGAAGGTGTCGAGTTCCGCGCGCAGACGATCGTCGAGCATCTGCAGACCTACGCGTTCTTGAACAAGGGCCTCGAGATCCGTTTCGTCGATCAACGCGAGGACAAGGAACAGGAAGTCACGTACCGCTACGCCGGCGGCATCGTCGACTTTGTCAAGTACCTGAACGACACGAAGGAACCGCTCTTCCGCAAGGTCGCCGATTTCGAGATGAAGGAACCCGATCAAGAGGTAGAGATCGCGCTGCAGTGGAACAGCGGTTACTACGAGTCGATCCACTCGTTCGCGAACGGCATCCAGACCGTCGAAGGCGGCATGCACGAGGAAGGTTTCAAGAAGGCGCTGACGAACGTCGTCAACCGCTACGCGCGCAACAACAACTTGCTCAAAGAGAAGGACGGCAACCTCCTCGGCGAGGACATCCGCGAAGGCCTGACGGCGGTGATCTCCGTCCGACTGCGCGATCCGCAGTTCGAGGGACAGACGAAAGCGAAGCTTGGCAACGTGTCGATCCGTTCGCTCGTTGAACGCGCGACGAACGAGAAGCTCGCGACATTCCTCGAAGAGAATCCGACGGAAGCTCGCAAGATCGTGTCGAAGTCGCTCCAAGCTTCGCGCGCTCGCGTCGCGGCGAAGGAAGCGCGGGATCTCACGCGGCGTAAGTCCGCGCTCGAAGGTGCCGGGATGCCGGACAAGCTCCGCGACTGCGCGTCCGGAACGGCGGCGGAAGACGCCGAGCTGTTCATCATCGAGGGCGACAGCGCCGGCGGCACCGCCGTTCAGGCGCGTGACCCGCGTACGCAGGCGATCCTTCCGATCCGCGGCAAGTTCTTGAACGTCGAGAAGGCTCGCATGGACAAGATGCTCAGGAACAACGAGGTCCAGTCGCTCATCGCCGCTATCGGCGCGGGCATCGGCAACGAAGAGTTCGAGGTCGAGAAGGCCCGCTACCACAAAGTGATCATCATGGCCGACGCGGACGTCGACGGCAGTCACATCCGCACACTGTTGCTGACGTTCTTCTTCCGGTACATGAAGCCACTGATCGAGACCGGCTACATCTACATCGCGCAGCCCCCGCTGTACTCGACGCTCGTCGGGAAAGAGAAGATCTACCTGAAGGACGACCACGCGAAGGAAGAGTTCCTCGCCGAACGCAACGGTCAGCACAAGTCGGAGTTCACGCGACTCAAGGGGCTCGGCGAGATGGACTACGAAGAGCTCGCGGAGACCACGATGGAGGCGTCGCACCGGACGCTGCTGCAGGTGGCGATCGAACAGGCGGCGCAGGCGGACGAAGTGATCAGCGTGCTCATGGGCGACGACGTGGACAAGCGCAAGAACTTCATCGTCCATAACGCCAAAGACGTCAGGTTCCTGGACATCTAGCTATGAGCAGACGACCACCGAACAAGCCACGCGGCGTCCGGCGCGGGAGCGGACGAGGCAAGGACGACGGCGAGCAGCAGGTGCTCGTCATGGAGTCGGTCGAGCCCGTCGAGATCCAGGAGGAGATGGAGCGGTCGTTCCTCGACTACTCCATGTCCGTCATCACGACCCGAGCACTTCCGGACGTTCGTGACGGTCTGAAGCCTTCGCAGCGCCGGATCCTCTACGCGATGAACCATTCCGATCTGGCGGCGCGCCCGGATCGGCCGCACGTGAAATGCGCGCGTGTGACGGGTGAGGTCACCGGTAAGTACCACCCGCACGGCACGCCCGCGGCGTACGAAACGCTGGCCCGTCTCGCGCAGGATTTCTCGCTCCGCTACCCGCTGATCGACGGACACGGCAACTTCGGTTCGCCCGACGACGGCCCGGCGGCCGAGCGCTACACCGAAGCGCGCCTCGCGGCGATCGCGATGGAGCTCCTGAACGGGATCGACGAGAACACGGTCGACTTCCAACCGAACTACACGAACGAGTTCGAAGAGCCCAAGGTTCTGCCGGCCAGGTTCCCGAACCTTCTCGTGAACGGGTGCGACGGCATCGCCGTCGGCATGGCGACGAAGATCCCCTCACACAACCTGCGCGAGATCATCGACGCGACGATCCACGTGATCGACCACCCCGAAGCGACGCCCGCCGACGTGATGAAGTTCGTGAAGGGTCCCGACTTCCCCACGGGAGCGGTCATCTTGGGCCGGCAAGGCATCCGCGATGCCTACACCACCGGACGAGGCTCGATCAGGGTCCGCGCCCGCGCCGAGATCGAAGATGGCCGTCGCGGCCCGGAGATCGTCGTCACGGAGATCCCGTTCCAGACCAGCACCGGGAGCATCGCCGGACGCATCGCCGAGCTCGTGAACAGCAAGCAGCTCGAGGGCGTCCGCGACGTCAACGACGGTTCGGCGAAAGGCCAGACGCGTCTCGTCATCGAGCTGAAGCGGGACGCGAACGCGAACGTCGTTCTCAACAACCTCTGGAAGCACACGCCGCTGCAGACGACGTTCCCGGTGAACATGGTGGCGCTCGTCGACGGCGTGCCGCGCACGCTCAACATCGCGCAAGCGCTCTCGCATTACGTCGACCATCAGGTCGTCGTCGTCACCCGGCGGTCCGAGTTCCGTCTGAAGAAAGCCGAAGATCGCGCGCACATCGTCGAAGGACGGCTCAAGGCCCTCGACAAGATCGATGCCGTCATCAAGCTGATCCGCGCTTCCGCCGACCGCGACGCCGCTCGCCAGGGATTGATGGCGAAGCCGTTCTCGTTCAGCGAGATCCAGAGCAACGACATCCTCGACATGCCGCTCGCCCGCCTCACGCGGATGGGCCGCAAGGAGCTCGAGGACGAGATGAAGCAGCTCAGCACGACCATCGCCGAGCTGAAGTCGATCCTCGGCAGCGATCGCAAGCTGCGCAGCGTCATCAAGGAAGAGCTCGAAGCCGTCAAGAAGAAGTTCGGGGACGACCGCCGTACGGCACTTGCCGCGGACGTCGGCGAGATGAACCTCGAGGACCTCATCCACGACGAAGAGGTCGTGGTCGTCCGTACGCAAGCGGGTTACATCAAGACCGTGCAGGCGTCCAAGTACCGGACGCAGCAGCGCGGCGGCCGCGGCGTCCAGGGCGCGAACCTCAAAGAGGCCGATCTCGTGCAGGAGATCATCTACACCACGACCCACGCGCACATCCTGATGTTCAGCAACCAAGGGCGCGTCTTCCGGCTTCGCGCACACGAGATCCCGATGAAGGAACGGACCGCGCGCGGAACCGCGCTGATCAACCTGCTCCCACTGCGGAAGGACGAGCAGGTCCAAGCGGTCATCGCCGCGAAGGATTTCGACCGCGACGGCTTCTTGTTCTTCGCGACGAAGCAGGGTCAGGTGAAGAAGACACCCGTTCGCGAGTACGACAAGAGCCGCAAAGAGGGGTTCATCGCGATCAACCTGCGGCCGCGCGACGAGCTCGTGCGCGTCGTGTCCACGACGGGCGACGATGACATCATCATCGTCACACGCAAGGGCCAGTCGATCCGCTTCACGGAGAAAGATGCGCGTCCGATGGGACGAAGCGCCGGCGGGGTCCGCGGTATCCGGCTGAAGTCCGGCGACGAAGTCGTGTCGTGTGATGTCGTCGATCCCGCAGGATCCATCCTGATCGTCACCGACGCCGGCTTCGGCAAGCGGACGCCGCTCCAACACTGGCGCCGCATCGGGCGCGGAGGCCAGGGCATCCGCGCGATCAAGCTGAACGAGAAGAAGGGCTACGTCGTGTCGGCGTTCCTTGTCTCGCCCGACGACGGGTTGTTCCTCGTCTCGACGGGCGGCATCACGCAGCGCATCGGTGTGTCGGGTATCTCGGTGCAAGGCCGCGACGCGACGGGCGTGAAGGTGATGTCCCTCGAGAAGGGCCAGATCGTCGCCGCGGCGGCGCCCGTCTTCAGCGTCAGCGGCGAAGCGGAGGAATGAAGCAGTCTTGCGTCCGTTGGCCGTCGTCGAAGGATGACCGCGCGTGTCGTCGAGACCCTGGACCTGCGTTCGGTCGTGCGGATCGTCATCGCTCTCGCGCTTGCACTGTGGGCGATCGCGCTCGTCACGGTGGTTGCGCTGTACATCCTTGGCCTCGTCTCCGGCGGCCTCGGCGGCGCTGAGGGTCTCATCGCAAGTTTCGGATTCTCCGGGTTCCGCTTCGCGATCCTTCCGTTCCTCGTCGGATTCATCGCCGTTGCGGTCGTGACGTCGATCGTCGCCGGTGGGATCGCTGCGATCGTGGTTCTCGTCTACAACTCGTTGACGCCCATCATCGGTGGCGTCCAGCTTCGGTCGCGGGACCGCTAGGTTAAACTCGCGACTTCGCGGGCCTGTAGCTCAGGCGGTTAGAGCGCAGCTCTGATAAAGCTGAGGTCGGTGGTTCGAGTCCACCCAGGCCCACGAGATAGGAGGCGTCATGCGGAAGCGACGGTGGTTCTTGCTGGGCCTGCTCGGGACGCTCGTCGGGATGGCGGTGCGCGTCGTCCGTGGACGGCGTGGCGAGACGGCCGAACTCGGGCGCTGGGAGCCCCCGAAGCCGAACTGAAGCAGCTTCCGGGGGATGTAGCTCAGTTGGTAGAGCGCCGCCTTTGCAAGGCGGAAGTCGCCGGTTCGAATCCGGCCATCTCCACTCGCGGTGAGTGCTACAGCGTCGTCCGCATGGGCGGCTACACTCCTGCCCCGAGCGGCCAGAAGCCCTTCGTGAACTCGTGAAAGGCACCGATCCGTTGATTTGCGCTCGTGGACGTCGTCGTGTTGCATAGGGCCACCCGACACCTAGGGACGAACCAAGACCTCATGCGATCGCTTGCTTTTGTATGCGCGGTAGGGCTCGCGCTGAGCTTCGGCCTCCAGGCGGCACCCTCCGCGGGAGCGCAGCCGGCATCCGTGTCAGCGCTCCAGTCTCGCCTCACCGCGGACGGGGACCGCCTCGACCGCGCTACCGAGGCCTACGACCAGGCCAAGATCCGGCGCGAGAGCCTCGATTCCAAGCTCAACAGCGCAGTCGCCGACCTTTCGCGCTCCAAGGCGCAGCTCGCCTCCGAGCAGGGCAAGCTCGGCGCCGCGGCGCGGAACCTCTACATGCATCCCGCAGCCGGTCTCGGCACGTTCTTCCAAGCGAAGAGCTACGGGCAGCTCGAGCGCGGGAGCGCCTTCGCGGGCAAGGTGTTCCTGTCCACGGACGCGCTGATACTGCACGTGCGACGCGCGAAGGCCGCTGAAGAGGCTTCGGCCTCGAATCTCAAGACGCTCCGCGATCAGGCGCGGAATGACGAGCTTCGCATCGCCGCGGAACGGAAGTCCGCTGCCGCGGCCCTCGAAGACACGCAGTCGCTGCTGAGCGCGGCGAACGGCGCGCTGGCGCGCTTCATCGAGGCACAGCGTCAGGCCGGGCTCGCCTCGGCGGGAGCACAGGCCGCGAAGGACATCAAGTTCGCGGGGTCGGTGAGCCCCGGCGCCCGCACCGCGGTCTCATTCGCCGCAGCGCAAGAGGGGAAGCCGTACGAGTGGGGTGGCGCCGGGCCCGCAACCTACGACTGCTCCGGCCTCACGATGCGCGCATGGGGCGCGGCCGGCGTTTCGTTGCCGCATTCGTCGGAGGAGCAGCAAGCGATGCTTCCGAGCGTGCCGCTCTCGCAGCTCGCGCCCGGCGACCTCGTATTCGTCGGGTACCCGGCGCATCACGTCGGGATCTACGCGGGCGGCGGCAAGGTGATCCACGCGCCGCACACCGGAACGGTCGTCCAGGAGATCTCGCTCTGGTCGTTCAATCCGACCAGCGCCGGCCGTCCGTAACACCCGTTTCTCTCACCCTTCCGCGGGTACCTCACCGGTCACGATGCGTGCGATCGAGAAGGCGAAATCGAAGGTCGACAACTTCCAGAAGTCGCACGAGGTAACCGCGTTCTCGTACGGCGTCATGAAGAAGTTCAGTGAGGACCGCGCCGGTCAACAAGCTGCGCTTCTCGCGTACTACGGGTTCTTCTCGCTCTTCCCGTTGCTGCTCTTCGCCGTCACGATCCTCGGCTTCATCCTCCACGGCGATCCGAAGCTGCAACATCGCGTGCTGCACTCGGCGCTATCGCAGTTCCCGATCATCGGAGATGAGCTGCAGCGCAACATCGGTGCGCTGTCGCGCAGCGGACTCGCGATGGTCATCGGACTCGGCGGAGCGCTCTGGGCCGGCCTCGGCGGCATCAAGGCCATGGAGAACGCGATGAACCTCATCTGGGACGTACCGATCCGGCGCGAACCGGGTGCGATCAAGCAGATCGCGAAAGCCGCGGTGATCCTCGTCGTCCTCGGAGCGTTCGTGATCGCCTCGACGGCTCTGTCGGGGATCGGCGCCGGAAGTCACGGTTCACACTTCGTGCTCCGGCTCGTCACCCTTCCCGCGTCGCTCGTCCTCGACGTCGTCGTGTTCCTGATCGCTTTCAAGATCCTCACCGTCGCCGACGTGTCGTGGTCGGACGTCGCACCGGGCGCCGTCATCGGTGGAGTCGCGTGGGCCGTCCTGCAAGCGGTCGGCAACTTCTACGTCGCGCGCACGCTGAAGAACGCGAGCGCGTTGTACGGGTTCTTCGGGATCGTCATCGGACTCTTGTCGTGGATGTACCTCACCGCGCAGGTGTCGCTGCTCGCGGCAGAGATCAACGTCGTCCGGCGCAATCGGTTGTGGCCGCGTTCGATCTCGACGGACGATCTGACGGAGGCAGACCGGCGCGCGCTACGCCGTCATGCGCGATACGAGGAACGCGTCCCGCAGGAAGACGTGGATACGTCCTTCGCGCCCGAGTGCCGCTCGGCGTAACTCCGCCCAACAGCGCTACAGTTGAGCTGTCACATACCCCGCATCAAGGAGCAGCTCATGCGCGAAGCCGTCATCGTTGAAGCCGTCAGGACGCCGCTCGGCCGCGGCAAGCAGGGTGGGGCACTCTCGGAGGTACATCCGGTCGATCTGCTCGCTCACGCGATCAAATCGGCCGTCGAGCGAACCGGTATCGACCCGCTCGAGGTCGACGACGTCATCTCCGGTTGCGTGAGTCAGGTCGGTGAGCAGGGGATCAACGTCGCCCGGAACGGCTGGCTCGCCGCCGGCTACCCGGTCGAGACGCCCGGCACGAGTGTCGACCGCCAATGCGGTTCGTCCCAGCAGGCCGTGCACTTCGCGGCGCAGGGCGTACAGGCCGGTGCCTACGACCTCGTGGTTGCGTGCGGCGTCGAGTCGATGTCGCGCGTGCCGATGGGTTCGAACGTGCAGAACGGACCCGGCTTCCCGTGGGGCGAGTCGATCATGAGCCGTTTCAGCATGGTCCCGCAGGGGATCTCGGCGGAGATGATCGCGGAGAAGTGGGACGTCACCCGCGAGCAGCTCGACAAGGTCGGGTACCGCTCACAGGTGCTCGCGAAGCAAGCCCGTGACGAAGGACGTTTCGATCGCGAGATCGCGCCGGTCACCGTGAACGGAAAGACCGTCTCGACCGACGAAGGCATCCGCGACACGACACTCGACGTTCTCGCCGGTCTGAAGACGCCGTTCAAGCCGGACGGCCGCGTCACGGCCGGAAATTCGTCGCAGATCACGGACGGAGCGTCGGCCGTCATCATCACGACGCCCGAGAAGGCGGAGCAGCTCGGTCTCAAGCCGCGCGCGCGGTTCCACACGTTCGCGCTGGCGGCCTCCGATCCGGTGATCATGCTCACGGCGCCGATCCCGGCGACGCAGAAGGTCCTCAAGCGCGCGAACCTTTCGATGGACGACATCGACGTCGTCGAGATCAATGAAGCGTTCGCATCCGTGGTCGTCGCATGGCAGCGCGAGCTCGGGCTCGGTCCGGAAGAGGTCATGGAGCTCGACGAGGGTCGCGACGTCCGTGTGAACCCGAACGGCGGAGCGATCGCGCTCGGCCACCCGCTCGGTGCGTCCGGTGCGCGTCTGTGCACGACACTCCTTCACGAGATGGAGCGCCGCGGTGCGCGGTACGGTCTGCAGACGATGTGCGAAGGCGGCGGTATGGCGAACGCGATGATCATCGAACGCATTGCCTGACGAAAACGAGTTCGATCTGGAAACGGGGGGCCCTGACGGGGCCCCCCGTTTCGTTCGAGGACGAGGCGCTCGCCGCGCGATCGGCTTCATCGTGTTCCTCGTTGTCGTCGTCGGCTTCGCCGAGCTCGTCGCGCACCTTCCTTCGAGTACGACGGGGGCAAGCGTTGCGATACGCGCCGTCGCGGGCGTGTTGATCGGCGGCGTCATCGTGCTCGTCGTGCGGCGCATGCTCCGCGCGCTGACCGAACCGCCGCCGCCGCCGCCGCAGACCGTCGACGCTCGCTACTCCGAAGTCGTGTACGTCTGCGCGATATGCGGGACGCGCCTACGCCTCGAAGTCGCCGCGACCGCGAAGGCGCCACGGCACTGCGGCGAGGAGATGGAACCGCAGCTCGCGCACCAGTGACCTATCCGGCGAGTTCCCAGCGCTCGCCATCGTGAGTCACTCGTCCTTCGGTCTCGAGCTTTTCGAGATGTGACAGGACGGATCTCGCGGCGACGATGTGCAACGCCTCCGGGACGTCCGCGTAGATGTGCTTCACCATCGCGGGAACCTCGTCGAGCCCTGCGGCAAGTGCTTCGAGGACCTGCCGTTCGCGTTCCGTGCGATGTTCGATGTACTCGTCGAGCTTCGCGACGCCATCGTCGATGACGGGCCCGTGTCCGGGGTAGATCCGGACGGGATCGAGCGCGCGCAGCCGCGCGAGGGTCGCCATGTATTCGTGGAGGTTGCCGACGACAACGGTGCCGAACCCCGCGACGACGTCGCCGGCGAAGATCGACTGCTCCTCCTCGAGGACGAAGCACAGATGGTCGGGCGCATGTCCCGGCGTGTGGAGCGCGCGCAGGGTTGCGCCGCCGATCGCGATCGTCTCGCCGTCCGCGATCGTCCGGTCGACGAACTGGGCTTCGCTCGCGAACGCAGCCACCTCGACACCCATCTGTTCGGCAAGTGGAGCGATGCCGCCGATGTGATCGATGTGCCCGTGCGTGATGAGGATCGTCTTCACCACGCCCCGCTTGCCGGCCTCGCGAGCGACTCGCTCGATGTAGACGGCGTCCGCGACCGCCGGATCGATGATCGCGACTTCGTCGTTGCCGACGATGTACGTGTTCGTTCCGGCGCCTTCCATCAATCCGGGATTCGGCGCGAGGACGCACGTGACGAGAGGCGACAACTCGGTCACCTCGATCGCTCGCTGCTCGTGCCGTCCTTGGAGGATGTCCTCGTAGCGCGGCGTCTCGGCGAGCCCCTGGAGGATGGCGAGGGTCGGGATCGGTACGTCCATCTTCTTGTCGTGCGCGCGTTGCAGTGCTTCACCCGGTGTGATCCATAACCACTCGTGCACTTCGGTCGGATGCGGAACCACCGCTTGTCCGTCGGGCATCGGCGCGACGAAGAACCGTGCGTCGAAGCGGATCGGGGACCGTTCGGGCGTGATCAGGCGGCCGTGCGGTACGAGCAGTTCGGTCGACAACGTCAGTCCTTCTTCTTCAAGGAAGGCCGCGAACCGGGACGGGTCGTGTCCGACCTCGGCGTGGTGCGGCGCGTAGACCTCGCGGACCTTGGCCGGATCCACCGCCCGTCCGCTTTCACCGTGAGCGATCAGCAGCCCGGCTTCTTCGTAGAGTTCGCGCAGCCCGGCGCAGAACAAGCCCAGGGCGACGTCCGCCGCAACGTTCTCGCCGAGACGCGTTCGCGCCTCGTCGCGCCCGAGCACCGAGCGAGCGGCCATCGCGTCGGACGTGTCGGCTTCGTCGAGCGCGCCGCCGGGGAACACGAAAGTGCCGCCCATGAATGCCATCGAAGCCGGACGACGCGTCAGAAGGACGTCATACGTTCCGTCTCGAGCCGGACGAGCCACGATCACCGTTGCTGCGTCGCGCGGCGTGACGGCCATAGGACGCAAGTGTCCCAAATGAGGGGGCCCGGGACGATGTCCCGGGCCCCACGAGGATCGCGTTCAGTGTTACGCAGCGGTTGCGACGCCGACGTCGCCGGCTTCGATGCCGTCGCGCATCATGCGGAGCGCCCGCGTGTGGAGCTGCGACACGCGTGACTCGGTGACGCCGAGCGAGCGTGCGATCTCCTGCAGCGGAACTCCTTCGAAGTAGTGGAGCGTCACGATCATGCGCTCGCGCTCGGGAAGGCGGTTGAGCGTTCCCATGAGCTCGCGCTTGTCCTCGCTCTCCATGAGCGCGGAGCCGGGCTCGGGCGCGCCGTGGTCGGCGAGGCGTTCTGCCGCCGGGATGCGGTCGCTCGAGTCGGTGGAGCGGTCTTCGTCCATGCTCACGAGGACCGCGAGCTGCTCGCCCGTCTCGCGTGCGCGCTGGCGGGCCTTCCGGGGCACCCAGTCCGCGGCGCGGATGGCGTCGATGACGGCGCCCTTGATCCGCGGGATCGCGAAGGCTTCGAACGCGACGCCGCGCTCGGGGTCGTAGCGGTCCCACGCTTCGGCCAGGCCGAGGACACCACACGAAACGAGATCCGACGCGTCGACGCTCGCCGGGAGCCCGTACGTGACGGCGGCTCGGTGGGCGATGCGCTCGACCATCGGGTACCACTCGACCAACGCTTCGTTGCGGTTGACCGGCTGGTGGTTCTGGTTCTCCGCTTCCATCTGCATGGCGCTCCTCCTGTCGACCCAGGAAGCGCCCTCCGGCGCCGCCTGTTTCCCTCTCCTGCTGCATCAAACGGCATTTGAGGGTCGGGAGCGATGACGCCGGGGGACCAGGCCGCAGGTCAACGCGGACTAGTCACCGACGATCCGGAGAAAGAGAAAGGGCCCCCTGAGGGGCCCTTTCCCGAAAGCGGAACTACCAACTAGACGCTGATGCCCGGGCTCACGTTCAGGCCGGTGAAGGAGTCGTCCGTGTTGAAGAAACGACCGTCACCAGAGTCCGTGTCCGAGTTCGTCGACGTGTTGGCGAGCACGAGGTCCGCCGAACCACCTGCCGACGTCACAACGCCCGCGACCTGACCGGCAACGGAGTCACCAGAGGCGGCCGAAGCGTTCTGGAGGAGGTCCTTCTTGTTGTCACCCTCCTGAACGTTCGTCGCTCCCGCGCCGTTGAGAACATCGGCGGCAAGACCGCCGACGCCCGTCGAGGTTGCGTCGTTCAGACCAACGAATGCCGAGAAGTCGTTCCCCGAGCGGGCATCGCCCGTCGAGAGGTCGACCGTGTCCGACTTGTTCGTCGCGTCGACAGACGCGGCGCCAGCCGAAACCACACCGAGGACCTGACCGCCCACGCCGTCACCGGACGCCGAAGTGGCCGTCTGGTTGGCGTTGAGCTTGTTGTCGCCCTCCTGCACGTTGGTGCCCGTCGCGGTGTTGAGCACATCTGCCGCAAACGGGTTCGCAACGGTCGTGTCGGACGACGAGTTCAGACCCACGAACGCGCTCGCGTCGTTGAACGCACGCGAGTCGCCCGTGTCGATGTCGACATTCGTCGAAGTGTTGGCAGCAACAACGCTGGCCGATCCACCGGCGGAAGTAACAACACCGATGACCTCGCCGCCGACGCCATCACCGCTCGTGCTGGTGAGGGTCTGGTTGAGGTCGTACTTGTTGTCGCCTTCCTGCAGGTTGGTCGTCGGCGCGGCATTCAAAATGTCCGCCGAGAGGACCGACGTCGTCGTGGACGAGTTCAGACCAACGAACGCGCTCGAGGTGTTAGCCCCACGCGCGTCGCCCGTCGAGATGTCCACGTGGTCCGACTTGTTGGTCGCATCCACGGAAGTCGTACCAGATGAAACGACGCCAGTGACCTGCCCAGCAACGGCGTCTCCGGACTTCGAAGTGCCGCTCTGGTTGGTGCTGGCCTTGTTGTCGCCTTCTTGAACATTCGTGGAGGTCGCACCGTTCGCCACGTCCGCGTGTGCCGCCGTGATAGCGGTCAGCGCGGGCGTGAGAGCGATCGCCGCCACAACTGCCCATCGAAATACTTTCGTCATAATGTTCGCACCTCCTTTCCCTGACAGAATCCGCACCGTCCGGGTCGTGATCCGGCCCGAAAGCCGCCTCCCAACCCCTGTGGTGCGCTCGCTATGTCTACCAGCCTCAGCTCCCCAAGGCAAGTGTTTGTGACGAATCTATGACTTTTTTTCAGAAAGTGGGCCGCGACCGGGGGATCGGTCGCCGGCGGGGCGCTAGAAGTGCGCGGTGCTCGGCAGGGCGCCCGGCAGGTCGGCCGTGAAGACGCGGCCGCCGAGGAGAGCGTTCGGGTCCGGACGCCGCGGGGCCGGCGTCGCCGCCGGGCGCGACACGACGGGCTTTGCGACCGGTGCGGTGTGGACCGCGGCCGCCTTGGGCGTGACGTGGACGGGCGCCACGACGCTCTTTGCGGACGGCGTGATCTGCGCGAAGACCTGGACCAGGTAGACCCGGTCACCGGGGCCGTTCACCTCGCCGACGCCGATCGAGGTGTAGTTCGACCTCGTGATGTTCTCGTAGTGGTGCGGGCTCTTCAGGAGCGCCTGGTAGACGAGATCGACCGTCGGGCCCATCCCGACGTTCTCGCCGACCATCTGCCAGTTCACCCCGAGGGCCGTGATGTCCGCCGACAGATTCGGGTTGTGGTAGATGTCGCCCCGCTGCGCCATCCGGACCGCTTGGGCCCTCGCCATGTCCTGCAGGCCCGGCATGTGGGCGAGAGGCTTCGAACCGACGCGAGCTCTCGTCGCGTTCGTGAGCGACTCGACGCGAGCTTCGTCCGCCGTGTTGTAGGTGGTGGCGGAGGCATGGAGGCCCGTCGCCAGGACCAAAGCCGATACGACGACCACGATCATCCTCCGCATAGGGGCGAGTCGACACCTCGCGGAGCGGATGCACTGCGTCGGGCGCGCTACACCCGCTGGTCAGCAGTGCCTAGTCAGTCGAAAAGCTCGCCGGCTTTGTCCCTGATCTGCTTGAAGGGGCGGCGTTTGCCGTCGTCGGGGAGCATCGAGTCGTTGCGGGCGAAGCCCCAGCCGACGAGCTGCACGCCGACGCGGCTCCACCGGCGGACGAGCTCGCCGCCGCACTCCGGACAGATCTCCGGTGCTTCCTCACCCGGCAGGACGATGCTCTCGACCTCGTGCGAGCAGGACGCGCAGCGGTACTCGTACACGGGCATGCCTCAAGGCTACGCCTCCGGGCCGGCCTGGGACCGGCCGCAACGCGCTGAGCTGTGCGTTCGAGTGGTTTTCCCCAGGTTGTGGAAACTTTGGGGACGAACCACAGACGTGGAATTTCAGGTTTGTAGGAACCGCTCGACGACCTTCAGGACCTCGTCGATCTTCTCGGCCCCCTCGTCCGACGAGCGGACGGCATCCGCCACGCACCCCTTCATGTGCTCCCGCAGGAGCCGCAACGCGACCTTCTCGACACCCGAGACCACGGCCGAGATCTGCGTGAGGACGTCGACGCAGTACGCGTCCTCGGAGACCATCCGTTGGATGCCGCGGACCTGTCCTTCGATCTTGCGGAGCCGAGACAGGATCTCGTCGCGGTCCGACGCGTAGGGATACGGCACCCCCCTTTATACCCCGGCGGGGTAGTACGTCAGCTCAATACCACTGCGTCGATACGGCGAACGCGAGGCCGATCAGCCCCAGACCGGTGAACAAGGTGAGCGGACGGCCGTTCCAGAAGATGTACGTCAGCAGGATGAGGACGACGCCGATGCCACTGGCCGCGAAGAACACGATCGGCACGTAGCGCGGCGTCCGGCGACGCTTCGGCTTGGTGACGACCGCCGGCGGTTTCGGACGGCGGCCGTCCCGCTTGCGCTTCGATCTCGAAACGGGCATCTCGGGAAGCGATGATACGCTCCCGGACCCATGGATTCGCGTTGCCTGATGCTCGTCCACGCGCATCCCGACGACGAGTCGCTCGCCACCGGCGGTCTCATCGCGAAATGCGCCGCCGAAGGCGCCCACGTCGTCCTCGTCACCTGCACGAACGGCGAGCTCGGCGAAGTCGCGGAGGTCCCCGAGCTCGGAACGGTCGAGGAGATCACCGCTCGGCTCGGTGACGTCCGCCGGGGCGAGTTACGCGAAGCCCTCTCGCATCTCGGCGATATCGATCTGCGGATGCTCGGCTACCGCGACTCCGGGATGGCCGGTACCGATGCCAACGCCGATCCGCGATCGTTCGTCAATCAGGACATGGACGGTCCCGTCCGGGAGGTCGTGTCGATCATCCGGGAGGTTCGTCCGCAGGTGCTCGTGACCTACAACGAGAACGGTTTCTACGGACACCCGGATCACATCCGCGCGCACGATGTCGCGCTCGAAGCGATCCGTCGCGCGGCGGACGAAACATTTGCGCCCGAGCTCGGCCCCCGGCACGAGGTTGCGAAGACCTACTACACGGCGGTCGCGCGTTCGTTCTTCGCGACGGCTCGCGAGTGGGCGGCGGAACTCGGCATCAACCCCGACGACGCGTTCAGAGAAGAGGAGATCGAAAGCCTTGCAACGGACGACGCACTCGTCACGACCTGGATCGATGCTTCGACCTACGTCGACCGGAAGGTGAGAGCGCTCGCCGCGCACCGGACGCAGCGCGGGACGACGGCTATGTTCCTCGACATCCCCGAGGACTACCTCGTGCCCGCACTCGGCACGGAGCATTACGTGCTGGTGTCCCCGACGCCGGCACACGGGCTCCACGAACGCGATGTCTTCGAAGGCGCCGGCGCGTAGCTCGCGAACTTCCTCTACGAGTTCGAACCGACGAAGATCGTGACGGTGTCGCCGCGCGAGACGGTGTTTCCCGGCTCCGGCGTCTGATCGACGACTTTCCCGACCTGGGAGTTGTCGAACGTGAACTGCGGTTCCTGCGTCACGTTGAGGCCCATGCTCTCGAGATCCGCCGTCGCGTCCGCCGACGTCTTGCCGATCTCGTTCGGCATGGAGAACTGCTCGGAACCTTGCGAGATGAAGATGTCGACGACCGAGCCGGACGGCGCCTGGGAGTTCGCCTTCGGATCCTGATCGAACACGACACCCTTGTTCACGCCGGGATGGGCTTCCCGGATGCGGTTCACGCGGAATCCCGCGTTCGCGAGCGTCGCGGCCGCGTCGGCTTCGTCCTGCCCGACGACGTCGGGGACGACGGCTTTCTGCTGGCCTTGCGAAACCGTGACGTCGACGTTGTCACCTTTGCGGGCTTGCCGTCCGGCGTCGGGGTTCTGTTGCAAGACGGTTCCCGGCGTTTGATCGCTGAACTGACCGGTTCGGTTCCCGACCGTGAGACCCGCTTGCGATAAGCGGTTCGCCGCGTCGTCGAGAGAAAGCCCGACGATGCTCGGGACGGTCACGATCTGCCGCCCGTTCGAGACCCAGTACTTCACTTGCGAGCCCTTGGCGATGCTTCGTCCCGGCGGCGGATCTTGTCGGGTGACGAGACCTTCGGGGACCGAGTCGCTGAACTCTTGTGTCTGGAACGACGGTTGCAGCCCGGCGGCGAGCAGGATCCGGTTGGCGACCTCGGGCTGACGTGACGTGATCTTCGGGATCGATACGTTGCCGACGACGGTCGAGAACAGATTGACGAGCGACCACGTGCCGACGGCGAGACCACCGATCAGAAGCGCGAGTGCAAGTGCCACGAGCCACCCCGGACGACGCGTTGCCTGCCGCTCGAGCAATCCGACGGAGCGGATGACCTGTGTCGAGTCCTCGGCGACGGCCGGGACGCCTTTGATCGTCGCCGTCACTTCGCGGCCCTGACCGAACGCTTCGAGGTCGCGGCGCATCAACGCGGCAGAGCTGTAACGGTCTTCCGGCTTCTTCGTGAGTGCCGTCAGCACGATCGCTTCGAGCGGCCGTGGGACGTCCTCGCGGTACGCCGTCGGCGGCTTCGGCATCTCGCGCACGTGTTTGTACGCGATCGACACCGGCGAGTCGCCTTCGAACGGACGGCGTCCAGTCAGCATCTCGTACAGGACGACGCCGAGCGAATAGATATCGGACCGGCCGTCGAGCGGAAGACCTTGCGCTTGTTCGGGTGAGAGGTAGTACGCGGTTCCGAGGATCGTTCCCGTTTGCGTCATCGTGCTGCCGGCTTCCGCTCGCGCGATGCCGAAGTCGGTGACCTGCACCTTGCCGTCCTTCGACAGCAGGATGTTCCCCGGCTTGATGTCGCGATGGACGAGACCCGTCCGATGTGCGTACGCGAGCGCCGTCAGCACCTCGCGCGCGATGCGGCAGGCCTCGCCGATCTCGAGCGGACCTTCCTGCGCGAGGTGATCCTTCAGCGATTCACCCTCGACGTACTCCATGACGATGAAGTTGAAATCGCCTTCTCGCCCGGAGTCGTAGATCTGGACGATGTTCGGGTGTTGCAGCTTCGCCGCCGACAACGCTTCGCGGCGGAAGCGTTCGACGAACGAATCGTCACCCGCGTACTGCGGGTGGAGGATCTTGAGCGCGACCTCGCGACCGAGTTGCGTGTCTTCGGCGAGGTAGACGTCCGCCATGCCTCCGACACCGACGCGACGGATGATCTCGTAGCGGCGTGCGAGAAGCTGCGGCACGCGGCGGCTGCTTCGTCCGACCGGACGTCGCACGACGCGCCGCGGCGGATTCCGGCTCACTTCGCGCTCCCGGCCGTCGGGTAGAGCTCGAAGTATTTCTCGAGGACCTTACGCGCGATCGGCGCCGCGACCTGGCCGCCGGTCGCATTGCTGAGCAGACCCCCGCGCTCAACGAGCACGGCGACGGCGATCGTCGGGTCTTGCACCGGTGCGAAACAGATGAACCAAGCATGCGCGAACTGACCGCAGCCCGGACCGAAGATCTGCACTTCGTCCGGCGAGCACGACGGAGCCTGCGCCGTTCCCGTCTTGCCGGCGACAGGGATGGGGAAGCCGCCGAACGCACCCGCCGCGGTCCCGCCGGTGACGACTCCTCGCATCATCTGTGCGAGTTCGCCGGCGGCCTGCGGTGAGATCGCCGACGCGCCGATGCCCGTCCGGATGTCGCGCACCGTCGCGCCCGTCGGATCGATGATGCGGTCGGCGAAACGCGGACGCGGGACGAACCCACCGTTCGCGACGGTGGCGGCGACGACGGCCATGCCGAACGGCGAGGTCTCGACGACCCACTGGCCGAATCCGGCACGACCGAGGAAGGCCGGCGTCATGAGCTTTTCGCTTCCGGACTTCTTCCCGCTCGAATCGAATCGCGTGATCTCACGCGGCAGGCACCCTCCGAACGTCGTTCCGATATCCGAAAGGGACGGACCATCGCAGCCGATGAAAGGTGACCCTTTGCCCTGGCTCTGGTCGAGCCCCATCGCCGCCGCCGTCGAGTAGAGCTGGTCGGCGCCGATCGTCACCGCGACGCGCGCGAACGACGTGTTGCAGGAAACCTTCAGCGCTTCCGCGAGCGAACCGCCGCATATCTCGCCGCCGAAGTTGTGGATCGCGTTCTGCGGGATCTCGCCGGGCGGCAGGTACGAACCGCCGAAACCCGTGCCGGTATCCGGTGTGAACTTGCCCGAGTCCAGCGCGGCCGCGGCGGTGACGACTTTGAACGCCGAGCCCGGCGGACGCTTCGCGTCGAGCGCGACCGGCAAGAGCGGGTTCTGCGGGTTCACACAGGGGATCGGCTTCCCGTCGGTTCCCTTCTTGAGATCACCCTTCGCATCGAGCTCGTCGCCGACGCCGAGCTTGCACTCGGCGTCCTGCGCGGTGCTGCGGTCGTTCGACGCGAGCGGGTTCGGGTCGTAGGACGGAACGGACGCCGCCACGAGCACCGCACCCGTCTTCGGATTCATCGCAACGACGCCGCCGCGGCGCCCGGAGAGCGCGTCGACGGCCGCCTTCTGCAGCCGGGTGTCGATCGTCGAGACGACGGTGTTGCCGATCCGCGGACGCGCGCGGAACAGATCGGCGATCGACTTCGCCGGTGCCGGTCCTCCGACGAGATCGCTGTTGTATGCGGCCTCGAGTCCCGACTTGCCGAAATAGAGCGACCACTGCCCGACGACTCCGGACGCGACATCGCCCGACGGGTACGTCCGCTGATAGATGCAGTGGTGTCCGGACGCAACACGCTTCGTGTCGGCGAGCGTCTCACCGTCGATCGACAGGATCGGCCCCCGTCGCCAGCGGCACTCCTGGAAGATGCGGAAGATGTTGCGCGCGGTTCCGTTCGGACCTTGCGGTTCGAAACTCGAGATCTGCTCGGAGCGAACGCCTTGCACCCAGCCCGCGCTCACGGTGACCGCGAGCAGCAGGATGGTGATCAGTCCGGCGATCTGTCGGATGCGACGGTCCATCTACTCGAGCGCCTCCTCGAGTTCCAGATGAGTCGTGTTCTCGCTATGGGAGATCGCGAGCAGACATCCGAGGATCACGAAGTTCGATAGCAGACTCGAACCTCCGTACGAAACGAACGGTAACGTCACACCGGTGAGGGGTAAGACGCGAGTCACCCCGGCCGCGATGAGTGCCGCCTGCACGCCGAGGACGATGCCGAACCCGGCCGCGGCGAGCGCGTGCAGGTCCGAGCGCGAGCGAAGCGCGATGAAGAAGCATCGCGTGAGCAGGACGACGAAGCACATCATCACGCCGAGCACTCCCGCGAGCCCGAGCGTGTGACCGACCGCCGCAAGGATGAGGTCCGTCCAACCGAAGGGGATGAGGTGCACCTGTGTGTCCGGTCCGGCGAGCCCCTGGCCGGACAAACCACCGTCCGCCATCGCGTATTGGCCCTGCAGGATCTGGTAGCCGGACTTCTGCGGATCGGCGTACGGATGCAGCCACGCTTCGAAGCGCACTTGGACGTGACCGAAAGCATGCAGCGCGATGTACACGCCGATCGCGAACAAGATGATCCCCATGACCGGGTAGTACGCCTTGCCCGATCCGATCCAGAGGATCGCCATGAACGCGACGAAGAACAGCAACGACGAGCCGAGGTCGTTCTGCCGGACGAAGATCAGCAGCGCGAGACCGATGATCCCGAGCAGCGGTGCGAGGTAACGCACATCCGGGAGGAGCAACGGGCCGACGCGGCGCGTCGCGAGACCGAGCAGTTCCCGGCGTTCGCTCAGGTACGCGGCGAGGAACAGGACGAGCAACACCTTCGTCGCTTCCGCGGGCTGGAACGACAGCGGACCGAAACGAAGCCACAGCCGTTCACCGTTGATGCTCGTTCCGATGATCGGGAACAGCGGCGCGACCATCGCGACGATCCCGATGAGCGCGAGCGTGTAGCGCACGCGCCACGCCGGACCGAGTCCGGTCCGGAAGATGTAGACGGTGGCGAGGAACGCGGCGGCCGAAAATGCGAGCCAACCGGTCTGCAGCGGTGCGAGCGGTTTCCACGATGCCGCCGCCGTCACCTGCAGCCGGTCGATCGCGGCGAGTTGAAGCATCCCGATCGCCGTGAGAAGTCCCGCGAGCGGTAACAGCAACGGATCGGCGTTCGGTGCCCAGGCCCGCACGGCGATGTGCATCACGGTGAACGCGGCGAGGAACCCGAAGAACGGAACGATGACCCAGTGCCCGAGCTGGACGACACCGATGACGAAGACGACGACGACGCCGATCAGGAGGACGAACTCCCGGAAGCGCGGGTGACTCATGGAGACGGCGCCGGTGTCTTTGGCGCGGGCGTAGCTGTCGCCGACGGTTCCGGCGTCGCTCGTTCGTTCTGCCCGAGGCGGCGCGGGAGCCGGTCGACGATGTTCTGCGCGTCCGCGGGTGACCTCGCAACGATGCCCGAGCGCAACTCGCGCTTCACCGGATCGGAGAACCGGTCGAGCGTAGCGTCGCGATATGTATGGACGACCTTCCCGGTCGCCGCGTGGTCGTCGTTTCCGACGTGGCCCTTGAGCAGGACGACGTGCTTCGCGCGCGACGAAACGACATACGACGTCGTGCTGCTCTTCGCGACGAGGAAAGCGGCCGCCGCGGCGGCCGCGATGACGACGGCAGCCACGCCCATCCACAGCGGCCACCGGCGGCGCCGCCGGTTGCGTGTCGTGACGGGTTTGTCGACGACGAGCGGCGCAGAGCCTTCCCCGTCCGCGAGCGGTTCACCCTCGGCAACCACCAGCAGGACGGAGATGTTGTCCTGCCCGCCCGCGGCGTTCGCCGCGTCGACGAGTGCGGTGACTGCTTCGTCCGGATCTTGCTGTTCGACGAGGATCTTCCGGAGCTGCTCGTCGCGAACCATCCCACTGAGCCCGTCACTTGCGAGCAGCAAGCGGTCTCCCGGTTGGAGCGCGATCGTCGTGACTTCGATGTTGAGGTCGGTGACTTCCGGCCCGATCGCTTGGAGGAGCATGTGTCGCTGCGGACTCGTTTCCGCTTCGACGGCGCTGATGCGTCCGCGACGCACCCACTCCTGGGCGACGGTCTGATCCTGCGTGACCTGCTGCAAGTTGCCGCCGCGCAGCAGATATGCGCGGCTGTCGCCGACATGCGCGAGGGTCGCGACTCCATCGTCGATCCACGCCGCGGTCAGTGTCGTGCCCATGCCGCGGAGCTTCTCGTCCGTCGCGGCTTTCTCGAAGACCGCTTTGTTCACGTCACGGAAGGCGTCCTGCAGCGACTGTCCGATGTCTTTACGCCCGCGACCGCCGAGCCGCTCCTTCCACGATGCGAGGACCTCGACGGCGAGGTTCGACGCAACCTCACCGAAGACGTGACCTCCCATGCCGTCCGCCACGGCGATGAGCGGAAGCTCCGCGAGCAGCGAGTCCTCGTTCATCTCGCGGAGGCGTCCGCGGTCCGTTTTCGAAGCGATGCGAAGGTCCAAGGCTAGGCCCGCGCTTCGAAGACCGACCGTCCGATCGCGACGACGTCGCCCGGACGAACCAGAACCGGACGCGTCAACGGCCGGTCGTTGACGTATGTGCCGTTCGTCGATCCGAGATCTTCGACATACCACTCACCGTCGGAATGGTAGACGCGAGCGTGCCGATGCGACACGGATGCGTCCGGGACGGTGATGTGGCATCCCTCGTCGCGGCCGATCAATGTCTCCGGCGGCACGAGGTCGACCGACGGCGGACCGGAGCCTTCGACGAGGACGAATCGCGAGGGGATACGCCTTCCTCTCGACGGTCCGATCGGGGAGACGCGGCGTGTTGTCGCATGCGCGAGTTCGCGAGCTTCCATCCACACGACGACGGCCAGCAGCAGATACATGGCGCCGAGGAGGACGACCTTCCCCAAAGGGCCGGTGAGCAGGTCTGTCACACGACTCCTAGTCTCGTCGGAACTCCACCACGGTCGAACCGAGCGAGATCTGGTCGCCGTCGCGAAGCGCGTGCTCGTGTACGACGGAGCCGTTCACGTAGGTGCCGTTCGTCGACCCGAGATCGTGGAGCGTGCACGATCCGCCGCTGTTGATGACTTCGGCGTGGTGACGCGAGACGCCGGGGTCGACGACGACGAGATCGTTGTCCGATTGCCGTCCGATACGGACGCGACGCTCGACCGTGACCGTCTTGACCTGACGGCCATCGGTGAACATCACGAGCTCCGGCGACCCCGTTTCGGCCCGGGGACGCGGAGGGGGAGGAGGTGCCGCCGCCGGCGCCTCGGGAGCCGAACGGCGCGCCGGCTCCGGACGACCCTCTTCGCGCAGCGCAACCGCTTCAGCCGTGATGCGGAATTCGCCCGTCGAGAGTCGTCCGTCCGCAGCGAACGACACACGAGGCGAGTCGGGTAGCGCCCACTGACGCTGGCGCGCGACTTCACCGACGAAGATCTCGAGTTCTTCGATGATCTTCGCCTCGAGCGGAGCGAGTCGTTCGTAGTCCTGCGTGCTGACCGTGATGCGGTACACGTTCGGTACGTAGGTACGACGGAGCGCGACGGTTTTCCCGTCCTCCATCACGCGCTGCAGTCGCTTGCCGATCTCGACGGGATGCACGCCCGACCGGAACAGTCGGGCGAAGAATCCTTCCACGGCACGCTCCAGGCGCTCTTCGAATTGCCCGATAAGGCTCACGTGACCTCGGCTAACACCGGAGAAAGCGTGCCACAGTATACGTCTGGGTCCTTGCCGTTCTTCGGCCTGCGATACGCGCATAGTTGCGCCAGAACATCCCCAAGAGCGCCGGTCAGTACACTGCCTATCCGGTCCTACAGGGCGCGTGGCGGAATTGGCAGACGCGCAGGATTCAGGTTCCTGTCCTGGCAACAGGGTGGGGGTTCGACTCCCCCCGCGCCCACTCAGTCCGGCGTTCGCGCGACTCGGTCGTCCGGTTTTCCTAGAACCTTTCCCGCGCTCGCTCGTAGAGCAGCTTGACGGGGACACCGGTTTTCTTGCTCGCTGCGACGCAGTCCGCGAACTCCGGCGCGACGTTCACGATCTCGTCGCCGAGCTTTGCGACCTTGACGCGGATCGCCTCGCCGTCGACGTCGACCGTGACGATCTCGCGATCGAGAACGGCCCGCGTTGTATCCCGGCGACGGATGCCGAGCGTCGTCGTCTCGCGGAACAACGCTTCGGTGATGGCGGCTTCGTCCGTCGGTCGGACGAGCACCGACAGGGCGTAGGCCGGACGTGATCGCTTCATGGTGATGTGCGTGACCCAGGCATCGAGCGCGCCGCGATCGATCAGCAGCTCGAGGACGTAACCGATCGCTTCGGGCGTCTGGTCGTCGATGTTCGTTTCGAGCAGGACGCATCCCTCGGTCGCCGCGGACGCCTCGCCGATCAGCACGCGACAGATGTTCGGACGTTCGGTGCGCCGCGTTCCCGCTCCCGTCCCGGTCACGAGAAGTCGCATCGGACGAAGCCCGCCCTGGTGTGCCACGTATTCGCGGACGATCGCGGCCCCCGTGGGCGTGACGAGCTCCTTGTCGGCATCGATGCCCTGGAGCACGCAGCCCCGGAGGAGCTCGAGTGTCACGGGGGCAGGTAGCGGCAGCGCGCCGTGGGCCGCGTGGACCCAGCCGTGCGGAACGGGGACCGGCGCAGCCGAACAGTCCTCGACCGACAGCGCATCGAGCGCAACAGCAGCTCCGATCAGATCCGCCGCGGTGTCCGCGGACCCGAGTTCGTGCAGATGCACGCTTTCCACATCGACGCCGTGGACGACACTCTCCGCGGAAACGATCGCTTCGAGCGCGCGGATCGCCTTGTCGTGAGCGGCCGGCGAAGCGTCGCTTCGCGCGATCGCTGCGCGCAGCGTCGCGGGCAGATGACGCGTGTCGTCCGTCTTGATCTCCATGCGGAGACAAGTGAGTCCGCCGCGTTCGTCATCGACGAACGACACCGCACACCCGAGGTCGAGCGATGCGATCGCGTCGGTCACAACTCGGCCGGCGTCGACACCGAGCGTCCGGCCGGCATGGACGAGCGCGGAGATCGCCATGTCGCCCGAGATCCCGTTGGCGAGATCGAAGTGTGCCGTCCGGGTCATCGTTTGCGGGTTACAAGTGCGGCGAAGAATCCCGCGCCGAATCCGTTGTCGATGTTCACGCACGTGACCTGCGGCGTGCAGGAATTCAGCATCCCGAGCAGGGCGGCCAAACCACCGAACGCCGTGCCGTAGCCGATCGACGTCGGCACCGCGATGATGGGCAGTCCGGTTAGTCCACCGACGACGGTCGGGAGCGCGCCCTCCATCCCGGCGACGACCACGAGCGCGTCGCATGCTTGGATCCGTTCGAGTCGCGCGAACAGGCGGTGCAAGCCGGCGACTCCGACGTCGTAGATGCGGTCGACCGTCGCGCCCGCGGACTCTGCAGTGATCGCCGCTTCCTCGGCGAACGGATAGTCGGCGGTCCCCGCGGCGATCACTCCGATCGTTCCTCCGACAACGACCGGATCGCGGGCGATGCGGATCAGTCTGGCGTCTTCGTGGAACTCGGCCTCTGGGGCGACACGACGGACGGCATCGAACGCTTCGTGCGTCGTCTTGGTGACGAGCACCGGCCCGGTGTTGCGTTCGCGCAACCGTTCGACGATCTGAGCGATCTGCGACGGCGTCTTGCCGATCCCGAGCACCGCCTCGGGAAGGCCCCAACGTGCTTCGCGGTCGTGGTCGGGGATCGCGAATCCGAGGTCGTCGTCCGTCAAAGGACTTTCACTCTAGTAACGGTAATATCGACTGCCCATGTTCAGCGGGCCGGTCGTTCTCGCCCTATTCCTTGGCGCGGTCGCTTTGTTCGTCGCGATCGGCGTCTTCTTCTCGCTCGCTGCCGTCCGTCGCCGTCTCGTGGTTTCGCTCGGACGAGGCCGACAGGAGGACATCCTCGCGGCGGTGTCGAGCCAGATCGAGGAGGTTCATGGCCTCCGCACCGAGATCCGTCAGCTGACCGCGGAGCTCCAGCGTCTGGGCGAGGTCTTCCGCGGCGCGTTGCAACGCTTCGCCGTCTATCGCTACGACGCCTTCGAAGACATGGGCGGGCAGCTGTCATTCTCCGCCGCGATCTTGAATGATCACGGCGACGGCCTCGTCATCTCGTGCATCAACGGACGCCAGGAGGCTCGTACGTACGCGAAGCCCGTATCCCGAGCGACATCCCCGTACAACCTTTCACCTGAGGAACAGGAAGCGATCAGGCTGGCGCTCGCGACGGTCGGTCAGCGATGACGAAGCCGACCTTCGGATTCCTCGGACCGCCCGGCACCTTCACGCAGGAAGCCTTGCTCCAAGTCGTCGATCCCGAGAACGCCGATCTCATCTACTACCCGACGCCGGAAGAGGTGATCCTCGCCGTCGCTCGCGGAGAGATCTTCCAGGGGATGGTCCCGATCGAGAACTCGGTCGAAGGCACGGTGAGCGCGACGATCGACGCGCTGGGCTTCGAGACCGAAAGTCTCGTGATCACGCATGAGGTGATCCTCAACGTCCGTCTTCACCTTCTCGGACGTCCCGGAACCGAACTCGCTTCGATCTCCGAGATCTATTCGATCCCCATCGCCACCGCGCAATGCCGGCGCTGGTTGCGAGAGCACCTGCCCAAGGTGAAGGTGATCGCCGCCAACTCCACGGCCGAGGCTGCCGGCCGCGTCGCGTACGAGAAGGGGACGGCCGCCGCGATCGGGCCGAACCTCGCGGCGCAACTCTTCGCACTTGACGTGATCGCGCGCGATGTTACCGACCACGCGGAAGCTGAAACCCGCTTCGTCGTTGTCGGCCGTGAACCTGTTGCGCCGACGGGTCGGGACAAGACCTCGTTGATCGTCTTCATCGCCGAGGACAAGCCCGGCGCTCTTCTCGAGATCCTCACCGAGTTCGCGAAACGCAACATCAACCTGACGAAGCTCGAATCGCGTCCGACCAAGCGCGTACTCGGCGAGTACTGCTTCTTCATCGACCTCGAAGGACACGCGACCGACGAGGTTGTCGCGGACGCGATCTCAGTTATCGAGTCCCACGTCGCGAAGCTCCGCTCGCTCGGTTCGTATCCACGCGCGATCGGAAGGTTGGACACGGAACGTCTCGCTCGTCGCGCGCGCTCGGCGCAGGCGCGCGCCGGATCGGAGTAGTCGTGCTCGACCTCAAGATGCTTCGGGACGAACCCGACCGCGTCCGCGCTGCTCTCGCGCGGCGCGGCGCCGACCGGCTGCTCGACGACGTTCTCGCGGCAGATCTTCGTCGTCGCGAACTCGTCCACATGGCGGACGAGCGCAATCAGAAGCGCAACGAACTCAACAAAGCGATCGGCAAAGCGACGCCGGATGAGCGCGCGACTTTGATCGAGGAAGCGACGGCCCTGAAGGCCGAGATCGATGCGCTCGAACCGAAACTGAAGGACGCCGACGAGCAGCTCTCGATGCTTGCTGCCGGCCTGCCGAATCTCCCGGACGGATCGGCCCCCGATGGCGAGAGCGACGACGACAACGTCGAGCTGCGGCGGTGGGGTGAACTTCGTGAGATCCCGAATGCCGACGATCATCTCGATCTCGGACAACGTCTCGGGATCATCGACACCGAACGGGCCGCCCGTTCGTCCGGTTCTCGCTTCGGCTACCTGATCGGCGCCGCGGTTCAGCTCGAGTTCGCTCTCGTGCGTCTCGCGATGGACACGATCACGGCCAAGGGCTTCGTCCCCGTCGTTCCGCCAGTTCTCGTTCGCCGTGAAGTGATGTTCGGCGCGGGCGACCTTCCGGGAGACGAAGCGCAGTACTACACCACACAGGACGGTCTCTATCTCACGGGAACATCCGAGCAAGCGCTCGCCGCTTTGCACATGGACGAAACGCTGCACGCCGACGCGTTGCCGTTGCGTTACGCGGGGTTCTCGTCGTGTTTCCGACGCGAAGCCGGCACATACGGACGGGACACTCGCGGCGTCTTCCGCGTCCATCAGTTCGACAAGGTCGAGATGTTCTCATTCGCGCATCCCGAACATTCTTGGGAAGAACTCGAAGAACTCATCGCCATCGAAGAGGAGCTGCTGCAAGCCCTCGGGCTGCCATACCGAGCGATGAACGTCTGCACCGGCGAACTCGGTGCGAAGGCCGCGAAGAAGATCGATCTCGAAGTTTGGTTCCCGGCCCAAGGCCGGTACCGCGAGCTGACGTCCTGCTCGAACTGCACGGACTATCAGTCGCGGCGGCTCTCGATCCGCCTCAAGGGAGCGAAGGGTATCCCGCACACGTTGAACGGAACCGCGATCGCGATCCAGCGGACGATCTGCGCTCTGCTCGAGAACTACCAAGAGCCGGACCGGACGATCTCGGTTCCCGAGGTCCTTCGTCCATACATGCCGAACGGTATGTCGCGCATCACGCCGGTTCGCGACTGAAGCAAGCTCTACGCTTGTCCGCGGAGGAGTGTCCGAGCGGACGAAGGAGCCCGCCTTGAAAGCGGGTGCGCTTCTGGCGCCGTGGGTTCGAATCCCACCTCCTCCGCCGTTCAGGCGAGACCTACAATCGTTGCCTGTATATGGAGGAGTCGCATAGTTAGGCCTAGTGCGCCCGCCTGCTAAGCGGGTTGGGGGTGAAAGCCCCCTCGCGGGTTCAAATCCCGCCTCCTCCGCAGACCGCGGCCAGGTAAGCTGGCCGACCTGAGCGCCCGTAGCTCAAATGGACAGAGCGTCTGGCTACGGACCAGAAGGTTAGGGGTTCGAGTCCCTTCGGGCGCGCGGCGCGATTACAACTGTTGCAACAGGGGTACCGTCGGCGCGATCCGTCCGCGACCTGGCTGGACATCGGTGGCGGCGGTGTGCATCGTTTTAGCGATTACGGACGGGCCACGTGTAGGAGGACTCCCATAAAGCTCGCACGCCGCACGTTCACGCTGGGTTTCGGTCTGCTGTTCCTTGTTGCGGTCAACGCTGCTGAAGCGCAGCCTGCGCAAGTACCGGCGCAGTCGTCTCTTCCGGCGTCGTCTTCGTCGAGTACGTCCGGGCCGGTCGGTCCGGCAGGTCCCGCCGGCCCAGCAGGCCCAGCTTCGCCTGCGTCGCCTGGTTCACCTGGGAGTCCCGGATCTCCTGCTTCGCCCGCCAGTCCGGCCTCGCCCGCTTCCCCGGCGAGCCCAGCTTCTCCCGCGAGCCCAGCCTCACCTTCGTCGCCGGCCAGTCCCGCGTCGCCTGCTTCCCCGGCGAGCCCAGCATCGCCCGCTTCTCCGGCTTCTCCCGCGAGCCCAGCATCGCCCGCGAGCCCTGCATCGCCTGCTTCCCCGGCGAGTCCCGCGACTCCCGCCAGTCCCGCGTCGCCCGCTTCTCCGGCTTCTCCGGCGAGTCCCGCGACCCCCGCCAGTCCCGCCAGCCCCGCATCTCCCGCCAGCCCCGCGACTCCCGCGTCTCCCGCAAGCCCAGCGACTCCCGCTAGTCCCGCCTCACCGGCGACCCCGGCCACTCCGGCAACACCTGCGTCCCCGGCCACTCCGGCAACGCCGGCCTCACCCGCAAGTCCCGCACTTCCGGCCGTCCCGGCGCAGCCGCTAGGCCCGGCGCTTCCGGCGCAGCCAGCCTCGCCGCGGAGTCCCGCATCGCCGGCCCTCCCGGCGCTTCCGGCGCAGCCCGCCACTCCTGCGACCCCAGCGACTCCTGCTACGCCCGCATCGCCTGAGACCCCAGCGACCCCAGCCACCCCAGC
>JAICYB010000098.1 GCA_025934435.1 Actinomycetes bacterium | reverse complement strand
GCGATGAAATATCGGTCCAGAAGCGTCTCGACAATGCGCTCGCCTGCGAGCTTCGACGCCCCGTAGACGTTCGCGGGTCCAGGAGCATCGAACTCGGTGTATGGGTCGTCCTTCTCACCGTCGAAGACGCCCGCGGTGCTGATGTACACCAGAATCGCGCCGGCATCGCGGCACGCGAGCGCGACGTTCTGCGTTCCGACGGCGTTTGCACGGAACGCGAGATCCGGATCGAGCTGGCAGGCGTCGACGTCGGTGGCGGCGGCGAGGTGGATGACTACGTCGGGTCGCTCTGCGGCGACGAGCGTGCGTACCGCAGCCGGGTCCGTGATGTCGAGACTGACGAGCCCTTCGCCGATGACGTCCGTCAGAACAAGCTCCTCGTCGGCGAACTCCTGCGCGACGTATCCCCCGACGACGCCTGCCGCGCCGGTAACCACGATCCGGCTCATTCCACTCCCCTCTTCGCGCCTCGGTTGGCGAGCCTACCGGACTCGTACAAGGCGCTCGTAGACCTGGCGATGCGCCGCGGCAACCGAGTCCCAGCTGTACTCGGTCCGAACACGCTCGCGCGCGCGCCGTCGATACTCCTCCACGAGCTGCGGGTCTGCGAGCGCTCGGTCGAGCTGGCGCGCGAGATCCGCCGGATCGTCCTGTGCGAACGGGATGGCGGCGTCGGCCGTCACGGCGAGTGCCTCGGGCAGGCTGTTCGTGACGACACAGTTGCCGTACCCCATCGCCTGGAGGAGCGCCGGCGAGGTTCCTTCTCTCCGCGGTGGATGCACGTACGCGTACGCATTCGCGACGAGCTGGCGGTAGGCGTCACCGTATTGGTAGCCGATCATCCGAATCCGGTCGTCACGCACGGACAGGCGGTGGAGTTCTTCGCGGAACTCAGGTGCGAACGGCGAGTCGCCGACGACGACGAGCGGCAGATCGCCACCGACGTGCGGGTACGCCTCGAGGAGGATGTCCGGGCCCTTGTCGGGAACGAGGGCCCCGACGAAGAGGAAGTACCCGCGAGGTTCGAGACCGAGCGCCTCGAGCTCGGTCGTTTCGGTTGGCGCGTCGAGGTCGGCGCCGTACGCGATGTACGTGAAGCCGTCGTCGGCCACGCCGAACACCCGGCGGAAGTAGTCGATCGACGGATGGTTGTCGATGATCAAGTGGTCGGCGAGGCGAACAGCCATTCGTGCCGAGAAGCGCAGGACACGCCGCGCGACGGGCCCCCATTTCGGGCGCTCCCAGTCCGGCCCGTCGATCGTGATCACCGTCCTCGTCCGCGACAACGCGAACAGCGGCAGGCAGAGGGCGTTCCCCATCCCGTGGAAGTGAATGACGTCGGGACGCCGGCGGACGACTGCGTCGAGGGTCGCAAGTAGTGAGTGGGTGATGGTGTCGAGCTGTGATGTCGGGATGCTCGGAAGCACCACGCGGCGCATTCCTTTGTAAGTCCCTCCGCCGTAGTCGCTCCGGTGGCGGCGGCAGTAGACGTCGATGATGACGCCGTCGGCGGCAAGCCGTGAGCCGACCTCTTCGACGGCGGTCTCGGAGCCGCCGTAGTTCGCCGGGACGCCGCGGATCCCTGCCTCGGCAACGTGAAGCGGCTTCACCATCCGAGCAGACGGTAGACGTCGAGGACGCGGTGCGCGATCACACGCTCGTCGAGATCGGCAGCGATGACGCGGCCGTTCGACCGCATCCGCTGCGCGGCGCACATGCGCAACGCACGTGTGAACGAGTCGACGGTCGGCTCGCACAACCACGACGGCTCGACGCCCTCGAGACGTTCGGGGATATCTCCGACTGGAGTTGCGATCACTGGAAGGTTGCAGGTCAGCGCCTCTTTCACGACGTTCGGCGACCCTTCGACCGCCGAAGTTACGATGAGGCAATCTGCCGCGCTCATCAGCACGGGCATGAGCGACGGAACAACGTTCTCCGCGACGTGGAGACGCACACCGGCGGCCACGCATGCTTGCTGTGCGAGACCCAGCCGCTTTCCAGCACTGTGCGGACGAGTGCAGGCGAACAATGCGACATGCTCATCGCTCCACCCGAGGAGCGCCCGCGCGTCTTCGCGGTCGATCGGCGTGAAGAGCGCGCGATCAACGCCGTTCGGAATGACATGGTTGCGACGGCGCGCGCGGGGTGGAAGCGCCGCTTCCATCACGCGCGACTTCGTGATCGTCGCGGTGAAGAGCCGCGAGTGGGCGCGGACGAACGACGACCTGACGCGCCCATTCAGAGTCAACGTTCCGTCGCTCCGCCGGTCGCCAAGAACGTCGTCGCCGACATAGGAAACGAGCATCGGTGTCCCGACGTGGAACCGTGCCGCCATCGCGGCCTCGGCAGCATGCGCATGAACGAGCCGGTACCGCCCACGCCAACCAAGCGTCGACGACAGCAACCGCGCCGCCGCGACGGGGTACGCCCGCGCCGACGTGTTGCCGCGGATGGAGAGCACGTCGAAACGGACGCCGAGCGCCCTGAGCGACTCGACCTGCCGCTGCACGAAGATCCCGTACATCGGCCGGTGGGGGTCAGGCCACATATTCGTCACGACGAGGACCTGTGCGTCCTCGTCCTGCTCGACGAATCGGACGAGGTCGGCCGTCATGTCGGTCGTCGACCCCGCGCCTCGATGCCGTTTCCCGCCATCGTGATGACGACGTCCTCCAACCCGAGCTCCGAGGCCGTCCGCTCGATCTGCTCCCTCGTCCGAAAGTGCTTGTGCCAGTCGCGCAGCGCGTCGTGCGTGTCGAGCAACGCCCAGTCACGCTGAGCCCGTTCGTCCAACGGCAGCTTTCCGTAGTACGCCTGCACCGGCGAGACCCGCCGCACGAACGGAGCCACGCGTCCGGCGCGGCGGTGAAGTGGCAGCAGCGCCCGAACGATCGCATTGGTGGCCGCGAGGCCGCGCGACGGCGAAAGCCGCTTCAGCACCGCGCGGAACAACGGCGCCGTGGAAAGCACGTACTGCAACCGGCGGGAGTAATGGTCGAACACCAGCCACCCGCCGGGGCGCACCTGACGGTAGAGCGCCGCGATAGTCGCTTCCGGATCGGGTGTGTGCTGCACGACGCCGAAACAGAAGACGACGTCGTATGAGTGATCCTGGAACGGAAGCTCGAGGATGTCAGCCTGCGCGATCCGGTGCTGTTCGTCGGGAGGGAAGTTCGCGGCGTTCGCGTCAACCGCGGCGCTGAGGTCGACCGAGGTTAGGAGCGCTCCCCGTTCGAGCAGGACCTCCGTGAAGCGGCCTGCCCCGCAGCCGCACTCGAGCACCGTCTTCCCCGCGAGCTCATCCCAGACCGGGCCGAGACCGCGGCGTAGCCGGTCTCTCGAAATCGTCGTGCCGGTGTACGAGTCGAGCTGAGTCCGCCGGAAGCGGACCCATTGCGCACCGAAAGCACGCGAGTACCCCGCATCGGCGAAGCGCGGAATTCCCCGACTGATCGGATAGAGGTGGCCGGATGGACAGCGCAGCGACTCGCCATCGACCGTCAGCTTCCCGCCGTCCGCCGGGCAGACGTACTCGGGCACGATGTTCACGTCGCGACGGCGAGGCCGAGTTCGAGCGGACCCTCTGCGAGACGATCCACGAACGTGCGCATCCAGAGCTCGAGCTGAATGAGTGCCCAGATCCGGTTCGCGTTGTTGCGGGCGCCGGCGCGATGGTCATCGATCAATCCTCGGACGTATTCATCTCGGAACCACCCCCGCGCCCGCGACACGGGGTCGAGCAGGACATCTGCAGGGAGCGCGCTCAGCGGGCCGCGGAACCACGAGTCGATCGGCACGCCAAACCCCTGCTTCGGCCGATCGAGGATGGCGTCCGGGAGCCATGGCCGCAGCGCGTCCTTGAAAAGCTTCTTCGTCGTCCCGCCGGCGAGCTTCCAGCTGCCTGGGAATCCGGCAACGAGCTCCATGAATCGGTGGTCGAGCAGCGGCGAACGGACCTCGAGCGCGAACGCCATGCTCGCGATATCCATCTTCACGAGCAAATCGCCGGGGAGGTATGTATTGACATCGACGTCGAGGAGCCTGTCGACGCGGTCCGCCGCGTCCGAGGCAACCCACGCGTCGCCGATGACGTGCGGTGCAGTCCGCTCACCGAGTTGCGCGCGGAACTCTGGTCTGTACATCCGTTCGCGCTCTCGTTCCGTGAAATACGCCATCCACATCGCGTAGCGTTCAGGCTCCGCCATTACAGACGCACGACCGAGCCGGTCGAGTCGTGAGCGGAGACTCGCCTCTCGAGACGTAGGGCCAATCATCGCCGCTGCGTAGGCGAACGCACGGCGCAGCGGCATCGGCAACGACGCGAGGCGATCGGCGACGCCGGTACCGACATACCGGTTGTAGCCGGCGAAGTTCTCGTCACCGCCGTCGCCGTTCAGCGCGACAGTTACGAAGCGACGCGTGAGCTCGGCGAGGTAGAAGCTCGGAATCGCCGAGCTGTCGGCGAACGGCTCGCCGTAATGCCAGACGAGG
>JAICYB010000081.1 GCA_025934435.1 Actinomycetes bacterium | reverse complement strand
GCTCGGCGCGACCGATCGTTTCGGAGATGTCGTGGCCGAGCCCGGCGGCGGAACGGTTGCCGTGCGGCGCTACGCGTGGGACTCGCTGGACGACGTCCGGATCTGACGGTTCGTCCGGCGGATCCGAGAGAATCCACCCCCATGGAACAGATCCTCATCGCACTCGGCTGCGCCGGCCTGATCTGCGGATGCGCCACGCCGTACTTCGCCGCGTGGCTGCTCCGCATGGGCATCGGCTCGCAAGAGCGTGTGGACGGCGTCCAAGCCCATCTCGTGAAGCAAGGCACACCGACGCTCGGCGGCGCCGTTGTCATCGCGGCAACGACGATCGCGTACGGGGTTACGCATCTGAGGTTCGGGCCGCATGGTGTGCACCTGATCCGTCCATCCGTCGGTGGCCTGCTCGCCGTCGCTGCGATGTGGGCGCTCGGTGCCGTCGGTGGAGTGGACGACCTGATCTCTGCCACGCGACGTCGTTCACTCGGTCTCTCACCACGTGCGAAGACGATCGCGCAAGCGTTCATCGCCGTGGGGATAGCGGTCGTCGCGATCCGCTACGGCCGTATGCCCTCGGCAATCTCGTGGACGGGGCACAACGTTGTGTCGTTGCCGGAGGCCGCGTTCGTGCTGTGTGTGTTCGTCCTCGTTTGGGTGATGGCGAACGGCGTGAACATCAGCGACGGCTGCGACGGACTATCGAGTGGATCCAGCGCGATGACGTTGTTCGTCTACGTCGTCATCTCGTTCTGGGAGTTCCGCCATCCGCACATCTACGGCGCGCACACGACGCACGGACTCCTCGATCTCGCCGTCCTCGCCGCGGCGCTACTCGGTTCGTGCATCGGGTTCCTGTGGTGGAACGCGCCGCCGGCGAAGATCATCATCGGCGACTCCGGAGCGATGGCGATCGGCGGCGTACTCGTTGTGCTCGCACTCGAGACTCGGACGGAGCTCCTGCTCCCGATCATCTGCACGCTGTTCATCGCGGAGTACGCGTCGTCCTTGATCCAGATCGCGGTCTTCAAGATCACGAAGCGGTTGTGGCCGCACCCGAACGGAGGTGGACGGCGCGTCTTCAAGATCGCGCCGATCCACCACCACTTCGAGATGGTCGGATGGCCGGAGATCACGGTGACGATCCGCTTCTGGCTCGTGGCGGCGGTGTTCGCCGGCCTCGGTCTCGGGATCTTCTACGTGTCGTTCCTGAGCCGCGGCGGCGCGTAGTGCAGGCTGCGCCAACGGGTGACGTCCGCGCGGCGTTCGGCATACAAGGTGATCTCCATCCACTGGAGCGTCGCGGCGGGCGGACGTGGATCGGTGATGACGTCGTGCTGAAGCGCGATGTGAGCGAGCGCGAGTGGACGTGGGTCGCGGAGAACCTCGCGGATGTCTCATCCGACCACTTCCGCTTGGCGCGCGCGCTCCGCGCTGCCGATGGCCGATGGATCGTCGACGGATGGTGCGCGCAGGAACGCGTCGACGGTGAACATGCTTCGGACCGCTACGACGACGTCATCGCCGTCGGCGAGCTGTTGCACCGCGAGATCGCGCACGTGCCGCGTCCCGATTACGTCGACGGCGAGACCCACCCGTGGGCGGTCGCCGATCGCGTCGCGTTCGACGAAGAGGACGTGGAACTCCCTCGACCGATCGCGGAGCTCGTCGAACGTTTTCGCTCGAACCTGTCGAAGGGGGATCTCCCGTCGCAGGTGATCCACGGAGACCTGGCGAATAACGTCCTCTTCCACGAGACGCTGTCACCCGCGATCATCGACTTCACACCGCGGTTCCGTCCGAAGCCGTACGCGTCGGCGATCGTCGTCTTCGATGCTCTCGCCTATGAGGGAGCGTCACCGGACCTCGTCGATGTCCTCGATGGAGTCGACGGACGTCGCGACATGTTGTCGCGTGCGGCGATCTTCCGGCTGGTCACCGCGGGCATCGCGTTTCGCGATGACAAGCCTTTGATCGACCAGCACGCCGCCGCTGCTCGAACGGTCGTTGAACTTGCCGGCTTCGTCTGAGCGGACGATGGGACTCGAACCCACGACCCCCACGTTGGCAACGTGGCGCTCTACCAACTGAGCTACGTCCGCCGGTGAATCTTGTCGGTGAATCTTGTCGATTCTACTGTCCGGCAGTGGGCTTCAGCCCGTGCCCGACCTTCACGAGTTCTTGCGCCTTGTCGTTCGTTTCGTTCGAAAGGATCTGGTACAGCGCGCAGTGTCCGGGCCCGAGTCGAACGTTGATCGCGTAGCCGCCGCTGATCGGACCGATACGCGCCAGATGGTTCAGCACGATCATGCCGACGGAACCGTTGAGCTGCGTGCGCCGTCCGCCGCGAAGGATCTCGATGTAGTGCCCACCGGCGCCGGTGTAGTGGAAGATCGATACGTCCTTGATAGACGGCTTGCCCGCCACCGGACCCGACTGGCGCTGTGAACTGAAGCCCGCCGGAAGGTAGCCGACCGTGAACGGGAGGTTGTTCGGACACGATCCCGCGACGGGAGGCAATGGCGTCGCTTTCTTGCCACAGGCCGCGGCGACCAGTCCGACGACCACGAAGGCGACGCGCAGGAACAGGCTCAGACGGCGCATCCGGGGGAGGCTACCAGACCCCTCCGCTGCGCTTCGGGGTGGCAGTCCCTAGGACCCGGCCGCGACGAGGATGAAGTCGGTCGCGAACCCGAGCGCGAGGCCGAGCAGGAGCCCCCAGGCGGCGAGCTCCTTGTAGCCGATATTCCGTCCGACGTGGAGCAGCTCGAGGATCACGTACAGGATCGACCCCGCGGCGAGCGCGAGGAACGCGACGAACAGGGTCTCGTTCACGGCGGTTCGTCCGACGAGGGTGCCGAGGAACGTCGGGCCCCCGCCGATGAGTCCGCAGAGCGCGAGGAACCCCCAGCTCGGGCGCGCATCGTGACTCGCGAGCGGCGCCACGATCCCGAATCCCTCGGTCGCGTTGTGCGCGCCGAAGCCGATGATGAGCAGAAGCGCGAGCGTGATCTCGCCCCGCGCCGCCGACTGTCCGATCGCGAGACCTTCCGAGAAGTTGTGCAGACCGATCCCGACGGCGATCGACATCGCGAGGCGCCGCGCGTTCGACGCCGGATCCAGGACGACCTGCGTGAACTCCGCGACACTCGCCGCGCCGGGTCCGACGCTCTTGCGAGCCTGACGGCGCAGCGCGAAGCGGTCGTAGTAGACGAGGCTCATGAGGCCGAGCGCGACGCAGGCGATGATCGTGCCGCCCAGGCTGCCCACACGCATCCACGTGCCGTGATGTGCCGCCGCCGCGTGGATCGCCTTTTCGACCGGCTCCGTCGCGTTCGCGAGGACGTCCCACAGAAGGAAGATCAAGATCCCGGTCGCGGTCGCGTTGAGGAAGGCCTTGGTTCGCATGCCGACCCCGCGCATGCGTCCGAGAGGGAGCCCGAGGAAGATGGTGGAGCCGGCGATCGCGCCGAGGATGAGGATGTGGGCCGTGGTCATGACAATAAATCCAACGAACATGAGATTAAGAAGGGCCCCCTGAGGTGTCAAGGGCCCGCGTCCACGTCTCCGGGATCGTCCAGGGAGTGAGTTTCCGCTGGTACACGGTTCAAGAGGCCCGGGCTCGGGGCCTCGGGGGCTTCGTGCGGAACCTGCCGGACGGGCGCGTCGAAGCCGTTTTCGAAGGGCCGGACGAAGCCGTCGAGGCGATGGTCGCCTGGTGCCACGACGGACCGCGTCACGCCCGGGTGACCTCGGTCGATGTCGGATACGAGGAGCCCGAGGGGCTCTTCGAGTTCGACGTCGATGTCTGAGGTGGACCGTATCCTCGCGAGGATGCATCTCCGCTCCATCACCCTTCGTGGGTTCAAGTCGTTCGCCGACCGGACGACCCTCGGGCTCGATCCCGGCCTCATCGGCATCGTCGGGCCGAACGGCGCGGGGAAGTCGAACCTGATCGACGCGCTCGTGTGGAGCCTCGGGACGCTCTCGTCCCGCTCGCTCCGTGCCGAGAAGATGGAGGACGTCATCTTCACGGGGACCGAGCAGCGCAAGCAGCTCGGGATGGCGCAGGTCACGCTCACCTTCGACAACGGCGACGGCGCGTTCCCGGTCGATTTCTCCGAGGTCCAGATCGGACGGACCCTGTATCGCGACGGTGCGAGCGAGTACTCGATCAACGGCACGCAGTGCCGGCTGCTCGACGTGCAGGAGATGCTCGCCGAAGCGGGGCTCGGCCGTGAGATGCACGCAGTCGTCGCGCAAGGACAGGTCGACGACATCGTCCAGAGCAAGCCCGAGGAATTGCGCGCGTACGTCGAGGAAGCCGCCGGCATCTCGAAGCACCGCCGGCGGAAGGAACGCGCGCTCCGCAAGATCGAACAGGTCTCGATGGACATCGACCGCGCCGCCGATGTCGCGAGCGAACTCCGCCGGCAACTGCGTCCGCTCCGCGCGCAAGCCGAACAAGCGCGACGACACACCGAGATCACCGAACGGCTGCGCGAGATCCGCATCCGTCGCGCCGTCGGTGAGCTCGAAGCGCTCGAACGCGACCGCAAACGCGCACTCGATCAGCGCGAAGGCGCCACGGAAGCGATGGGCGACCTCCGTCAGCGCCTCGAAGCATTCCGCGCCGGACGGATCGACGCCGATCGGAAGCTCGACACGAGCAGACGCGCGTCGAGCGGCACGCGCAGAGGCCTCGAGCATCTTCGTTCGGCTCAGGCGTCGGCGCTCCGCGCGACGATCGTGCTGCGGGAACGCGCGCACGCGACGCCGGACCTGAGACGTCGCGACGCGATCGTCGCGAAGCAGACAGAACTCGATCGGGACGAACAAGAGGTGCGCGCGTCGCTCGAGGAGATCGCGAGCGGGCTCGAGGAGCGCGAAGGAAATCTCGCCGCCGCCCGTGCGCGCGTGGGCGAGCTCCGGTTGACGAACGCCGCCGATTCGCAGCGGCTCACGCAGACGCGCGACGAGCTCGCGCAAGCCGAAGCCGAAGCACGCACGGCCGAGCAATCCGAGATCACGTCGCGCGCCGAAGCGAGAGGTTCGTCCGAACGAGTGGACCGCTCGGGCTCGGAGATCGCGCGTCTCAACGATCAAGCGAGCGTCGTCCGGCGCGAGATCGAAGAGCTCGACGCGTCCGAAGGTCGCTCGTCGATGACCGTGGAGCGTCTGTCGAACGAGCACAAGGAAGCGTCCGCCGCCGGAGACGACGCCGACCGCGAATTGCGCCGTCTCGAGAGCGAATACGCCGTCCTGCAGGGACGAGCCGAGTCGCTCCGCGTCGCGCAGGGCCTCGCCGGAGAGCGTCGCAAGGGCGCGGAGATGATGAAGGCCGTCCACGGCGAAGAGCTCGACGCGCGCGGGATCCTCGGCGATCTGATCAGGGTTCCGTCCGGCTACGAGCTTGTCGTCGAAGCCGTGCTCGGCCCCCTGCTCGACGCACTCGTCGTCGCCGGCGCGAAGATCGCGGACGCGGTCGCCTTCGCCGAAGCGGAACGCGCGGACCTCCTCGTGCTTCCGACACTTCCGGCCGGGCCTCGTCCGACCGATCTCGGGAACACGCTCGCGCTCGCGGCGATCATCGACGGTCCGGCCTGGCTGCGAGGCACGGTCGACGCGCTCTGCGAAGCGGTCTACGTCACGGAGACGCCGGAGGAAGCTCGCATCATGTCCGCGCGCTTCCCGGAAGCGACGTTCGTCTCACGCGCCGGACGCGTGTTGCGCGCCCACGGCCCTTCGCGTCCGGCGCCGTCGGGTGAAGAGCCGGCGCTCGCGCTCGCGACGGCCCTCGAGCGCGCCGAGACGTCGCTCCGGCGTGTCGAAGGTGAACGCTCGCGCTGGTCGCAGGAAGCCGACCGCCACCGCCGCGATGCCGGACGGATCGGCGCCGAACTCAACGAAGCCCGCGCCGAGCTCGCCGAGATCGAAGGACGCATCGCCGCCGCCGCCGATCGCCTTCGTGAGATCGATGCCGCACAGCGCGCGACGTCGCTCGAACGCGATCTCGCGCAACAGGACCGCGACGAACGTCTTCGTCGTGCCGAGGTTGCGCTGCACTCGCGCGAGCAGCTCGCCGCGAAGCGCGACGAGCTGACGAAGGCCGCGCACGAGATATCGGAGCGCGTCGCCGTCGCCGACGAGGAGCTCAAGCAGCTCGAAACGCAGATGATCGCGCTCGACACCGAGCGCACCGAACTCCTGACGACGCGCGCGTCCCTCGAGGAGCGGCTCCGGGGTATCGCGAGCCTTCGCGCGGAGCTCGACGCCGAACGCGTCGAAGCTGAAGCCGGTCCGACGGATCCCGCCGACCTCAAAGCGGCCGAGCAGACGCTTGCGATGCTCGACGCGTTCGTCTCGACGGCGGAGGATCGCGTTCGCGCGCTCATCGCCGAAGAGGAAATGATCGAGAACGATCTGCGCGCCGTGTCCGAGGAGGCGTCCCGTCTCGAGGTCCAGATCGCGTCGCTCGAACCGCGCACACTGCATGCGTCCGAAGAGGTGGCGCGCTTCGACATCCGCATCGAAGAGATCGGGACGCGGCTCGCGCACGAGTTCGACATCCCGCCGTCCCGCGCGCGGGAAGAGTTCCCGATGGAAGGCGAGGACGAGATCCTCAAGGCCGAGGAAGCGCGACTCGATCGCGAGCTCCGTCGCATGGGTCCGGTGAACCCCCTCGCGATCCGCGAGATCTCGACCCTCGACGAACGGCGCGAGTTCCTCGAAGCGCAGCTCGAAGACCTCCGTAACTCGCGGCGCGATCTGATGAAGGTCGTGCGCGCGGCCGACGACGAGATGCGCGAGCTGCTCGTCCGCGCGGCCGAGGACGCGAACAACGCATTCCAGGACATCGTCGCGCTGCTCTTCCCCGAAGGCGGCGGGCGCATCCGCCTGACAGGTGCGGACGACCCGCTCGAAGCCGGCATCGAGATCGAGGTCCGCCTCGGCCGGAAGGGCCACCGGAGGCTCTCGTTCCTGTCCGGTGGCGAGAAGGCGCTCGCCGGGCTCGGATTCCTCTTCGCGCTGCACCTGGTTCGTCCGGCGCCGTTCATCGTCCTCGACGAGGTCGACGCACCACTCGACGACGCGAACCTCGGACGCTTCCTCCGCCTGCTCGACTCGCTCCGCTCCCGGACGCAGGTCGTCGTCATCACGCACCAGAAGCGGACGATGGAGCGTTCCGACACGCTCGTCGGCGTCACGCTCAATCCGGACGGAACATCGCGGCTCGTGAAGCAGAAGCTCTCGGACCACGTCGAGCACGCGGCGCCGATCCCGATCGAAGCGGAGGCGCAGCAGGCCGCGACGCCAGCTTAGGCTGGCGCGATGCCGGTTTCGATATCGGGTTACGCGTTCGTCACCGTTGCCTTCGTCGTTCTGATCGCCGCCTGCTTCTTCGCGCTGCGACGCTGGGGGCCGGGCGACAAGGAGCCGGACGCCGCTCTCGTCCTCTGGCGCACGTTCCTCTCGGTGCGAACGCCGAAGGCGACCAAGCCGAAGCCCGTCCCGGTCGCGAAGAAGAAGCCGGCGCCGCCTCGTGCGAAGCCGGTCCCGGCGAAAGCCCGGCAAGACGGCCCCGAGCCCGGACGGCTCAGCGCCAGCGTCGCCAGGCTCCGCTCCACATCACCCTTCGGGACGCGACAAACTCAAGAGGTGCACGACAGAGACCACATGCCGCTCGCCGAGGAGAAGCCGGCCGCCCCGGAGACGCCGGACGACAAACTGCCGCTTCGCCATCGCTTCCGGCGCGGTCTCCGCAAGACGCGCGACTACCTCAATCGCGACGTCCGCGACGTGTTCGGGATGGACCCGACGCCGGAAGCGTTCGACCGCCTCGAGGAACTCCTCGTTTCGGCGGACGTCGGCGTCGCTACAGCCACGGCGCTCGCCGACGACCTCCGCTCGCGCGAAGGCCTCACCCAGGAGACGCTTCCCGGTGCCTTACGCGACGCGATGGTCGAGCAGTTGTCGAAGGCCGACCGCCGGCTGCGCCTCGTCAAGGGACGGCTGTCGATCTGGGTCGTTGTCGGTGTCAACGGAACCGGGAAGACGACGACGATCGCGAAGCTCGCGAACCGCGCGAAGTCGCTCGGTCTGAAGGTGTCACTCGCTGCCGCGGACACCTTCCGTGCGGCGGCGGTGGAGCAGCTCTCGGAATGGGGCCGCCGTCTCGGGATCGACGTGGTTCACCAAGGACAGGGCGCTGATCCCGGGGCAGTCGTCTTCGACGCGATCGCCCACGCACGCGCGCAGGGCTACGACTTGCTCGTCGTCGACACGGCGGGACGGCTCCACACGAAGAAGCCACTGATGGACGAACTCCAGAAGGTCATGCGCGTGATCGCGCGCGACACGGACGCCGCGCTTGCCGAAGTGCTGCTGGTGATCGACGCGACGACTGGACAGAACGGCATCGCGCAAGCGAAAGCGTTCAAGGAGGCAGCGAACGTCAGCGGCCTCGTCCTCGCGAAGCTCGACGGCACGGCGAAGGGCGGCATCGCGTTCGCGGTCGAGCGCGAGCTCGAGGTCCCCGTGAAAGCCGTCGGCGTGGGGGAGCAGGCGAGCGATCTGGTGCCGTTCGAGCCGCAGGCCTACGTCGACGCGCTCGTCGGCGACGAAGAACCGTCGCCGGTCGGTTCCTAGAGGTAGAGGCCGGTGCCGGAGTCGGCCGACTCCGACGCGACCGCGTGCACTTCGCGCTCGCGGAGCAGGAGGTAGTCCTCGCCGCGGATCTGCGCTTCGTAGCCTGCCTCTGGTGAGACGAGCACGTAGTCGCCGGCTTCGATGGTGCGCACGTTCGGACCGACGGCGACGACCTCAGCCCACACGGTGCCTTTCGACTGCGAAACCGCGGTCGCCGGCACGAGCAGTCCGGTCTTCGTCTTGCGCTCTTCCGATCCGGGACGACGCACCAGGATCCGGTCCGACGTCATGCGGATCGAGGGACGTCCTTCGGCAGCTTCGGTCGGACGGAGCGGCGCGACGTTATCGGAATCGCGGTTCGCGCTTTTCATTGAATGCGTTGACTCCCTCTTGGGCTTCCTCAGTCTGAACGAAGATCTCGAGGGCGTCGAACGCCAGCTGCGAGATGCCCGCGATGCCTTCGTGCTCCGCGTTGAACGAGTGCTTCAGGAATCGGATGGCGTAGGGCGACTTCGCGAGGATCTCGCCGGCCCACGCCCGGGCTTCGTCCATCAATCGGTCGGGCTCGACGACGGCGTTCACGAGTCCCCACTGCATCGCTTGCTCCGCCGTGTATTGCCGGCAGAGGTACCAGATCTC
>JAICYB010000112.1 GCA_025934435.1 Actinomycetes bacterium | reverse complement strand
CGGCTTCTGATTCACTCGATCGAGGGACTCGGGTTGCGGCGCTCTCTGCCGATAGGAGAGCTACCCACCTCCCCACCCCAAGTGGATGAAGCGGCGCCTCCCCAGGCGCCGCTTCTTTTTCAGGATCCGAGGGTCTTGCGGAGAGCGTCCTCGAGCAGGCGCATCGCCTCGAGGATTGCCTCGGGATCGCCGTCGAGGTTCGCGCGGAGGGTGGCGAGCTCGTGCATGAAACGCTCGCCGTTTCGCGCGTTCGTCGCCTTGCCGGCCGCGGTGAGCTCGAGAATGTACGAGCGCCCGTCTTCCGGATGCCGGCTGCGCCGTATCTGCTTCTTGCGGACGAGCCGGTCGATCATCGCCGAGAGCGTCGTCGGCGTGATCCCAAGATGACGTGACGCCTCGGTCGGCGTCGCGCTGCCGACCACGTTGAGCCAGCTCGCGAGCGCGAACTCCGCGGCCGAGATGCCGCTGCCCTCGACCACGCGTTCGATCACCGCGCCGGTGAGGCGGTCGACGATGAACGACTGAAGGAAGAGCCCCGGCTTGACTGTAGTACGATTTCGCATCATTGTAGTGCGAGATCGTAATAGTACTACGAGAGGGTGGATCGCATGCGTCTCTTGCTCGCTGCTCTGATCGCGCTCACGACTCCGTCTGTCACCGCGAAGCTGCCGGGGTTCAGCCAGCCGTGCGGAAGCACGGCGCTCGGCGCATATCTGTATGTAGACAGCTACGGCAACGGCGTCGTGTCGAAGATCGATCCCACGACGAATCGCGTCGTCAAGTCACGGCGCATCGGCACAGGTATGTGCGGGATCGTGTCCGGCAAGGGCTCCCTCTGGATCGAGGACTTCAAGGAAAACGCGATTCTCCGCGTCGATCCGAAGACGCTGCGCGTGAAGAAGTTCATCAGGGTCGGCTTCAAGCCGTGGGACGTCGCGTATGGGTTCGGCTCCGTCTGGGCGTCGAATCAGGCTGACCGCACCGTCTCGCGGATCAACCCGAAGACGAACAAGATCGTGAAGACGATCAAGGTGAGCGGCTTCCCGACGTGCATCCGTGCCGCCGCGGGTTACATCTGGACCGGGTCGCAGAACACGAACGACATCTCGCGGATCGATCCGAAGACGAATGTCGCGAAGGCGATCCCGATCGGCCACTCCAGCGAACTGTGCGTCGATCCGCACCCCGACGGCGTCTGGGTCTCGGATGACACGGAGGGCACCGTGACGCACATCGATCCGTCGACCGGCGCGATCGTCGCCGTCATCAAGGTCGGCACGGGGCCGTCCGATGGGACGCGCGGCCCCGACGGGCTCGAGTGGATCCCGAACATCGGCGACGGCACGGTCTCGCGCATCGACCCGGCGACCGACAAGGTCGTCGACACGGTCCCCGTCGTCGCCGCGCCGTTCGTCGCGCGCACGTACTTCGGCTCCGTCTGGGTCGGCGATTTCAAAGGAACGCAGGTATGGAGGCTGACGCCGTAAAGCGGTGCCAGGCACCTACGGTGCCTGGCACCGCTTCAAGCGCACTGCGAGATACGTGGACGTCGCCACGGGCACGAGCAGCCCGAACGCGAGGTACGCGTTGCGGCTGATCAGGAGGAGCGGCCCGAGCGCCCCGCCGGGCAGCAGGAGCGTCGCGGCGACCTTCTCGCGCACCGTCCAGACCGGGCTCGACCAGAGGAAGTACAGCGCGACGAACCAGCCGGCGATCGGGATCACGACGCCGCCGAACGGGAGCAGGACGATCGCCGCGATCTCCCGCCAGCTCGAGCGCTCGCGGACGCCGTGACGCTCGCGGACGCCGGCGGCGATGTCGAGTGGATCGCCGACGTCCTCGAGGATCGACCGCACGTCCTCTTCGTCCCCACGCCGTTCCGCGATCCGATTCGCGACATCGCGTACGACGCGATCGCGCACGCGCGGGGACACGTTCCGCAGCTCATCCTGCAGCGTCGCGAGGTACCGCGCGACATGGTCGTCGTCCGGCGTGCTCACACCGCGTAGGAAACACGAAGGGCCGGCAATGCCGGCCCTTCTGTGGACGAACAGCGGGGTCAGACCCCGTTCGGGGTCTGACCCCGGAGACCCGTTGGGTCTCTACATCATCCCGCCCATGTCCGGCATGCCGCCGCCCATCGCGGCGCCGGCCTTCTCGGGCGCCTCGGCGACGATCGCCTCGGTGGTGAGGATGTTCTTCGCGATCGACGCAGCGTTCTGCAGCGCCGAGCGGGTGACCATCGTCGGATCGCCGATCCCCGACTTGAGGAGATCCTCGACCTCGCCGGTGTCGATGTTCAGGCCGAAGCCCGGCTTCGCACCGCGGACGTTCGAAACCGCGATCGACGCCTCGAGACCCGCGTTCGTCGCGAGCTGCCGGAGCGGCTCCTCGAGCGAGCGCAGGATGATCTTCGCGCCGGTCGCCTCGTCGTCCTCGAGCGAGCCGAGCACGCTCTCCTTGACGGCGTCCGCCGCATTGATGAGAGCGACACCGCCGCCGGGGACCTGACCCTCCTCGAGCGCCGCGCGGGCGGCCTGGAGCGCGTCCTCGACGCGGTGCTTCTTCTCCTTCATCTCCGTCTCGGTCGACGCGCCGACCTTGACGACCGCGACGCCGCCCGACAGCTTCGCGAGGCGCTCCTGAAGCTTCTCCCGATCGAAGTCGGAGTCGGTGTTCTCGATCTCGGACTTCAGCTGCTTGATGCGGCCCTTGATCGCGTCGGACTCGCCGGCGCCGTCGAT
>JAICYB010000133.1 GCA_025934435.1 Actinomycetes bacterium | reverse complement strand
GCTCGTTGCGATGGCGTACAAGTACACCGTCGGCCAGCCCTACATCTACCCGAAGAATTCGCTGGGCTACACCTCGAACTTCATGCGCATGATGTTCGCCACGCCGTGCGAGGACTACGAGCCCAACGACGTGCTGGTGCGCGCGATGGACCGCATCTTCATCCTGCATGCCGACCACGAGCAGAACTGCTCGACGTCGACGGTCCGGCTGGTCGGCTCGTCGCAGGCCAACCTCTTCACGTCGATCTCCGGCGGCATCAACGCGCTGTGGGGTCCGCTGCACGGCGGCGCCAACCAGGCGGTGCTGGAGATGCTGGAGAAGATTCGCGCCGCCGACGGCGACGTCCAGGACTTCGTCAAGAGAGTGAAGAACCGCGAAGAGGGCGTGAAGCTGATGGGCTTCGGCCACCGCGTGTACAAGAACTACGACCCGCGGGCGCGGATCGTCAAGGAGCAGGCCGACAAGATCCTCGGCAAGCTCGGCGGCGACGACGACTTGCTTGACATCGCAAAGGCTTTGGAAGAGGTCGCGCTGACCGACGACTTCTTCATCGAGCGCAAGCTCTACCCGAACGTCGACTTCTACACCGGCGTGATCTACCGCGCGATGGGCTTTCCGACGCGGATGTTCACCGTGCTGTTCGCACTGGGCCGGCTGCCCGGCTGGATCGCGCACTGGCGCGAGATGCACGACGAGGCCGGCGGCAAGATCGGCCGTCCGCGCCAGATCTACACGGGCTACGGCGAGCGCGACTACAACGCCATCGACACGCGCTAGTTTTTCGTCGCGAGCGTGCGTGTCCGCACGCCGACACGCCGGTAATCGCGTACATTCTGCGCACGCTCGCGCCCGCTGAACGTGCACATTTGCCGGTCGATAGTTGTAGTTTTACAATCGTGTGATGAACACGCTCAGTTCCCGGCGCAAGGCGATCATCCTGACGTCGTGCTGCCTGAGCCTGCTGATCGTGTCGATGGACGCGACGATCGTCAACGTCGCAATCCCGTCGATCCGCGCTGACCTGCACGCGTCGCCGTCGCAGCTGCAGTGGGTGATCGACATCTACACACTCGTGCTCGCATCGTTGCTGCTGCTGTCGGGAGCCACCGCCGACCGCATCGGCCGCAGGCGCACATTTCAGATCGGGCTGACGGTGTTTGCGCTCGGCTCGCTGCTGTGCAGCCTTGCGCCCAACATGGAAACGCTGATCGGCGCGCGGCTGGTGCAAGCGATCGGCGGCTCGATGATGAATCCCGTTGCGATGTCGATCATTACGCAGGTGTTCACCGGCCGCGTCGAGCGCGCCCGCGCGATCGGCATCTGGGGCGGCGTCGTCGGGATCTCGATGGCGCTCGGCCCGATGGTCGGTGGCGCGCTGATCCAGTGGATCGACTGGCGGGCCGTGTTCTGGATCAATCTGCCGATCTGCGTCGCGGCGATCGTCTTGACTGCGATCTTCGTCCCCGAGTCGAAATCGAGCACCATGCGCGACGTCGATCCGGTCGGGCAGAGCCTG
>JAICYB010000101.1 GCA_025934435.1 Actinomycetes bacterium | reverse complement strand
CTGGTGGCAGGCGCATCCGCAAGCGCGTCGACCAGGGTCGCCGGCTCGGCCAAGCTCGCCGCCGCTCCGTTCGCCCAGGCTTGGGCGAACGTGCCGCGGACACCGGCCGCACGCAAGGCGAAGAGCGTTCTCGTGTTCGGCATGGAGCAGGACGTCATTGGGTTCAACACGACCCAGGCCGACCAGAACGCGTATTGGGCAGCGCTCACCGGCAACACGCCGACGCTGCGCGGCAACTACATCATCGACAACAACGGCAACTATCACCTCGACCTCGCCTCGAAGGTCGTTGCGACGAAGTCGGGTCTGTCGATCACGATCCGCCCGAACGCGTATTGGAACTGGGTTGGTCATGCGAAGTTCCCCGTCACGTACAAGGACTACGTCTATACGTGGAAGCAGATCGTCAACAAGGCGAACACGCCTGCGTCGACTGCGGGTTACGACCTGATCACCGGCTTCACGCACAAGGGCCAGCGCCAGATCACGTTCAAGTGGAAGAAGCCGTTCGCGGACTACCGCGACATCTTCGGCCTCATCTACCCGTCGAAGGCCGTCGCCGGCCTCAACTGGAACACGATGTGGGCGGACTGCGTCTGCGGCAATGACGGTCATCCGGTCTCGGACGGCCCGTTCCTGCTGACGAACTACACGAAGGGCCAGGGCCTGACCCTGAAGCCGAATCCCACCTGGTACGGCAAGAAGCCGGGCCTGAAGGAAGTCGACTTCAAGCTGATCACGGACACGAACTCCGAGATCCAGGCCATGCGCGGCGGCGAGGTCGACGCGATCAACCCGTCCCCGCAGACTGCGCTTGCACAGCTCGTGCACCAGTCGGGCCTGAAGTACAGCTCGATTCCTGGCTTCACGCAGGAGCACATCGACCTGAACGAGGGCGGCACGGCCGCTCCGATCATGAAGCACAACTGGTTCCGCCAGGCAATGATGCTCGGCATGGATCGGCACTCGCTGATCAAGGCCCTCTTCGGTGACATCGCTCCCGGCCTCAAGCCGCTGAACAACGCGATGTGGGAGATCGGCCCGAACGCGAAGCCGTCGTACGCGAAGTGGACGTTCGCTCCGCGGAAGGCGATCGCGCTGCTGAAGGCGCACGGCTGCACCGGCGGCCCGAGCGTCCCGACGCGCGGCAACACCGCCGTCTGGACGTGCCCCGGCAACGAGAAGACGGAGATCCGCTGGCACACGACGCTCGGCAACCAGCGCCGCGCGACGTCGGCTGCGATCTTCAACCAGCAGCTCGGCGCCATCGGCATCAAGACGGACGTGAGCTTCGAGCCGGCGAACCCGAACTTCTTCGGGACCCGCCTGCCGAACCACGACTTCGATGCAGCTGAGTTCGCGTGGCTCGGTGGCCCGGATCCGTCGGGCTTCGACGCGATCTACCAGTGCCAGAACCAGGCCGCGAACCTCGGCGGCTCGAACTACAAGCTGTACTGCAACAAGAAGGTCGACGCACTCATCAAGGCCGGCGATTCGGAGCTGAATCCGGCCAAGCGCACGGCCGACTACCAGAATGCGGCGACGATCATCGCCAACGACGTTCCGATCGTCCCGCTCTATGCTCCGCCGTCGATCCTCGTCTACAAGTCGGCGATCAAGGGCATGGGCAACAGCAACAACCCGACGCTGCTCGGTCCCACGTGGAACATCGAGCAGTGGCACTGGTAGGCCGAACGACGAAAATCGCTCGACTTCAGTGAAGTAGCACCAGGGATCCGCGTCTCCCGGCCGAAACCGGGGGGCGCGGATCCCTTTCGTCCCCGACGGCGCCAAGGAGCCGAACCGTGATCACCTACATCATCAGGCGGATCCTTTACAGCATCCCCGTGCTGATCGTGTCGACGTTTCTCAGCTTCACGTTCGTGTCGTTGGCGGGCAATCCGACGGTGGCCCTGCGCGCGAACCCGCGCTTCTCGGCCAACACGCTGCACAACATCTATTTGAAGTACCACCTGAACCGCTCGATCCCGGTGCGCTACTGGTACTGGGTCGAGGACGTGTTCACGCACAAGCTCGGCCGCTCGCTGTCGACGTTCCAGCCGCTCTGGCCAGACGTGACGCGAACGCTCGGGCACACTGCGCAGCTGATCATCCTCTCGGAGCTGCTCGCGATCATCCTCGGCGTCGCCGTCGGCATCTATTCGGCGATCCGCCAGTACTCGGTGTTCGACTACTCGTTCACCGCGCTCAGCTTCCTCGGGTATGCGATGCCGACGTTCTGGCTCGCGCTGCTCCTGCAGATCTTGTTCGTCGACATCTATCTCAAGTGGCACGTGCGGATCTTCTACACGTCGGGCTTGAACAACCCGCACCACGGGACGTGGTCGCTCGACCGGCTGCAACATCTCGCGTTACCCGTGATCACGCTCTGCATCATCAGCTTCGCGCTGTACTCGAGATACATGCGCGCGTCGATGCTCGACGTGATCAACAGCGACTACGTGCGAACCGCGCGCGCGAAGGGAGTCTCGGAACGACGAGTGATCCTGCGCCACGTGGTGCGCAACGCGTTGATCCCGATCGTCACGGTCGCGTCGCTGAACGTCGGCGGCCTGCTCGGCGGCGCGATCATCACCGAAACGGTGTTCACGCTGGACGGCATGGGCTACTACTTCGTCCAGAAGCTGCAGTCGACGGATCTCTACGCCGTGATGGCGTACCTTCTCGTCACCTCGGTCATCATCATCATCTTCAATCTGATCGCCGACGTGCTGTACGGCTATCTCGACCCGCGCATCCGTTATGACTGAGCTCGACCCCAAGGCGCATTCGATCCCGCTCGCGGACCGGGTCGCACCGGTCGAGCAGACGATCGACGGCGAGATCGTCGCGCCGGCCGGGCTCGAGGCCGCCTTCCAGCAGGGCATGGAGATCAAGGCGCGCAGCCAGTGGGATTACGCGCGCCGTCGTTTCCTCCGGCACCGGCTCGCGATGCTCGGCCTCGTCGGGCTCGTGATCATCTTCGGGGCGGGGGCCTTCGCGAACTTCGTCGCGCCGTACTCGTTCTCCGAGATCGATCTGAACAACCTGCTGCACGCGCCGACGACGCAGGGGCATCACTTCTTCGGCACGGATTCGATCGGCCGCGACTACTTCAGCCGCGTCATCTGGGGCATCCGCACCTCGGAGGAGATCGGCGTCTTCGTCGCGGTCGTGTCGTCGATCATGGGCCTGATCATCGGCGCGATCGCCGGCTACTACGGCGGCGTCGTCGACAACCTGCTCATGCGCTTCACGGATCTCGTGCTGACGCTGCCGGCGCTCGCGATCCTCGCGACGGTCGGCGCGCTGTGGGGCGGCGGCAGCCAGTGGCGCATCTCGTTCATCCTCGCGTTCTTCTTCTGGACGGGCATCGCGCGCGTCGTGCGCGGCGTCTTCCTGTCGCTGCGCGAGAAGGAGTACGTCGAGGCGGCGAAGGCCGCCGGGGCGGGTGACGCGCGCATCATGTTCCGGCACATCCTCCCGAACACGCTCGGGCCGATCATCGTCAACGGCACCATCTCGGTCGCCGCGGCGATCCTCACCGAGGCGGCGCTCTCGTTCATCGGCTTCGGCATCAAGCCGCCGACGCCGTCGCTCGGCGTGCTCGTGCAGGAGGGGCAGACGAACCCGCAGCAGTGGTGGCTGACGGTGTTCCCGGGCCTGATGATCGTGCTGATCGTGCTCTGCGTGAACTTCATGGGCGACGGGCTCCGCGACGCGCTCGATCCGACGCAGCGGAGAATCCGTGCCTGATCCCGTTCTCTCGATCCGCGACCTGCGCGTCGAGTTCGCGACCGACGACGGCATCGTCCACGCGGTCGACGATCTGAACTACGACGTGTTCCCGGGCGAGACGCTCGGCATCGTCGGCGAGTCGGGCTCCGGCAAGAGCGTCAGCACGATGTCGATCCTCGGGCTGATTCCGCAGCCGCCGGGACGGATCGTCAGCGGGTCGGCGATGTTCAAGGGACGCGACCTGCTGAAGATGAAGAAGCGCGAGCTCCGGCGTTTCCGCGGCGACGAGGTCGCGATGGTCTTCCAGGATCCGATGACCTCGCTGAACCCGGTGCTGAAGGTCGGCTTCCAGCTCAGCGAGATGATCAAGACGCACTATCCGAAGGAGCACAACTCGAAGGTGCACGAGCGGGTCGTCGATCTGATGCGCATGGTCGGAATCCCGAACCCCGAGCAGCGCTACGAGCAGTACCCGCACGAGTTCTCGGGCGGGATGCGGCAGCGCGCGATGATCGCGAT
>JAICYB010000114.1 GCA_025934435.1 Actinomycetes bacterium | reverse complement strand
TGCGCCCGCTGTGGGAGGACGGCATCGCGAAGGTGCGCGACGGCCTCACGACGATCGAGGAGCTCCGCCGGATCCTGATCTAATCGGGGTCGGGCACGCTGCTCACGTAGTTCGCGTGCAGCACGTGGATCGCGTCCGCGAGATCGGGCGAGGTGAGCGCCTCCTTGTGCAGGAAGCCCGCGGCCCCCGCCTCGTCGGCCCGCGACACGTCGTCGTACTCGTCGGAGCCGGTGTAGATCACGACGTGCTGGCCGCGGTCGCGCGCGTGGATCGCGCGGGTGGCGTCGATGCCGTCGAGACCCGGCATGCCGATGTCCATCAGCACGACGTCTGGCGCGTGCTCCGCGGCGAAGCTCACCGCCTCGTCCCCGGTCCGTGCGCGGCCGACGACGATGAAGCGACCGTCCGTCTCGAGACTCGAGGCGACAAGCTCGGCCAGCCGGTCGTCGTCCTCGCAGAGAAGGATGCGTAGAGGGGACTCCGTCACGAAACGCGGAGCCTGCCACAGCCGCCCGTACGATGTCGCAATGAGGCGCGGACGGGAGCGGAACGACGATCATCGACGGTCATAACGACCTCGTGCTGCACGCCTGGCGCGGGGAGCCGTCGCTGCACCTCGATCTCGACGACGCGCGCGCCGTCGGCTTCTCGGGCGGCTTCTTCGCGCTGTACGTCCCGTCGGCGCACCCGCCGCACCCGACGACGATCCCCTACGCGATGCCACTGCCTGATCCGGTCGCGTACGAGGACGCGGCGGCGGTCGCCGAGGAGCTCCTTGCGACGCTTCGCTCGCTGCCGGTACGGATCGCGACCTCGCCCGACGACTTCGTCGAGGGCGGGCTCGCGGCGATCGTGCACATGGAGGGCGCCGAGCCGATCCGCAGCGACCTCTCGAACCTCGAGGACTGGTATGGGCGCGGGCTGCGGTCGATCGGTCTCGTCTGGTCGCGGCCGAACGCGTTCGCGGAGGGTGTTCCGTTCGCGTTCCCGGGCTCGCCCGACACCGGCCCCGGCCTGACGGACGCGGGCCGCGCGCTCGTACGCGCCTGCAACGACCTCGGGATCCTCGTCGATTGCTCGCATCTGAACGAAGCCGGCTTCTGGGACGTCGCGAGCGCGACGACCGCGCCGCTCGTCGCGACGCACTCGAACGCGCACGCGCTCTGTCCGGCGACGCGCAACCTCACCGACGCACAGCTCGACGCGGTGCGCGACGGGAACGGCGTCGTCGGCGTCAACTTCGCCGTGTCGTTCCTGCGCGAGGACGGGCGGAACGTTCCTGCCGAGACGGGCATCGACGAGATCGTCCGCCACGTCTCCTACCTCGCCGAGAGGATGGGCGTCGATCACGTCGCGTTCGGCTCGGACTTCGACGGGGCGGAGGTGCCGCCGGAGCTCGGCGGCGTGCGCGGACTCCCGGTTCTGCTCGATGCGCTGCGCGCCGCCGGATTCCGCGACGGGGACATCGCGAAGCTCTCGCACGGGAACTGGTTGCGCGTGCTCGCCGCCACATGGCGGTGAGGCTGTCCAGGTTTTGACTGGACAAACCTGGGACAGGCTGCGTCTAGACCCCGGCGGCCGTAGGGACCGAACCATCTCGAGGCGGCGGGCGAATACGAACCGTCAACCGATCTGAAGGGAGGACTCGAATGAGCGAGTCCGAGTTCATGGAGCGCGATCACGAAGAGCTCCAGTACCTCGACAACGTCCTTGCGGACGTCAGCACGTCGTAGGCCACGCGCGCCGGACTGCTGAAGAAGGCAGCCGTCGGAGCGGTCGGCATCGGCGTTCTGGGCCAGGCGACGTCGGCGTTCGCTGCATCGTCGGCCGATTCGGCTGCGACGATCACGACCGACGCGATCACGGCCGAGGCGCTCGCAGTGACCGTTCTCACCGCGGCGATCAAGGCATCGCCCGGCACGAAGGCCGCACCGTTCATCCCGGTGCTCAAGGCCGCGAACCAGGCGGAGTACGACCACTACACGACGCTCGCGTCGCTTGGTGCGAAGCCGCTGACCACGAAGTTCTGGATCCCGAACGCCGCTCTCGGCGCGGGCAACATCAACCTGTTCGCAACGCTCGAGGTCGCAGAGACGCTCTTCGTCAACGCGTACCTGATCGCCATCACGGCGTTCGCGAAGGCGAAGAACGACAAGCTCGCGCGCTACGCCGGCGAGATCCTCGGCGTCGAGGCGGAGCACCGCGCGCTCGCGCGGTATGCGAACAGCGTCGTGCACGGCCAGACGACCCTGACGCGCTCGAACATCCCGAACAACAAGGGCTTCGAGACGTACACCATCAAGACCATCGGCGGCATCGTCGGTGCGCTCGAAGGAGCCGGCTTCGGCTTCGGCAAGCAGGGCGCAACGCCCGGCCAGTTCGTCGACTTCCCCGGCAACCCGTCGAAGAACGGCACCGGGTTCTACCTGATCGCACCGCGCCCGGCCTAGTCCGGCCAGCGGCCCTGCGGGGCGGCCCTCTCTCGGGCCGCCCCGCGACCTTCCCCCGAAAGGAGCTTCAAGTCATGCCAGGCTTCATCGGCGTTCCCGAACTGCTGCTGCTCGGCGTTCTCGCACTCGTCATC
>JAICYB010000025.1 GCA_025934435.1 Actinomycetes bacterium | reverse complement strand
TCGCGATGCCCGTCATGGACGGCCTCCAGGCCACTCCGTTGATCCACGAATGCTCACCGGACACACGTATCGTCATCCTCTCGGGATTCAGCAAAGAGGGCATGGAAGCGGAAGCGCTTCGCCTCGGTGCGTGCGCGTTCCTCGAGAAGGGGACGAAGCCGAAGGAGATCGCTGAGACGCTGCGTACGGTGTGCGATCGGCTCGATGCGGTTCTCAGTGTCGCCGGCGAGGCATCGGCCGACGGCCCACGCACGACGATGACGCTCGCCGAGTGGCGCGCAAAGATCGCCGGAGCCGTCGAGCAGTTCGTCGACCTGAGCGGGGCGTTCGCCGCGTTCGCCGACATGGTCCGCGATCGCGTCGATTACGAACGTACGTCGTTCGGTGTGCACGAGCCGAACGGTTTCCGGATCGCCGCAGTGCACGGCGCCGAAGACTGGCGCATGCCGGTCGGCACCCTCGTTCCGCTCACATCGAACGAGACACTCGACGCCGGTCGGACGCTCGTCCGGCACGACACGGCTTCGTCCGACGAGCCGCTCGACCAGTGCTTCCGTGCACGCGGACTGCGTTCATACGCAGCGGTCCCCGTGCGTGCCGCCGGTCGCGCGCAGGCGATCGTCGGGTTCTCCGCCGTCGAAGCGGGCGCGTTCGAGGATCTCGACTGGGAGTACGTCGAAGCCGCCGTGCGTGAAGCTGCGACCGCCCTCTACATGCTCTACCAGATGGGTCGTCAGCAGGAGTCGGGCGCGCCGTCGGAAGACCGAACCAGGCTCGAGTGGAACAAGATCATCCGCCACGACCTGCGGTCACCGCTCACGGTTATCAACGGCTTCGCGTCGACGATGCAGACGGCCTGGGACGACCTTCCGGACGCGAAGAAGCTCGAATTCGTCGACGCCATCGCGCGCGGCGCGAATGCGATGAGCAAGCTGCTCTCGAACATGGAGACCGTCGACGGGATCGAAGCGGGCACGAAGACCGAAGCGGTTCGTCCGGTCGATCTCGGCTCGCTCGTCCGCCAGATCGTCTCCGACGTCGCGCACGGACCGCGCGCCGCCGTTGTGAGGGTCGCCGACGACCTGCCGTGCGCACTCGCGGACGAATCGAGCCAGTGCCGCGTCCTGTCGAACCTCCTCGAGAACGCGTTCAAGTTCGCGCCCGAGGACGTTCCGGTCGAGGTCGACGTCGAGATGGTCGACGGTTTCCTGCAGGTGACCGTTCGGGACCGGGGGCCTGGGATCGGGGACGAAGACAAGGAGAAGCTCTTCCGCCGCTTCTCCCGGCTGAGCTCGCCGGACGGACGTCGCGTCGCGGGCAGCGGCCTCGGGCTCTACATCTGCAAGTCGCTCGTCGAAGCGCAGGGCGGACGCATCTGGGTCGAGAGTGAAGTGGGCGCGGGAAGCGCGTTCCGCTACACCGTGCCGGTCAGCGCCGAACCCGCCGCCGCCTGACCTGAGTGGACCCGAGGGGACTTGAACCCCTGGCCCCCTGGATGCCATCCAGGTGCTCTACCAACTGAGCTACGGGCCCAGGATAACGACCAGCGAGTATAGCTCCGGCCTACGCCGGGACGGTTACACCTTCACGTTCGAGCGTGATCGTCATCCCGGACGCGGCCAGCTGCGGCGGCGGTCCGTCCGGCCCCCAAAGCTCGGCCGCCGAGCGCTCCATCGCTTCGAGCGTCGCGTCGTCGTGCGTCGGATCGTGATGGAACATCAGGAGGCGCTTCGCGCCGGTCACCTTCGCGTACGCCACCGCGTCGGCGAACGACGAATGGCCCCAGCCGCGCCTCGTCGCGTACTCGTCGTCTGAGTACTGACTGTCGTGGAGCAGCACGTCGGCGTCCGCGGCGACGGCATAGCCGTCGATCCAGTCCGGTGACTCGCTTGCGAAGTCGCCGAGCGCCGCGGGTTCGTGGTCGGGGATGTAGGCGAAGGTTCGTCCGTTCTCCGTGATGCGGAATCCCATGGTCGGACCGGGATGTTCGACGGCCGCGGCGAAGACCGTCGCCGGTCCGATCTCGAAGGATTCGGCGGGAAGGTCGTGGAACGTGACGTTCGCCGGGACGTCGTGCACGTCGATCGGAAACAGCGGCGGTGACATATACCGCGCAAGGCGTTCCTTGAGCGAGAGCATCGGCGACGCCGGTCCCCAGACGTGGAGGTCGCAGTCCTTCGTCCAGAGCAGGGAGAAGAACGGGAACCCTTCGATGTGATCCATGTGGAGATGCGTGAGGAGCAGGTGCACGCGCATCACGCCGGCGCAGCGCTGCGAGCCGAACTCGCGGATGCCGGTGCCGGCGTCGAGCACGATGAGCGTTCCGTCCGACAAGACGACTTCGACGCAGGACGTATCGCCGCCGTACTTCAGTTTCGACGCACCCGGAGCGGGAAGCGATCCGCGGCATCCCCAGATCGTCGCCTTCATCCGGCATCGCGCCAGAACAAGATCAATGCGCCTTCGAAGCGTTGCTGCTCGGTGAAGAGCGGAAACGCACAGGTCGCCACGAGATGGTCGGTCCCGTCCGCCGAACGGAACTTGATGTGCCCCATCGCCGGTTGCTCGTTTTGTACCTGCATCCAGGACGCCATCGACTCCAGGGCGAACGGCGCGTCGTTCCGGTCGCGGACGTCGAATGTCTGCTGCCACTCGCCCGGCGTGAGGAGTCCGTTGTCGCCGAACGGACGACCGAGCATCGCTTCGGCCGCTTCGTTGAAGAAGATGAGATTGCCGCCCGCGTCGGCGAGGAACATCGGCGTCGTCACGCTTTCCGCGAGGTGCTTCGCACGGATGAGGACGAGGCTCTTCGGGCGCTCCACTCGGTCAGGGTATCGTGACGCGATGCGCGTCCTTTGTGTGAGTGCCCATCCCGACGACATCGAGTTCAGTTGCTCCGGATCGGTCGCGGCATGGACCGACGCCGGCGACGAGGTCACCTACTGCATCGTGACCGACGGCTCAACGGGGACCGCCGATGCCGAGCTCGCCGGCTCCAAGCTCGCGCAGATCCGGCGGGACGAAACGCTCGAAGCGGCGTCCATCGTCGGGGTGACCGACGTGCGATTCCTCGACTACCGGGACGGCTACGTCGAGTACACGTTCGACCTTCGGCGCGACATCGCGCGAGTGTTCCGGGACGTGAAGCCGCATCGCTTGATGGCGCTCGACCCCGGTCCGATCCTCGGTGACTGGTTCGTCAACCACCCCGATCACCGCGCGGTCGGCCAGGCGACGCTCGACGTCACCGTCACCGCCGGGACGACGCCCGGCCACTTCCCGGAACTCCTCGAGGAGGGTTACGAGCCGTGGCGTGGCCTCCGCGAGACCTACGTGATGGGCCCGGCGGGCGGTTCGCATGGCGTCGACATCACGGCGACGATCGACCGCAAGATCGCGGCGCTGCAAGCGCATCGTTCGCAGATCAACTGGGACGTCGGAACGGTGATGCGCCGAGCCGCGCAGATGGCCGGACAGTCGCACGGTTACGCGTTCGCCGAGACCTTCCGCGTTCTGCCGACGATGGAAGCGCGCTTCGCCGACGACTGATTACTTGTAGGCGTGCTCGGGGGCCGGGTAGATCCCCTCGGACACTTCCTTCGCGAACAGCTGCACCGCATCCCGTATGTCCGATGCGAGATCGGCATAGCGCTTCACGAAACGCGGCGAAGGGCCCGGCGTGAGACCGAGCATGTCCCAGCAGACGAGCACCTGACCGTCGGTGTGCGGGCCGGCGCCGATGCCGATGGTCGGGATCTCGAGCTCGCGCGTGACGCGGTCGCCGAGCGCCGACGGAACACATTCGAGCACGAGCGCGAAGATGCCGGCGTCCTGCAGGGCCTTGGCGTCTTCGAGAAGCTTCTCGCCGGCGTCGCCTCGTCCTTGCACCTTGTAACCGCCGATCGCGTTCACGAACTGCGGCGTGAGGCCGAGGTGGCCCATGACCGGGATGCCGCGATCAGTAAGTGCCGCTACGGCCTCGACCGCCGGGCCGGCGCCTTCGAGCTTCACGCAGTGCATCCCGATGCGGAGGAATTCCGTTGCGTTGCGTACGGCGTCCTCGGGCGTCTGGTAGCTCCCGAAGGGAAGGTCGCCGACGAGCAGCGCGTCCTTCGCGCCGCGCGCGACGGCGCGGGCGTGATGGAGCATGTCGTCCATCGTCACCTGAAGCGTGGTCGCGTGACCGAGCAGGACGTTCGACACCGAGTCGCCGACGAGCAGGATCGGCACACCGGACTCGTCGAGGACGCGCGCGATGAGCGCGTCGTACGCCGTCACCATGACGAACTTCTCCCCGCGCGCACGCCAGTCGGCGAGGTGATGGATAGAGACGGGCAAAGCTGCCTCCCTGGCTCATCGAGGCCCGACGCCCGGGTCCCCGTGACCCCTTTATGATGCCACGCATGCCAAGAAGAGTGGCCATCGTGGGCTCGTTTTCGACGGGCAAGACAACCCTCGCCGAAGTCGCCGCACCGAAGCTCGGCCTGCCGCTTCTGCCCGAGGTAGCGCGTCAGGTCATCGAGCTCGGGTTCAAGCTCGACAAGGACGCGACCGTGGAGACGGAGACGCTCATCTTCCTGCGGCAGTTCTACAACGAGATGCAGCACGCGGACTTCGTTGGGGACCGGTCGCTGATCGACGTCATGGCGTACGCCAGCTGGGTGCTCGAGAACCAGGAGCGACGCAAGGAGTTCGCGCTCTGGGACACCTGCCTCGACATCGCGAAGTTCCATCTGCGTTCGCAGTACACGCACGTGTTCTATCTGCCGATCGAGTTCGGCATCGTCCTCGACGGGCTCCGTCCGGACGACCCGGACTTCCAGCGCGACATCGACGCGCGCATGGTGAACCTCCTCGAATCGAACGACGTGCGCTACGAGACGCTCACGGGTTCGGTCGAGGAGCGCACGCAGGCACTGATCGACGCCGTCGGCTGATGGCCCGAGAACGGTTGCTGATGGGTCCCGGCCCGTCGAACGCGGCACCGGAGGTACTCGCGGCGCTCGGGCGTCCGCTCCTGGGGCACCTCGACCCGGAGTTCCTGGGTTTGCTCGACGAAGTTGCCGAGCGGCTTCGCATGGTCTTCAAGACGGCGAACCGGATGACGTTCGCCGTCTCCGGAACGGGGAGTGCGGGCATGGAGGCCGCGCTCGTGAACGTCCTCGAACCGGGTGACGAGATCGTCGTCGGCGTCAACGGCGTGTTCGGCGGACGCATGTGCGACGTCGCATCCCGCGCCGGCGCGAAGGTCGTCAAGGTCGAGGCCGAATGGGGACGGATCATCGAAGCGTCGGACGTTGCACGAGCGCTCGACGATCACCCGGAGGCGAAGGCGTTCGCGCTCGTGCATGCTGAGACATCGACGGGGGTCGCGCAGCCGATCGACGAGATCGCCGAGCTACTTCGCGGACGGAACACGCTGTTCGTGCTCGATACCGTCACATCGCTCGCCGGGATGAACGTCGACATCGACGCGTGGGGCGTCGACGTCTGCTACTCGGGTACGCAGAAGTGCATCTCGGTTCCGCCGGGTCTTGCGCCCATCACGTTCAGCGAGCGCGCGCTCGATGTGGTGCGATCGCGGAAGACGCCGGTCCAGAGCTGGTATCTCGACGTCGGTCTGCTCGCGGGCTACTGGGGGAGCGACCGCGTGTACCACCACACGGCGCCGATCTCGATGGTCTTCGCCCTCCACGCCGGCTTGGGTGTCGTCCTCGATGAAGGGCTGGACGCTCGCTACGAGCGGCATGTGCGCACCGCCGCGACGCTTGCCGCGGGACTCGAGGAGCGCGGCTTCTCCTACGTCGCGGCGTCGCGATTGCCGATGCTGCACTGCGTCCGTCTTCCCGACGGTGTCGCCGACGCAACAGCTCGGTCGCGCCTGCTGACCGAACACGGCATCGAAGTCGGATCGGGACTCGGTCCGTTCAAAGGAACCTGCTGGCGTATCGGCCTCATGGGACACAACGCCCGCGAGGGAAACGTCGAACGCCTGCTCGGTGCGATCGACACGCTGCTGTGAATCCGGCCGAACCCGTCGTTCGGCTGAAGGATCAGCGCGCCTGGGAGCGCTGGCTCGAACGCAATCACGCGAAGGAGCGCGCGGTGTGGCTCGAGTTCGCGAAGAAGGGCGTCCCCATCAAGACGGTGAACTACATGGAGGCCGTCGAGTCCGCGCTCTGTTACGGGTGGATCGACGGACAAGGCAGGTCGGGTGGACCCGAGATCTCGCTCCAGCGCTTCACGCCGCGCGGCCCCCGGAGCCGCTGGTCGAAGATCAATCGGGAGAAGGCGTTGAAGCTCATCGACGCCGGCCGAATGAAGCCATCGGGCTTCGAAGCGATCGAACGCGCGAAGAGCAACGGCGAGTGGGACCGCGCGTACGATCCGCCGTCGACGGCGACGGTTCCGGTCGACCTCGAACGCGCGCTGAACAAGAACAAGAAGGCGAGGACGTTCTTCGCGAAGCTCGACAGTCAGAACCGCTACGCCATCCTGCACCGCCTCGCGGCCGCGAAGAAGCCTGAGACGCGCGCCGCGCGCATCGCGAAGTTCGTCGAGATGTGCGCGAAAGGGGAGAAGCTCTACCCGTAGCTCCGCAGGACGCCACGGAGTGTCTCGCTGAGTTGCACGAGGTCGGCAACGTCCACGGTTTCGAAGTCGGAGTGTGCGGTCGTCAGCTCACCGGCGCCGAACACCACGCAGGGCAGATCGTGCTTCAAGTAGAGATACGCGGCGTCCGTCCACGACGGCATGCCGGATGGATCAGCTCCGAGACGCTTCGCGATCGGAAGGTCGTCCGGCATCTCGACGGGTTCGCTCGAGTCCGTCACTCCTCCCGCGATCGTGACGCCACGCGATGCCCAGCGACCGGTCATCTCGCCGACGCGCTTCGTGACGTCGGCGATCGCATCTTCGATCGACGTTCCCGGGACGACACCCATCGTCGCGTGGAGCTCGGCGTGAGCCGGCGCACGCCACGCGTGCTCGCCGCCACGGATCCGTCCGATATTCAGGCGCGGTTGCGGGAGCAGCGGATGGCGCGACTTCAGGAAGGCGCAGGAGTCAAGCGACTCGATCGCTGCGAGGATCGCGTGGACCGGCGATCCACCGGCTTCGATCGAATACGCGTGATGTGGAGGTGCGTCCGCTTCGAGGTGGACGTCGACGTTGCCCATCTGCGCGGTGCACACACGGAACCCCGTCGGCTCGCAGACGATCCCGCCGTCGTCGAACCACGGTCCGTCGGGGACGTCGGCGTGCAGCGAACCGAGGCCGGCGAACTCTTCGTCGCACGTGATGAGCACGCACGCGTCGGCGTCGCGTTCGGCTTCGCAGGCGGCGACGATCGCGGCGACCTGTCCTTTCGCGTCGAGGACACCTCGACCGATGAGGACGTCACCGTCGACGCGCGCCGTCCACGGATCGGGGTGTGCGTGCGGGGGGTGCACGTCGATGTGCGAACAGAGAAACGGGCCGGACGAACCCCTCCGCGCGATGAGGTTCGGCCGCCCCGGAGCGACCTCCTGCAGACGGCAGTCGAATCCCGCGGCCTCGAGGATGGACGCGAGGAAGGCCTGCGCGTCGGCCTCGCGTTCGTGGGTGGGGAACGCGACGAGCGCGGTCGTCAGCTCGATGACGCGTTCCACGGCGCTCACGTTATCCGATGTGTGCATTTCGGCCTGTTCAACCTCGGCGGTAGCAGCCACACTGCCGCGGGATGTGGCGGAACAGCGTCCGCGATCTGATGTGGCGGCGTCGGCGATTCATCGTCGCCATCGTCGGGACGTCGCTCGTCTTCGCGATGTCGCTCCTCCTCTCCGGACTCAGCAACGCGTTCCGCGCTGAGGTGCATGCGACCGTCGACACCGTCGGTGCCGACGCGTGGGTCGTCCGCAGCGGCGGCGGCGGCCCGCTCGCGAGCGTGAACTACCTGCCGGCAGCCGACCTCGGAGAGATCGCGCATCTGCCCGCTGTGCGGGAGGCCGAGCCGATGATCTTCGTTCCGGCGGCCATCACTCGGCCACACGCGACGGAAGGCAACATCGTCGGGTTCGAGCCCGGCGCGCTGGGGACGCCGCGAGACGTGACGGGGCGAAGCGATCTGCGTCCGGGTGAAGCGATCGCCGATGTCTCGGCCGGCGCGCCGATCGGCGGAACGGTCACCGTCCAGGGACACACCTTCCGCGTCGTCGGAACCGTGCGCGGTATGACGCTGATCGGCGGCAATCCGGACGTCTTCGTCCGATTGGAAGACGCGCAGGCGACGATGATCTTCGGCGCGCCGCTCGTGTCGACGTTCGCGACCCGAGGTGTACCGACGAAGGTGCCTCACGGATTCCAAGCGATGTCGCCGGACGAAGCCGCGCTCGACGGGCTGCGTCCGCTCAGCAAGGCCGTCCGCACGATCGACTTCACACGCTCCGTGCTCTGGGTCGTCGCGGCGCTCATCGTCGGCGTTGTGATCTACCTGTCCGCGCTGGAGCGAACGCGCGACTTCGCGGTGATGAAGGCGACGGGGGTGTCGACGCGGCACATCTTCGGGGGTCTTGCCCTGCAGTCGGTCGTCGTGTCGGTCGTCGCGGCCGTGCTGGCTCTCGGGGTGGCGAAGTTGCTGACACCGTTGTTCCCCATGCGTCTCGTGATGCCCGTGAACGCGTACCCGTTGCTGTTCGCCATCGCCGTCGTGGTCGGTCTGCTCGCGAGCGGTTTCGGGATCAGACGCGCGGCGACGGTGCAACCGGCTCTCGCGTTCGCGGGACCATGAACATCGACGTCTCGTCGCTCGTCGTCGAGTACCGGAACGGTTCGTACACGACGCGTCCCCTCGATGACTTCTCGCTGAAGGCGACGTCGGGCGAACTCGTGCTCCTGCTCGGTCCGAGCGGGTGCGGGAAGACGACGTTGCTGTCGTCGCTCGCAGGGATCCTTCGTCCGACGAGTGGATCGATCCGCGTCGGCGACACGGAAGTGACGGCGCTCACCGGGAAGGCCCTCGAGCGGTACCGGCAGGAGACCGTCGGCGTCGTGTTCCAATCGTTCAATCTGATCCCGAGTCTCTCCGCGCTGGAGAACGTCGATACGCCGATGCTCGCGGCCGGCATGGGCGCGCGGAAGGCACGCGACCGCGCGCGGTCGTTGCTCGCGCAGGTCGCGCTCGAGGATCGCGAACGGCATCGTCCCGGGGATCTGTCCGGTGGGGAACAGCAGCGGGTCGCGATCGCCCGGGCGCTCGCGCACGATCCACCGCTGATCCTGGCGGACGAACCCACGGCGCATCTCGATCACGTCCAGGTCGACGGCGTGCTTCGCCTGCTGCGCGGTCTGGCCCGACCGGGCCGGACGGTGCTCGTGTCGACCCACGACTCCCGGATCGTCCCGCTAGCCGACCGCGTCATCGATCTCGCGCCGAAAGTGCGGCGCCGGAACGGTGCGGCGAAGTCGACGGAGCTCTCACGAGGACAGGTGCTGTTCGAGCAAGGCTCGGTGGGCCAGGAGATCTATCTCGTGGAAGCGGGGAAGATCGAGGTCGTGCGCGGCGGCGATGTCCTCGCGTCGTACGGACCGGGGGAGTACTTCGGGGAGCTCGGCCCCCTGCTCGGGTTCCCTCGCGCGGCGACGGCGCGCGCGACGCGTCGTTCGGTCGTGCACGCGCTGAGCGTTGCGGAATTCAAGCGCCGCATCGGTAGCAAGCGACCGGGCGATCTCGTTCGACCGTTGCGCTGAGGCCGCTCTGTTAAAGTAGGCGGAGATGAACCTGAACTGCATGGGCCTCGGGCTTATGTAGGCGGGCGCCGGACGCGGCGCTCGCCCGACCTCTCGTGCATCGCCACGGGAGGTTTTTTCTTACGGGAGAACGGATGACCGAGCGGTACGACTTCAAGGCGATCGAGGAGAAGTGGCTCCCGATCTGGGAGTCGCATAACGCGTGGGCGGCGCCGCGCGTGCCGTCGCGCCCGAAGCGCTACGTCCTCGAGATGTATCCGTACCCGTCGGGCGACATGCACGTGGGACACGTCGAGAACTACACGATCGGCGACGCGTTCGCGCGCCACTGGAAGATGCGGGGGTTCGACGTCCTGCACCCGTTCGGGTACGACGCCTTCGGCCTTCCCGCCGAGAACGCCGCGATCAAACTCGGGATCCATCCGCGCGAGTCGACGTACGACAACATCGAGAAGTTCACGGCGTCGTGCAAGAAGCTCGCGTTCACCTTCGACTGGGACCGGAACCTGATCACCTGTGATCCGTCCTATTACAAGTGGAACCAGTGGTTGTTCCTTCGTCTGTTCGAACGCGGACTCGCGTACAAGAAGGTCGCGAAGGTCAACTGGTGCCCCGTCGACAAGACGGTGCTCGCGAACGAGCAGATCAGTAACGGCGTGTGCTGGCGCTGTGGGTCGGTTCCCGAGGTACGAGATCTCGATCAGTGGTTCTTCAAGACGACGGAGTACGCGCAGCGCCTCCTCGACGACATGGATCAGCTCGAGTGGGGCGACGCCGTCCTGACGCAACAGCGCAATTGGATCGGACGATCCGAAGGCGCGCGAGTCACGTTCACCATCGCCGAGACGGGCGACGAGATCGAGGTGTTCACGACCCGTCCCGACACGCTGTACGGGGTGACGTTCTTCGTCTTCGCCGCCGAGCATCCCGTTGCCGCCAAGCTCGCGCACCGCGCCGGGAAGGCCGCGGAGTATGCGGCGTTCCTCGATGACGTCCGGCGGGCGACGGATATCGAGCGCATGGCGACGAAGCGCGAGCGACGAGCGTTCGACCTGCAAGCGCACGTCGTGAACCCCTTGAACGGCGAGGAAGTGCCGGTCTTCGCGTCCGACTATGTGCTGATGGGTTACGGGACGGGTGCGATCATGGCCGTCCCGGGACACGACACGCGCGACTTCGAGTTCGCGGAGCAGATCGGCGCGCCCGTTCGCCGCGTCGTCGAGGGCGGGGACGAGCTTCCGTTCGAAGGCGACGGGGTCGCGACGAACTCCGGTCCGTTCGACGGACTTCCGACGGCGGAGGCGAAGCGGGCGATCATCGATCACCTCGCCGATCGCGGCATCGGACGGCCCGAGATCCAGTTCCGCATGCGCGACTGGCTGATCTCGCGCCAGCGCTACTGGGGAACGCCCATCCCCGTCGTCCATTGCGACTCGTGCGGCATCGTCGGGTTGCCCGACGACCAGCTCCCACTCGAGCTCCCGCTCGACGCCGACTACCACCTGACCGACGACGCGATGTCACCGCTCGCGAAAGCGACGGATTGGGTCACCACCACATGCCCGTCGTGCGGCGGTGACGCGCGCCGGGAGACGGACACGATGGACACCTTCGTCGACTCGTCCTGGTACTTCCTGCGCTTCTGCGACCCGCACAACGAAGCGGCGATCTTCGATCGCGACCTCGCCGATGCCTGGATGAACGTCGATCAGTACACGGGCGGCATCGAGCACGCCGTCATGCACTTGATCTACGCGCGATTCGTGACGAAGTTCCTCCACGACATGGGCCTCGTCGAAGCGACCGAGCCCTTCAAGCGGCTGATGAACCACGGCCTCATCTCGATGGGCGGGAAGATGATGTCGAAGTCGCTCGGCAACATCGTCGAGCCCGGCGAGGTGATCGCGCGCTTCGGCGTCGACGCGCTGCGCGTGTTCATCTTGTTCATCGGGCCGCCGACCGACGCCTACGAGTGGCCACCGGAGGGCGCCGAAGCCTGTGTCGGCGCGTACAGATTCTGCGAACGCGTGTGGCGGCTCGTAACGGACAACATCGACCTGTTGCGCCGAGCCGGCGCTCCGTCCGGCGTGTCTGCGGTACGTCGCGCAACACATCGAGCGCTCGCGGCGATCACCGAGCGCTACGACCGCGCCGCCTTCAATACCGCGATATCCGAGATGATGACGCTCCAGCGGACGCTCGCTTCGTCCGACGCATCGGCCTCCGACCTTCGCGAAGGTGTCGACGTGCTGCTGCGCGTCCTCGCGCCGATCGCGCCGTACCTGGCCGAGGAGCTGTGGTCGGAGCTCGGGGCTTCGGGTTCCGTCCACGACGAATCTTGGCCCGAAGTCGACGCCGGGTTGGCGGCCGTCGACACGACGACCCTGATCGTGCAGATCGACTCGAAGGTCCGCGGCAAGGTCGAGGTGCCCGGCGACATCGACGAAGCCGCGGCGATCGAGGCTGCGCGCGGAGCCGAGCGCATCGCCGAGCAGCTCGAGGGGCGGGAGGTCGCGCGCGTGATCGCGCGTCCGCCGAACCTCGTGAACTTCGTGCTCGAGAAGTAGTCAGCACCCGCTGCTACGGTTCGCAGCGGTCTTCCCCACGGCCGTCCATGGAGGCGTGGTGGAAGCATTCCTCAGATCCCTGCCCGCGCGACGCATCGCTGTCGTCCTGTGCGTACTCGCTGCCGTGGGTGTCGTCGGCGGGTACGGGGTCGCCATGCGCGCACGGCCGAAGCCGGCGCACATCTCGCTCGCCTCGCCGTCGGCCACGTCGTCCGGACATCTGATCTTCGTCCACGTCGCCGGTTCCGTGAGGCATCCGGGCCTGTACGAGCTCCACGAGGGCGCGCGCGTCAACGACGCCGTGCTGACGGCCGGGGGCGCCGCGGACGATGCCGATCTCGACGCGCTGAATCTCGCGGCCAAGGTGAAGGACGGGGACAAGGTGCTCGTCCCGGCGAAGAGCGGGGGCGCGGGAGCGCAGGCGGCGCCGTCGTCGAGCGAGGGCGCGCTCATCAACCTGAACACGGCCACGGCCGATCAGCTCGAGACACTTCCGGGTGTCGGTCCGTCGACGGCGCAGAAGATCATCGCTTACCGGACGGACCACGGCGGCTTCCGGACGGTCGACGATCTCCAGAACGTCCCGGGTATCGGGCCGCGGAAGCTCGATCAGATCCGTCCGCACGTCACCGTATGAATGCGGCCGTCGTCGCCGCGATCTGCGTCGGTGCGGGGACGGCGATCGGGTTCGGTCGACCGTGGCTCGCCGTCGGTTCCGCCATCGTCGTGTTCGTCGCCGTGGTCGGTGTCGTGGTGTTCCGCCGGGTGCTCTTCATCGGGGCGTGCATCGCGCTCGTGTTCGCGTCGAGCGCGTCGGCGGCGTGGCGGACGGCGGCGTCGTCCGAAGCGCTCGCGCCGAAGCTCGCCACGACGAAGGCCGTCGTCCGCGCGTGCGGCGTCGTCGACGAGCTCGGCCCCCATTCCGTGAGGCTGCAGATCGACCGCATCGTCCGCCGTTCGCAAGGCTGGCGTGTGCGCGAGCCGCTACGCGTGTCGGGCCGCGGCGCGGGCAAGGCGCACGTCGGTGAGCGTGTGTGCGCGACGGGCGGTCTGCGCACAGCGCGGGCCGGACGGGACGAACCTCCCCTCCTCGTCGCCGACACCCTCGACCGGCTCGGAACCGGGTCGCGACTACGATCGTGGTCGGCGGCCGTACGTGCGCGCTACTCCGACGTGGCTGCACACGCCCTCCCGCGCAAGCAGGCCGGGCTGCTCCTCGGGATGACGGACGGGGATACCGCGCTGATCGATACGTCCACGACGGAGGACTTCCGTACCACCGGCCTCGCGCACCTCGTCGCGGTGTCGGGCTACAACGTCGCGGTCTTCCTCGCGATCGTCATGGTGCTCGTCCGTTTTCTGGTTCCGCGCGGGCGGTGGCTGCGCATCGCCGCCGCCTTGCCGGCGCTCGTGTTCTTCGCCTTCCTGACCGGACTGCAGCCGTCCGTGCTCCGCGCAACGGTCTCCGCCGGGATCGCCCTCGTCGTCGGCGCGGGCGGACGACGCGCCGACGCCCTCCGTGCGGCGTCGCTCGCCTTCGCTCTGCTGATCCTGCTCGCGCCCGAGATGCTGTTTACCGTCGGCTTCCAACTGTCGTTCGGTGCGACGCTCGGGATCATCCTGTGGGGGGAAGCGCTCGCGTCGAAGATCCTCGCGCGAAGCGATGCGCGCTTCGTGCGCGCGGCGGCGTCCGGCCTCGGGACGACGGTCGCCGCACAGATCGCGGTGGCTCCACTCTTGGCGTGGCATTTCGGACGCATCCCGGGTCTCGGTGGTTTCGCCAACATCGTCGCGATCCCCCTGGGCGGCTTCGTGATGCTCGGCGGGATGGCGACACTGACCGCGGCGTCGGTGTTCCGCGTCTTCGCTTGGGCCCCCGCGACGATGCGGCTCCCGCTCGACGTGATCCTCGGGTCCGCTCATGCGTTCGCACGGATCCCGGCCGCGAGCCTCAGTATGAGTGTGGTCGCGGCGTGCGCGATCACCGCTGCGCTCGCGGCTTTCGCCGTGCGTTCGACACGCGTCCGCGCTGCGAGTGTCGGTCTCGCGGTCGTGCTCTTCGGCGCTTCGGGCGGACGTGCCATCGGTGGGCCGTCCTGCCCGGGAGCCTTCGTGGCCGCGCTCGACGTCGGTCAGGGGAGCGCGGTGCTCCTGCACGACGGTTCGCACTCCGTGCTCGTCGACACCGGGCCGGCGGCCGGCGGTGTCGTCGATCAGATCCGCGCGACCGGCGTGAACGCGATCGACGCCATCTACATCACGCACTCACACATCGATCACGCGCTCGGTGCGATCGACGTGCTGCGTCGCATGCGCGTCGGACATCTCTACGGTCCGGCCGAGCTCGTCTGGCAGTCCGGTGCACAGGTGATCGGTGAAGCGCGACGCGCCGGCGTACCGTTCGATCCCGTTGCCGAAGGCGACGCGATCGACGCCGGTGCGATCCACGTCGAGGTGCTCTGGCCGTCCGACCGCGACCTCGAAACCTTCTCGCAGGATGCGATCGACGCGAGCAGTCTGGTCCTCAAAGCGACGATCGACGGCGATCGCGTTCTGCTGCCGGGAGATATCCGCTCGCCGCAGCAGATCGCGCTGGCGGCATACGAGGACGTGTCCGCCGCCGTGCTCGTCGCGCCGCACCACGGCTCGAAGGACCTCGACCCGGCATTCCCCGCAGCGGTCGGAGCACGGATGACGCTCATCACCGTCGGGCAGCCGAACCCCTACGGCCTTCCGGCACCCGAGGCCGTCCGGAGCTACGCTGCGCGCGGTCCTGTCTTCCGCACCGACGAAGATGGACGCGTGCTGGTCTGTGTCGATGGTGCCGACCTACAGGTGATGGAGCAGCGATGAACACGTTGATCTGGGCGCAGGACGACCTGCTCGCGTCCGAAGCGGTGGACGAGGCCGTCGACGCCGCCGGGCGCGACGCCGAGGTCCTCACGGTCGACCTCGAAACAGGAGCCGACGGCCTCGAGGAAGCCGTCTTCGCCGGGTCGCTCTTCTCCTCGAAGCGGCTCGTCGTTCTGCGGAACGCTCAAGCGTTGAACAAGTCCGGTATCGAGAAGGTCGTCGCGACGCTCGGGATGGACGGCGAACCCGCCGACGTCGTGATCACCGCCGTCGCGGAGCGTCCTCCGACGTCGCTCATGGGTGCGCTGTCCGACGTTGCCGCCGTGACGCGTCTGCAGCGTCCGCGCCGCGGCGAGCTGATCGCCTGGGTGATGAAGCGGATGAAGCGCGCGGGAGTCGATCCCACGAAGGACGGAGCACCGGCGCTCGTGGAAGCCGTCGGCGAGAGCTTGCGCGACCTCGCGCAGGCCGTCGATCAGCTCGCGCTTCGCGTCGGCAAGGGCGGCAAGGCCGGACGGGACGTCGTCGGTCAGCACTTCTCGTCGTCCGCCGAGCAGCCGATCTGGATCTTGTTCGACGCGATCGTGAAACGCGAAGGCGACAAAGCGCTCGCGTCACTCCGCCGTCTGCTCGATGCCGGGGATGAACCTCTGCCCGTGCTCGGTGCGCTCGTCTCGCAGATCCGCGGCGTGATCAAGGTCAAAGCGATGATCGAGCGTGATCCGTCCATGAAGGACGGTCAGGTCGCGAAGTCCGTCGGCCTATCGGAAGGTCGCGTCGGCGTGATCCGGCGTCAGGCCCCGCGGCTGACGTGGGATTGGTTGTTCGGGATGCACGGTGCGCTCGCGCAAGCCGACTTCGAGCTGAAAGGCGGCGAGGACGGCGCCGTCCTGCCGGCCGAGATCCTGCTCGAACGCGTCGTCGCGTTCAGTATCGACTCGCGTTAGTGCTTCAGCGACTCGATGAACTCGTCGACCGGCATCGCCGGCAATGATTGGATGCGCACGGTTCCGCGCGCGCCCATCCCGACGGAGATCTTCGCGACGGTCGCGTTGTCGGGCGCTTCGAGGATCGTGACGAAGTCGAACGGACCGAGCACGGCGTACTGGCTGACGATGTGTCCGCCCATCTTCTCGATCTCCTGATTCACCTCGCGCAGGCGATCGGGACGTTCCCTCAGTGTCTCGAGTCCACCGGGGTTCAACGACGAAAGCAAGATGTACGCCGGCACGCTGCCCTCCTGTCCGATCGTAGGGGCGCCTTGCGGCGCATCCTGTGCTCTTCGTCTACCGCAGAACGCGGTCCGGGCTCAACTAGGAGGTCTTGTTGGCGAGCTTCGCGAGGCGTGACTTCTTCCGGGCCGCCTTGTTCGGGTGGATGGTCCCGTTGGCGGCGGCCTGGTCGAGTGCCTTCGCGAGGTTCTTGAAGCTGGCCTTCGCGGCATCGCCGCTCGCTGCGGACCGCACACTCCGCTCGAGCGTCTTCAGCTCGGAGCGTTCCGACTTGCGTCGGAGGTGGCGGCGCTCCGTCTGGCGCTGCCTCTTGATGACTGTTCGTGATCTGGGCATGAGCTTCTAGGCCTTATCTTTCGTTTCGGCGAGTCTACCATTGAGGCTTACGCCATGAGTGACCGCCCGATAACGCCTGCGCCGCGCTCCGGCGCGCCTCTGCTCCGCAACATCTGCACCATCGCGCATATCGACCACGGCAAGTCGACCCTGGCCGACCGCATGCTCGAGCTGACGGGCGTACTCAAAGGCTCGCACGACGCTCAGTACCTCGACCGGATGGATCTCGAGCGCGAGCGGGGGATCACGATCAAGGCAGCGGCCGTGCGGATGCCGTACAAGGACCACATCTTCAACCTCATCGACACGCCAGGCCACGTCGACTTCGCGTACGAGGTTTCGCGGGCCCTCAACGCCTGCGAAGGCGCGATCCTCCTCGTCGACGCGACGCAGGGGGTCGAGGCGCAGACGATCGCGACGCTCTTCCAGGCCATCGAAGTCGGGCTCGACGTCATCCCGGTGATCAACAAGGTCGACCTTCCCGCGGCCGACCCCGACCGCGTCGAAGAGGAGATCCATCACCTCATCGGCGGGAACGACGAGATCATCCGTCTGTCGGCGAAGACCGGCGAAGGAGTCGACGTTCTGCTCGATGCGATCATCGAACGGGTCCGTCCGCCGGAAGTCGACACCTCGGACGATGCCGTTCGCGCGCTGATCTTCGATTCGGTGTTCGATCCGTATCGCGGTGTGATCACGTACGTGCGCATGATGTCCGGAGAGATCCACGACCGCGCACAGGTGCGCTTGATGTCGACGGGATTCGTCACGTCGATCGGCGAGCTCGGCGTGCTCGCGCCCGGACCGACGCCGGTCCAGCGTCTCGGCGCCGGAGAAGTCGGCTATCTCATCACCGGCATCAAAGAGGTGCAGAACGCACGCGTGGGCGACACGGTCACGCTCGCCGCCTCACCCGCGGCGTCGTCGGTGCCCGGCTTCCGGGAACCGAAGCCGATGGTATGGACGGGTCTCTACCCGGAAGAAGGCGAATATGAAGAGCTGCGGGACGCGCTCGACAAGCTGCGGCTGAACGACGCCGGGTTCGTGTACGAGCCCGAGACATCGAAGGCACTCGGCTTCGGCTTCCGCTGCGGGTTCCTCGGGATGCTGCACATGGAGATCGCGACCGAACGGCTGCATCGCGAATTCAATCTCGAGCTCGTCGTCACGGCGCCGACCGTTGCGTACCGCGTCGTCCTGACCTCCGGCGAAGAGTTGATCGTGCACTCACCGTCCGATCTGCCGGACCCGTCGCACATCGAACACATCGAAGAGCCGTTCGTGGACGCGATGATCATCTCGCCGGCCGCGTTCATCGGACAGATCATGGAGCTCTGTCAGGAGAAGCGCGGCGAGCAGCGCAAGCTCGACTACCTGTCACCGGAACGCGTCGAGCTCACGTATGCGATGCCACTCGGCGAGATCATCTTCGAGTTCTTCGATCAGCTGAAGACGCGCACGCGCGGTTACGCGTCACTGGACTACGACATCACCGGTTACCGCGAGGCGCCCATGGTGCGAGTCGACCTCCTCGTTCACGGCACGGCCGTCGATGCCTTCTCGACGATCGTCCACCGCGACCGCGCGTACAACTGGGGACGCGCGATGACCGAGCGGCTCAAGGATCTGATCCCGCGCCAGCAGTTCGACGTGGCGATCCAAGCGGCGATCGGGGCGAAGATCATCGCTCGCGAGACGGTCAAGGCGCGCCGGAAGGACGTGACCGCGAAATGTTACGGCGGCGACATCACGCGGAAGCGCAAGCTCCTCGAGAAGCAGAAGAAGGGCAAGGCGAAGATGCGCCAGATCGGCGAGGTCGAGGTACCGCCGGACGTCTTCATCCGAGCGCTCCGCGTGGAGGAGAAGTGAGCATGCCGACGTTGACTCGGCTGCCGCGGCCGCGGGACGTCCTGAACGAGTTCGGGATCTACGTGCACGTACCGTTCTGCTCGCATCGGTGCTGGTACTGCGACTTCAACGCCTACGCCGGCCTCGACGACCAGATCGCTCCGTACATGGACGCACTGGAACGCGACGCGCGCGAGGCATTCTCGGCCCCCGACGGCGCGGAACTCGATCAACGTCCGGTCGTGACGTCGATCTTCATCGGAGGCGGGACGCCGTCACTCGTGCCCGCGCCTTCCATCGTGTGTGTCGTCGACGCCTTGCGCGACGGATGGACGATCGCAAGCGACGCCGAGATCACGATCGAGTGCAACCCGGAATCGATCACCGCGGCGAAGCTCGACGCGTATCTCGCCGGCGGCATCAATCGCATCAGCTTCGGTGTGCAATCGCTCGACAACGCCTTGCTCGAGCGGCTCGGACGCATCCACGACGCGGCGACCGCGCTCGAAGCGCTTCGTCTCGCGAAACGGGCCGGCTTCGACAACGTGAGCGCGGATCTCATCTACGGCGTGCCGGACGAAACCGACGATGCGTGGCGGCGTTCGCTCGACGGCGTGCTCGCGACCGGCGTCGACCATCTCTCGTGCTATGCGCTGATCTACGAAGAAGGCACGCCGCTGGAATCGTTCCGGAAGCTCGGAAAGGTCGTCCCGATCCCCGACGACGACGTCGCGCGGCGCTGGGATATGACGAACGAGATCCTCGGCGCCGGGGGGTTCGTCCGCTACGAAATCTCGAATTGGACGAAGCCCGGCCGCGCGTCCAAGCACAACTCGCTGTACTGGAAGTGCGGCGAGTACCTCGGCATCGGTGCCGGCGCGCACTCCCACCTCGCGACACGGTGCGGCGCGGTCCGCTCGTGGACGGTGAAGTCGCCGGAGCGTTACGCATCGCGCGCGAGGCCAGCCGGATCGGAGCAGATCGACGTCCGCACGCGGGCGAGCGAAGTGATGCTCCTCGGGCTTCGGATGACGGAGGGCGTTTCGAAGGACGCGTTCGCACGCCTTGTCGGCTCGTCCATCGAAGAGGTCTACCCCGACGAGCTCGAAGCAGCGGTGTCGCGCGACCTCCTCGCGGTCGACGCCGACGCCGTGACCGTGCGGCGTCCGTTCCTGCTGAACGAGGCCGTCCTCCCCTTCGTCTGACGCCGGTCCTGGCACTCTGGGGAGTAGAGTGCTAGCCATATGACGGCCGACCTGCAGCCCCTGGACGAGCGCAAGGAGCGCATCCTTCGCGAGATCGTGGAGAGCTACGTCCGGCAGGGGGAGCCGGTGGGCTCGAAGAACGTGGCCGACGGGGCGGACCTCGGCGTGAGCTCGGCGACGATCCGCAACGAGATGGCGATCCTCGAGCGCGAGGGCTACATCAGTCACCCCCACACCTCCGCGGGACGGATCCCCACCGACAAGGGGTACCGGTACTACGTCGACGTCCTCGCACCGAAGCCCGCGCTCGAACCGACGCAGCGCCGCGAGATCGAGCACTTCCTCGCCGGAGCGGTGTCCGCCCTCGACGAACTGCTCGAACGGACCTCGCAGGTGCTCGCCGACCTCACGGACTACACATCACTGGCGGCGGCGCCCGTCGGGCACGAGTCGACGCTCGAGCGGATCGAGCTTGTCCGCCTCGGCGGTTCGCGGTTGCTGCTCGTCTGCATCGGTGACGACGGATGGCATGACGAACGTCTCGTCGAGCTCGGTGTCGAGCCGACGGACGAAGGCATCGCGCAGTCGGTGCGCATCGCGAACTCACTCGTTGCGCGCAAGACGGCGACCGAAGCCGCTCGCATCGTTGCCGACACCGTCGTCACGAGTGACGTCGAAGCCGTGTTCCGCGGTGTCAGCGCCGCGTTGCTCGCGGTCGCGCGGGCCGGGGGCCGGGTGTTCACCGGTGGTATGTCCAAGCTCATCGTGTGGGAACCAGCCGATACCGCTCAACGCGTCCTCGAGATGCTCGATGCGGGCGGAGTCGAACCGCTGCTTCCTGCTCCGGCGCCGAATGCGATGACCGTCCGCATCGGACGTGAGCTCGCGTTCGAAGATCTGCGCGACCTCTCGCTCATCGCGACCGGATACCGGTTCGGGAAACGCGCCGGGACGCTCGGCGTGCTCGGTCCGACGCGTATGGACTACCCGACGGTGATGTCGACGGTCGCCGAAGTCGCGGCGACGCTCTCGCGCGTGCTGAGAGAGCTCAGTCGATGAGGAACATGTCCAGCGATTACTACGCGGTGCTCGGTGTCGAGCAGGACGCGTCACCGGACGACATCAAGCGTGCCTTCCGTCAGCTCGCACGCGAGCATCACCCCGACGCGACGGGCGGTGATCCGGAATCCGAGCAGCGGTACAAGGAGATCTCCGAGGCGTACGCCGTGTTGTCCGATCCGCGCAAGCGCCAGGAGTACGACGCGGTGCGGATGGGTGGCGGCGTATGGAACTCGCCCTGGGGATCGCCGTTCGCTTCGACGATCGAAGACATCTTCGATTCGTTCTTCGGTGGCGGTTCGACGCGCACGCGGCAACAGACTCGCGCGCGCCAGGGCGAATCGATCGAGGTACATCTCGAGGTGACGCTGGAAGACGTCGTGTTCGGTGCCGAGCGCACGCTGAACTTCGAGCGCTATGAAGGATGCGAACGCTGCTCCGGCGAGGGAACCGAGCCGGGTACGCACCCCGAACGCTGTCCGGCATGCAACGGCACGGGACAGGTCCAGCAGACACGCCGGACGATCCTCGGCTCCCTCGTCACGGCGTTCCCGTGCCGGGAGTGCAGCGGCCAAGGCTGGGTCGTCCCCGACCCGTGCAAGGACTGCCGTGGAACCGGACGTCTTGCCCGCGACGTCGAGGTTCCGGTGCAGGTCCCCGGCGGCATCGACGAAGGTGATCGGCTTCGGCTCGACGGCGAAGGGGAAGCGGGTGCCGCCGGCGGCGGACGCGGCGATCTGTACGTGCGATTCACCGTTGCGCCCGACGAGCGGTTCGAGCGGATGGGCGACGACCTCTACACATGGGTCGAGGTGCCGATGACGCTCGCCGCGCTCGGCGGCGACGTCGACGTGCAGACCTTCGACGGGGACGAGACCGTCGAAGTGAAGGCCGGTACACAGTCGAACACGGTCCTGCGTCTCAAAGGAAAGGGCGTTCCGCGCCGCGCCGGACGGGGACGGGGCGATCTCATCATCCGAACGCATGTGACGACGCCGACGGATCCGTCCAAGAAAGAGAAAGAGCTGTTGCGCGAGCTCGCGAAGCTGCGCGGCGAAGAGATCAAGGGCAAGACGAAAGGTGTCTTCCGGCGCGTCCTCGGACGCGCGGAGAGATGACGGCGCATCACTTCTTCGCGACTCCCGACGACGTCCGCGGTGACACCATCACCCTGAACGGGGACGAAGCACACCACGCGTCGCGCGTCCTGCGTTTGCGCGTCGGCGAAGCGATAACGGTGTCGGACAACACCGGACATGTCTACGAAGCAGACGTCGCGTCGATCGGCGGCCATGTCGTCGCTCATGTGAACGACGTTCGCGACGTGTCGATGCCGCGTCCGGCTATCACCGTCCATCAGGCCTTGATGAAGGGTGACCGCATGGACGACCTGATCGACAGGTGCGTCGAGGTCGGTGTCACGCGTGTCGCCCCCTTCGTCGGTGCGCGAAGCATCGTCCGCTGGGACGAAGCGCGTAAGCGGAAAGCGCACGCTCGGTGGAACGAGATCGCTCGCGCGGCGTCGAAGCAGGCGCGGTCTCCGTGGCTCGCGGTGGTCGATCCGGTCGCGGACGAACCGCCGCGGGAGGGGTTCGTCCTCCACGAAGAAGCGTCTCTCCGGCTGCGCGAAGCCTTGCCGGACGACCCACCGGACGAGCTGGCGCTCGTCGTCGGGCCCGAGGGCGGCTTCGAGCGCTCGGAGATCGACGGCGCGCGCGCGGTGTCGCTCGGGCAGCAGGTGCTCCGCTCCGACTTCGCCGGTCCCGTAGCTGCAGCGATCGTGGCGTTCGTCTATGGGAGCCTGGGCTGAACATGTCGGACGATGCCCGCTCGCCCGAGGCCGAACGTCTCGGCTCCCACCTTCGCCGGCTCCGCCGTCAGAAAGGTCTGTCGCTGCTCGACGTGCAGGCGTTGTCCGAAGGGACGTTCAAGGCGTCCGTGCTCGGTGCATACGAACGCGGCGAGCGTGCGATCTCGGCGATCCGTCTCGCGGGACTCGCGGCGCTCTACCGCTTGCCGCTGCAGGCGATGCTGCCGTCCGACGGCGTGCCGTCCGCGGACGGTGGGCTCGCGGTCGATCTCTTGCAGCTCGACCGGGCGGAGACGCTCGAGGCCAAGACGATCGGGCGCTTCGTGAAGCGCCTCCAGGCGCAACGGCGTGATTGGACGGGCAGCGTGTTCCGCATGCGGGTGAGCGACGTCTCCGTACTCGCCGCCGCGCTGGACCGTTCGCCCGCGGATCTCGCGAAGCTCGTCGACGAGCTCGGCATCAAGGGGGTGTGAGTCGTGGCTACCGATTGCATCTTCTGCAAGATCGTTTCCGGTGACATCCCAGCGGACATCGTGTACGAGGGCGATCACGTGATCGGCTTCCGTGACATCAACGCGCAAGCACCGACGCATGTGCAGATCATCCCGCGCGAACACGTCGCGAAGATCAGCGACTTCGACCCCTCTCGCGACACGGCATGGCTCGTCGAGCTGTTCCAGGCGGCGCAGAAGATCGCGTCGGATGAGGGGCTCGACAAGGGATTCCGGCTGGTGTTCAACAACGGAGCCCTGTCCGGACAGAGCGTTCTGCACGTTCATATGCACATCCTCGGTGGCCGGCAACTGTCCTGGCCGCCGGGATAACGCAGGTATACTCGGCGCCACGACCGGAGGGCAGTAGAAGGATTGCCACACCAGTTGAAGATCCTGGTCCCCGACCAGACGCATATCGCCGACCTCGTGGGCCAGCGCGATGAACTCCTCAAGCGCATCGAAGAGGAGTTTTCTTCGGACATCCTCGTCCGCGGTAACGAGATCACGATCGACGGACCGGACGAGGATGCGAAGTGCGCGGCCACCGTCTTCGAGGAGTTACTGACGCTCGTGCGACAAGGACAGACGCTGACGACGGAGTCGGTCGACCGCGCCGTCGCGATGGTGAAGCGCGACGACGGTCCGAGGCCGTCGGAGGTCATGGGCGACACGATCCTCGCCGCGCGCGGACGTCCGATCCGTCCGAAGACGGGGGGACAGAAGCGCTATGTCGACGCCGTCCGCCGGAATTCGGTGACGTTCGGTATCGGGCCCGCCGGCACGGGGAAAACGTTCCTCGCGGTGGCGATGGCGGTCAAAGCCCTACGCGACAAGGAGATCACGCGGATCGTCCTCACGCGTCCGGCGGTCGAAGCGGGGGAGCGCCTCGGTTTCCTTCCGGGCGACATCGCGCAGAAGGTCGACCCATACCTCAAGCCGCTCTACGACGCCCTGTTCGACATGCTCGAGCCCGGACATTACGGGCGTCTCGCGGAGCGCGGCACGATCGAGGTCGCCCCGCTCGCGTACGCGCGTGGACGCACGTTCAACGATTCGTTCCTGATCTTGGACGAAGCACAGAACACGACGCCGGAACAGATGAAGATGTTCCTCACGCGCCTCGGCCAACGGTCGAAGGCCGTCGTCACCGGAGACATCACGCAGATCGACCTTCCGGAAGGCCAGCGAAGCGGGCTGAAGGTGGTGCAGGACATCCTGCACGGGATCAAAGGCCTCGAGTTCATCTACCTCGAAGCGACCGATGTCGTGCGCCACAAGATCGTGCAGGACATCGTCGAGGCCTACGGCCGCTACGAGCAGCAGCAGTCCAAGACCTGATGCCCGTCGCTATCGACGTGTTCGTCGCGAACGAACAAAGCGATGTGCCGCTCGACGAGCATCGCCTGGTCGCGCTGGCTCGGCTCGCCGCGGCCGAAGAGGACGTCGACGCGCGTGCCGAAGTGACCGTGCTCTTGGTGGAACGTCCGGCCATGGCATCCCTCAAGGAACGGTGGCTCGGCGAGACGGGACCGACCGACGTCCTGGCGTTCCCGATGGACGAACAGGTCCCCGACGATGAGCCGTACATCCTTGGGGACATCGTCATATGTCCCGACGTCGCGCGGGAGCAAGCAGGCACGGCCGACCGGCAGGTGAGCGAAGAGGTCGATCTCTTGCTCGTGCACGGCTTCTTGCATCTCTGCGGCTACGACCACGTGCGCCCGCAGGACGCGCGCTCGATGCGCCACCGCGAACGCAAGATCCTCTCCGAGTTCTACCGGACGCGAACGCGATGAGCACCGCCGACGTCTGGACGCTCGTCGGGGTACTGGTTCTCGTTCTCATCGCCGGTGTGCTCGCCGCCTGTGAGACGGCGGTGTCGCGTATCAACCGCGTGCACGCCGTGTCGCTCGAGGAAGACGGTCGCCGGGGAGGGAAGCTCCTCGTGCGTATCGCGTCCGATCCTGCGCGATTCCTGAATCCGGTCCTGCTCTCGGTGTTGCTGTGTCACGTCCTCGGGACGACGCTCGCCACCACCGTCGCTGTTCACCTCTTCCACAGTGCCGGCGAGTGGATCGCGACGGTCGTCCTGACGACGGTGCTGTTCGTGTTCGCGGAATCCGCACCGAAGACCTTCACGATCCTGCACACCGATCGCGTTGCCCTCGCGCTCTCGCCGGTCGTGTACTGGCTCGGCCGTGCGCTGTACCCCCTCGCGCGACTCCTCGTCGGCATCTCGAACGTGATCCTGCCGGGCAAAGGTCTGCCGAAGGGCCCGTTCATGACGGAGGACGAGATCCGTCAGATCGTCAACGTCGCCGAGGAAGAGGAGGTCATCGAAGAGCAGGAACGCGAGATGATCCACTCGATCTTCGAGTTCGGCGACACGACGGTGCGCGAGGTCATGACGCCGCGTCCGGACATGAAGGTCGTGGAAGCGACGACGTCGGTATCCGACGCCATGGACCTTGCCATCAAGGAAGGCTTCTCGCGCATCCCGGTGCACGAAGACGACGACCCCGACAACATCATCGGCGTCGTCTACGTGAAGGATCTCTTCCGCGCGCTACGCGGCAACGGCGACGCGTCGCGGACCGTGCGCGAGTTCACGCGCGAAGCGTTCTTCGTCCCGGAGATGATGAAGGTCTCCGATCTGTTGCGGCAGATGCAGAAGCGCCACGTCCACATGGCCATCGTGGCCGACGAGTACGGCGACGTCGCCGGTCTCGTCACGCTCGAGGATCTCATCGAGGAGATCGTCGGCGAGATCACGGACGAGTACGACGTCGAGGAGACGTCCGTTGTGCCGATGGGAGACGATCGGTGGCTCGTCCGCGCGAAGCTTCCACTCTGGGAGTTCAACGAGAAGGTCGGCGTCGAACTTCCGGAAGGCGAGGAGTTCAACACGATCGGGGGCCTCGTCGCATCGGTCCTCGGGGAGATCCCGAAGCCGGGAGACGAAGCGACCTATAAGAGCTTCGTGTTCCGTGTGGAGCGGATGCAGCGCCAACGGATCGACACGGTGCTCGTCCGGCGGCTGCCGGCCAAAGATGCCCAAACCTAAGCTCGAGCTCGGGTCCGCGCCGGAAGGTTTTCGATCGGGGTTCGTCTCGATCATCGGACGACCGAACGTCGGCAAGTCGACGCTGCTCAACCAGATCCTGCGCAACAAGGTCGCGATCACTTCCGATCGTCCGCAGACGACGCGGAACGCGATCCGGGGCGTCTACACAACGGACGAGGCGCAGCTCGTGTTCGTCGACACCCCGGGTATGCACCGGCCGCGTACGGAGCTCGGACGCCGTCTGAACCGCGTCGTGCGAGACACGATCGACGAGGTCGACGTCACGGCGTTCCTGGTCGACGCGACCGGCGTCGGGAAGGGAGACGCGTTCATCGCTTCGGAATTGCGCCGGCACTCGGCACGCGTGCTCGTCGTGCTGAACAAGATCGATGTCGTCACTCCCCGCGCACTCGCGAAGGCGAGCGCCGATGCGACGGCCCTCTTGCCGGACGTAGCACCCTTCGGGATCTCCGCCCGTACCGGAGATGGCGTCGAGGACCTCGTGCGTGCACTTGTCGCGGCGGTTCCCGAGGGTCCCGTCCTGTACCCGCCCGACGCGCTCACCGATCAGTCGCAGACGCAGAGCGTCGCCGAGCTCATCCGCGAGAAGGCGCTCGAGCTCACGCGCGAGGAGGTGCCGCATTCGATCGCCGTCGTCGTCGAGGACATGACGGAAGACCGGGTGATCGCGTCGATCTTCGTCGAACGCTCTTCGCAGAAGGGGATCGTCATCGGCAAGCGCGGCTCCATGTTGAAGGAGATCGGGACGCGCGCGCGACGCGACATCGAGCTGCTTCTCGGACACGGCGTGTACCTCGATCTCGTCGTCAAGGTCGCACCCGACTGGCAGAGCAAGGACGCTTCACTCGAACGGTTCGGGTACGGCTCGTGACGACGTGGCGCACGGCCGCGGGCGTCTTGCTCGGCGTGGCCGCGCTCGGTGCGATCGCGAGAAGCGCCGATTCGAACTTTGTCGGACGGTTCGCCGGCGTCATCGCCGCGTTCGCCGTCGGCTGGGTCGCCTACGGCGTGTTCCGCGGTCGCCCGTGGGCGCTCGGAGCGGGGTTCTTCGTCGCGCTGCTGTGGTTCTGGGCGACGCTCGCGCTGCGGGTGCAGGGTGTGATCGGTGTGATCGAGTTCATCGTGTGGATAGCCTGGGCCATCATCGTGATGGTGGCGACGGTGCGAGCGAGGCCGACGTGAAGAAACAGGATGCGGCGAGAAGCCGCCCCCTCGGACAGGATGCGGCGAGAAGCCGCCCCCTCGGAAAGGTCTACACGCGCAAAGGCGACGACGGCACGACGCAACTGCTCTTCGCGGGCAAGGAACGCGTCTCGAAGTCGAGCCTCCGTGTGAACGCCTACGGCGACTGCGACGAAGCCGTGGCCGTGCTCGGTGTCGCGCGGGCCGAAGCGACCGCCGAGGGGCAGGACGATGTCGCAGAGATCGTGCTCCGGTTGCAACGTGAGCTCTTCGTGCTGGGGGCGGAGCTCGCGACGGATCCGTCCAACGTTTCGCGACTGGAGCCGGGTGTATCGCTGGTCACGGCCGAGATGAGCGCGGCGCACGAGTCGCTCATCGACGACCTCACCGAACGGTTCGAGCAGCCGAAGGACTTCATCGTCCCCGGGAACTCGAAGCTCGGCGCGACGCTCGACCACGCCGCGCGGGTCGTCCGGCGGGCCGAACGGTCGGTGGACGCGCTCGCCGCATCGGAGGAGGTGCGTCCGGAGGCCCGCGCCTATATCAACCGCCTCGCCGACCTCGTCTGGGTCCTCGCCCGGTACGCGGAGCGCCAAGAGCGACAACCACGTCCCCGGTCGGGCTGACAATAGTTCCATGCAAGGCTTGTACCGGGCCCAGGGGATCGTCCTGCGACAGATCCGCCTCGGCGAGGCCGACCGGATCGTCACCTTCTTCACGCAGTCGCACGGACGTGTCCGTGCCGTCGCGAAAGGCGCGCGCAAGGCGAAGTCGCGCTTCGGCGCGCGCTTGGACGCGTTCACGCACGTGGACCTCCAGCTCTACAAAGGACGAAGCGATCTCGACATCGTCACCCAGGCCGACATCATCACGAGACCGCGTCATCTTCGGAGCGACTACGCATCGTTCTGTGCGGCGTCCGCGATGGCCGATGCCGTCGAGCGAACGACGCCGGAACGCGAGAACAACGTCCGGGTGTTCCTGCTCCTGCGTTCGGCGCTGCAGGCGCTCGAGGAGGGCGCTGTCGACCCACCGCTTCTCGCGTACGCGTTCCTGGCGAAGCTCGCGTCGATCTCCGGACTCCATCCCGCGCTCACCGTCTGCGTCGAGTGCGGGGCCGGAGCGCGCGTCGCGTTCTCGTACGGACGAGGCGGCGTCGTCTGCGATCGCTGCATCGAACGGGCGGACCCGCGCGCGTCGGATGAGCTTCTCGACACGTGGACGGCGCTCCTCGACGGTGAATGGACGGATCTTCGGACGCGATCCTTGCCCGAGACGTCCGCGCGCGAGTTCGCGACGCTCTTGCTCGGCTTCGTGCAGTGGCACACGGAGAGCAGGTTCCGCGCGTTCGCATTGCTTCCTGTGGGTTAGTCCCTAGACTGGCGCGGTGCCTCACCAGCCGTTGCCCACCATCGATCCGAAGAAGCTCCCGAAGCACGTCGGCGTGATCATGGACGGCAACGGTCGCTGGGCGAAGGCCCGCGGCCTGCCACGGACGGCCGGTCACGAAGCCGGCGAAGACGCGCTCGTCGACACGGTGGACGGAGCCCTCGAGATCGGCCTGAAGTACCTCACGGTCTACGCGTTCTCGACCGAGAACTGGCGGCGCCCGCCCGACGAAGTGCGTTTCCTCATGAACTACAACCGCGAGTTGCTCACGCGCCGGCGGGACGAGTTCAACGAGAAGGGCGTGCGCATCCGCTTCATCGGACGCCGCAACGATCGGAAGCTCCCGCGAAGCGTCGTCCGGATGGCGGAAGAGGCCGAGGATCTCACGGTCAAGAACAAGAAGCTGAACCTCACGATCGCGCTGAACTACGGCGGCTGGGCCGAGGTCGTCGATGCCGTGAAGCAGCTGCCGCCTAAAGGCAAGATCGACGAGAAGGCGATCAGATCCCGGCTCTACGCGCCGGAGCTGCCGGATCCCGACCTGATCGTGCGAACGTCGGGTGAGAAGCGGATCTCGAACTTCCTGCTCTGGCAGGGCGCGTACGCGGAGCTGCTCTTCACCGACGTCCTGTGGCCGGACTTCCGTCGCGACGATCTGTTCGCCGCCATCGCGGAATACCAGCGCCGCTCACGGCGCTTCGGCGCCGTCGACTAGACCGGACGCAGCTTGTCGGTCAGCCAGCCGATCAGGTCGGCTTGCGGGATCCGTTCCTGCGTCATCGTGTCGCGATCACGGATCGTCACGGCTTTGTCCTCGAGCGAATCGAAGTCGACCGTGACGCAGTACGGCGTGCCGATCTCGTCGTGGCGGCGGTAGCGACGGCCGATCGCGCCGGCGTCGTCGAAGTCGATCATCCAGTAGGGACGAAGCGACGCCGCGACCTCCTTCGCGACCGGCGTGAGCTGTTCGTTCCGCGACAGCGGCAGGACGGCGACCTTGATCGGCGCGAGGTCCTTGTGCAGCTTCAGGACGGTCCGCTTCTCGACCTTGCCCGAGGCCGTCGGTGCTTCGTCCTCCGTGTACGCATCGATGAGGAACGCGAGCAGCGGGCGCTCGACGCCGACCGCCGGTTCGATGACGTAGGGGATGAAGCGTTCGTCGGTCGTGTCGTCGAAGTACGTGAGATCGGTGCCGGACGCCGTCTGGTGCGCGTTGAGGTCGTAATCGGTGCGGTTCGCGATGCCCTCGAGCTCACCCCAGTCGGTGAAGGGGAACGCGTACTCGATGTCGACGGTGCGCTTCGAATAGTGGGAGAGCTCGTCCTTCTCGTGCTCGCGCAGACGAAGGTGGGACGGCTCGATCCCGTAGCGGTGGAACCACTCCAGGCGATAGTCGATCCAGTACTGGTGCCACTGCTCGTCCGTGCCGGGTTTGACGAAGAACTCCATCTCCATCTGCTCGAACTCGCGTGTGCGGTAGATGAAGTTGCCCGGCGTGATCTCGTTCCGGAACGACTTCCCGATCTGTCCGATCCCGAACGGGATCTTCAGCCGGGACGTCGACTGGATCTGCTTGTAGTCGACGAAGATCCCCTGCGCCGTCTCAGGACGCATCCACACGACGGCGGAGTCGTCCTCCACCGGGCCGGCGAACGTCTTGAACATCAGGTTGAAATTGCGGGGGTCCGTGAATCTGTCGTTGCCGCAGTTCGGGCACTTGCCCTTCTCGAGGTGGTCGGCGCGGAAGCGCTGGTGGCAGTTCAGGCACTCGACGAGCGGGTCCGTGAACACGTCCACATGGCCGGACGCTTCCCACACACGCGGCGAAAGGATGATCGACGAGTCGAGTCCGACGACGTCCTCACGCAGCTGGATCATCCATCGCCACCACGCGCGCTTGACGTTGTTCTTGAGCTCGACGCCGAGCGGGCCGTAGTCCCATGACGACCGCAGGCCGCCATAGATCTCGGAGTTGGGCAAGATGATGCCGCGTCGTTTGCAGAGATTGACGATGGTGTCCATGGATACGCCTGTCGGCGCCTCCACTTCGTTACGGCGTGGCATCGTCGGGGCATCATACCGACTTGGATTTGGCACCATAGGTCTTCGGCTATCCAGGAGAAAGCATGGCTGCGAAGACCAATAGCGCCGACGTTCTCAGCGCCGTCCCGATCTTCTCGGGACTGTCCAAAGGCGATCTCAAACACATCGCCGGTGAGGCGCGCGAAGAGCTGTACTCGCCGGGACAGGACATCGTGAGCGAGGGTCAATCCGGTGGCCCGTTCTTCGTCGTGACCGAAGGCAGGGTCGACATCCTCCAGGGCGAGAAGAAGATCGCGGAGCAGGGCCCCGGCTCGGCCTTCGGCGAGCGTTCGCTGTTCGAAGGCGGCACTCGGACGGCCACCGTGCGCGCGCAGACGCACGTGAAGGCCCTCGCGATCACATCGTGGAACTTCCTCGCGATCCTCCAGGACAACTGGGAGATCACGAAGAAGATCCTCGCCGAGATGAGCCGCCGTCTCTCCGAAGCGGAAGGGTCGCACTAGTGGCACGGCGGCGTAGCTCAGGACCCAAGCGCAAGCCCACCGCGAAACGCCGGCCGCCGGCGAAGCGGAGGCCGAGCCGGACGAAGCTCGTCTACGACTTCGCCGAAGGCAACAAGGACATGAAGTACCTCCTCGGCGGCAAGGGCGCGAACCTCGCCGAGATGACGAACCTCGGCCTTCCCGTCCCGCCGGGATTCACGATCACCACCGACGCGTGCCGCACGTACATGGACACGAAGAAGCTTCCGCCGGGTCTCATGGCCGAGGTCGAGGATCACCTGCGGAGGCTCGAGCGAAAGATGAAGCGCAAACTCGGCGACCCCGCCGACCCGCTGCTCGTCTCGGTGCGTTCGGGGTCGATGTTCTCGATGCCCGGGATGATGGACACCGTCCTGAACCTGGGCATGAACGACGAATCCGTCGAGGGCCTGACCAAACAGACGAACGACGAACGGTACGCCTGGGACTGCTACCGCCGCTTCATCCAGATGTTCGGGAAGATCGTCGTCGGCATCTCCGGCGAGGTCTTCGAGGACATCCTGGACGAAGCGAAGCTCGCGCGGTCGAAGAAGATGAAGACGAAGGTGTCCGAAGTGAAGGACACCGACCTCACCGCGGACGACCTCCGCGACGTCGTCGACCACTTCAAGAACGTCTTCCAGAAAGAATCGAAGGCTCGGTTCCCGCAGAAGCCGTCGATGCAGCTCGCGATGGCGATCGAAGCCGTCTTCAATTCATGGAACAACCGCCGCGCGCAGGAGTACCGGCGCCGCGAAGGCATCGACGACGCGCTCGGCACTGCCGTCAACGTCCAGTCGATGGTCTTCGGCAACAAGGGCTTCGACTCCGGAACCGGCGTCGCGTTCACGCGAGACCCGGGCACGGGCAAGCGCGGCGTCTACGGCGACTACCTGGCGAACGCGCAAGGCGAGGACGTCGTGGCGGGGATCCGTACGCCCGAACCACTCGCTGCGCTGCGCAAGATCAACCGCAAGGCGTACGACGAGCTCGACAAGATCATGAAGCTGCTCGAGAAGCACTACCGCGACATGTGCGACATCGAATTTACGATCGAGCAGGGCGCGCTCTGGATGCTCCAGACGCGCGTCGGCAAGCGCACGCCGCCGGCGGCCGTGAAGCTCGCCGTCGACATGGTGGAAGAACGACTCATCACGAAGGTCGAAGCGCTCGGACGAGTCACTCCGGAGCAGCTCGACCAATTGCTCCACCCGCAGTTCGACCCGAACGCGAGAGCCGAGGTGATCGCGAAAGGTGTGAACGCTTCGCCGGGTGCCGCCGTCGGCAAGGTCGTCTTCGACGCCGACACCGCCGTCGAGTGGGTGGAGAAGGGCGAGAAGGTCGTTCTCGTTCGGGACGAGACGAATCCCGACGACGTCCACGGCATGTACGCCGCCGAAGGGATCCTCACCGCGCGCGGCGGCAAGACGTCGCACGCCGCCGTCGTCGCTCGCGGCGCCGGCAAGCCGTGCGTCGTCGGCGCCGACGGCATCCGCATCGATTACGCGGGCAAGAAGTTCGAATCCAATGGACGAACCATCAAGCAGGGCGAGGTCATCTCGGTCGACGGCACGACGGGCACCGTCGTGGCCGGTGAGGTGAAACTCGTCGAGCCGAAGCCCTCGAAGGAATTCACCACATTGCTCGGCTGGGCGGATCAAGCGCGGAAGCTCGGCATCCGCGCGAACGCCGATACCCCGGAGGACGCGAAGCGCGCACGCGAGTTCGGCGCCGAAGGCATCGGTCTCGCGCGGACGGAGCACATGTTCCTCGGAGACCGGCTCCCGATCGTTCGTCGCGCGATCCTCGCCGAGACCGACGCCGAGCGGGACGAAGCCCTCGAGGATCTGCGCAAGCTCCAGCGTCAGGATTTCGTCGGGATCTTCAAGGCGATGGACGGCCTTCCCGTCACCATCCGGCTGCTCGACCCGCCGCTGCACGAGTTCCTCCCCGACTCGAAGACACTCGCGGTTGAGCTCGAGCGTCTGCGCATCGCCGGGGATATCGCGCGGATCGACCTCATCGATCGCGTCGCCGCCGATCGGAAGAAGCTCCTGAGCGCGGTCGAACGGCTCGAAGAGTCGAACCCGATGATGGGTATGCGCGGCTGCCGTCTGGGGCTCGTCCTGCCCGGGCTCTACCGGATGCAGGTGCAGGCGATCATGGAGGCGGCCTGCGAGCTGAAGCGCAAGGGCAACAAGCCCGGTGTCGAGATCATGATCCCGCTCGTCGGCATCCCGAAAGAGCTCGAGGTGCTGCGCGCCGAGTGCGAGGACGTCGCGAGGCGCGTCATGAAGGAAACCGGCGTGCGGGTGCCGTATCTCGTCGGGACGATGATCGAAGTGCCCCGCGCCGCGCTCGTCGCCGGCGAGATCGCCGAGGACGCCGAGTTCTTCTCCTTCGGCACGAACGACCTGACGCAGATGACCTACGCCTTCTCGCGGGACGACGCCGAAGGCAAGTTCCTCACCGAGTACCTCGAGAAGGACATCCTCGAGGTGAACCCGTTCGAGTCGATCGACCAGACGGGTGTCGGGCGCCTCGTCGAGATCGCCACACGTGAGGGGCGCGAGTCGAATCCGAAGCTGAAGGTCGGCGTCTGCGGCGAGCACGGCGGGGATCCGACCTCGATCGGATTCTTCGCGAAGGTCGGCCTCGACTACGTGTCGTGCTCACCCTTCCGCGTGCCCATCGCTCGGCTCGCCGCGGCCCAAGCCGCGCTCGGGAGTGGGGAAGCGGCCTCCAAGTAATAGGCTTGTGTCGTGCGCGGCAGCGTGCGGCTTGTGGCAGCGGGGGCCCTGATCGTCGGAGCGGTCCTTTGCTTCGGTTCGTCCGCGGGCGCGGCTTCCGAGCAAGTGGTTCGCCTCGATCTCGACGGCACCGTCCAGCCGATATCGGCGTCCTACATCGTGAACGGGATCCACGACGCGGAGAAGCGGCATGCCACCGCGGTCTTCCTTCGCATCGACACGCCGGGTGGACTCGATTCGTCGATGCGCAAGATCGTGCGCGCGATCATCGACTCGCACGTGCTCGTTGCGTGCTGGGTCGGTCCGTCCGGCGCTCGTGCCGCGTCGGCGGGCACATTCATCCTGCTCGCCTGCGACAGCGCGACGATGGCTCCGGGGACGAACGTGGGGGCCGCGCATCCCGTGGGCGTCCAGGGACAAGTGCTCGATCACAAGGTGACGAACGACGCGGCGGCCTTCATCCGTTCGATCGCGCAGCGCCGCCGGCGCAACGCGGCGTGGGCCGGTCGCGCGGTGGAACGCTCCGTGAGTGTGAGCGCCGAAGAAGCGAAAGCGATGAACGTGATCGACGCCGTCGCGTCGACGCCGGCGGCCGCGCTGCACGTAGCGGGCCTGCGGCATTACACCGTCCACGGCGAGGGGATCGCACTCGGACGCGGCTTCCTCGACTCGCTCATCGATCCGAACCTCGCGTTCCTGTTCTTCCTGTTCGGGATCGCCGGGATCATCTTCGAGGTGTTCCACCCCGGACTGAGCATCCCCGCCGTCGTCGGATTGTTCGCGCTGGTGCTCGCGCTGCTGAGTTTCGAACTGCTCCCGGTGAATCTCGCGGGCGTCGTCCTGCTCGTCGCCGGCGTGGCCTTCTTGATGATCGAAGCGCATAAGCCCGGCATACATCTCGCGGGCATCGCCGGCGTCATCGCCTTGCTGCTCGGCGGGCTCTTGCTGTACGACGCGGGAAGTATCGTCGAGGTGTCGCGTCCGTTCCTCGCGGTCGTCGTCGCGATCGACGCGGCCTTCATGCTCGCCGTGATGCGCGCGGGCTGGCGAGTCCGGCGGATGCCGAAGCCCGACACATCGGTCGTCGGAGCTGAAGGCGTCGCGACGAGCGATCTGGATCCCGTCGGGACCGTTCGCGTCCGTAGCGAGCAGTGGACGGCGGAGTCGGTGAAGGGAAAGATACCGACGGGAACGAAGATCCACGTTGTCGAGCATCGCGGCCTTCGTCTGAAGGTCGATCGCAACCGATAGGAGGCAGGGTTGTCCGTACTGATCGCCCTCGGTGTCATCGTTCTCTTCGCGCTCTTGATCCTCCGAGCGTCACTGAAGATCGTGCGCGAGTATCAGCGGCTCGTCGTGTTCCGACTGGGACGCTGCATCGGCACGAAAGGACCGGGCCTCGTTGTCGTCGTCCCCTTCGTCGACCGTGTCGTTTGGGTCGATCTGCGCGAGATGTACCTCGAGATCCCGCATCAGACCGGGATCACGAAGGACAACGCGCCGATCTCCATCGACTTCATCGTCTTCTACAAGGTTGTCGACGCGGTGATGTCCGTCTTGCAGGTCGGGCAGTTCGCCGGCGCGGCCGAGAACGTCTCCGCGACGACGCTTCGTGCCGTCATCGGTGACATCTCGCTCGACGACGTCCTCGCGAAGCGTGACCAGATCAATGAGGTGCTCCGGACGAAGCTCGACGAAACGACGGAACGCTGGGGCGTCAAGGTGACGAATGTCGAGATCCGCGAGGTCATCCCGCCGCCCGACGTTCAGGACGCGATGACGCGACAGATGTCGGCGGAACGTACGCGTCGCGCGCAGGTCACGGAGGCCGAGGGACAGCGGCAGGCGACGATCACCGTCGCCGAAGGCCAGAAGCAAGCGGCCGTCCTCGTCGCCGAAGGCAACCGGCAAGCGGCGATCCTCCAAGCCGAGGGCTACGCGCAAGCGCTCGAGACCGTCTACGGCGCGGCCAGCAAGATCGACGCGAAGACGATGGGCCTCCAGTACCTCGACGCGCTGAAGGCCATCGGCGCATCGCCGGCGACGAAATTCGTGATCCCGATGGAGTTCGCGAACATGCTGTCCGGCATCGGCTCGTTCAACGAACGTGCGTTTGCCGACGGCGAGGCTGAGAAACCCGCCACATAACCGTCCGCAGCCGCCCGTACCCTCGGTCCGAGGGGCGTCGCCGAAGGCGCGAAGGGGAAAGAGTGGAACCGAGGGCCAGGACGGAGCAGTTGGAGGACGCGGCGCTGGCGCCGTGGGCCACGCGCGTGACGGAAACGCGCGGGCGCGCGCGTCCCGAGGACCCGGATACGCTCCGCACGGACTACCAGCGCGACCGGGACCGGATCCTGCACACGAAGTCGTTCCGGCGCCTGAAGCACAAGACGCAGGTGTTCCTCGCGCCGGAGGGTGACCATTACCGCACGCGCCTCACGCACACCCTCGAGGTGTCGCAGGTTGCGCGCACGATCTGCCGCGCCATCGGTCTCAACGAAGATCTCGTCGAAGCGATCTGCCTGGGCCACGACGTCGGACACACCCCGTTCGGCCACGCCGGCGAAGAAGCGCTCGCGAAAGCGATGGGTCTGTCCTTCGAGCACAACCGTCAGTCGTTGCGCGTCGTCGACGTTCTCGACGACCTGAACCTCACATGGGAAGTCCGCGACGGCATCCTCAACCACACGTGGCGCATGCCGGAGCCGTCGACGCCGGAAGCGCTCGTCGCACGGTGGGCGGATCGCATCGCATACATCAATCACGATCTCGACGACGCGATCCGGGCGGGGATCCTGTCCGAGGAGGATCTGCCCTCGGCGGCGTCGCACCTGCTCGGCGATTCGTACAGCGACCGCGTGAACGCGATGGTGCGCGGTGTCGTGTACGCGAGCATCGACGCCGAAGCCGTTGCCATGCCGGGTGACGTGTCCGAGGCGATGACGAAGCTCCGGACGTTCCTCTTCGAACGGGTGTACCTCGGTCCGGCGAAAACGGAGGCCGAGAAGGGCGCACGCGTGTTGGAGATGTTGTGTGAGTACTTCCGTGAACACTCGGATGAGCTCCCGGACCGCCGCCCCCAAGACGACACCGACCAACGTGTGATCGACTACGTGTCCGGGATGACGGACAGGTTCGCGCTACGGGCCTACGAGGAACGATTCGTGCCGAAAGGGATCACGTGAGCCCGAAGTACGAAAGAGACGACGTCGACGAGGTTCACGACCGCGCGGACATCGTCGAGGTGATCGGCGATCACGTTCGCCTGCGGAAAGCGGGCCGCGATTGGAAGGGCTTGTGTCCTTTCCATCAAGAGAAGACGCCGTCGTTCGTCGTGAACCCCGATAAGGGTTTGTACTTTTGCCACGGTTGCGGGACCGGTGGAAGCGTGTTCACGTTCCTCGAACAGATCGAAGGCCTCACGTTCCCGGAAGCGGTCGAATCGCTCGCGCGACGGTACGGCATCGAACTTCGGGAGGTCGCCGGCGGGCAGAAGCGGCAGGAGTCGTCGCGCTCGCGTCTGTATACGTTGCAGGAGCACGCGGTGCGTCGCTACCGCGAGTTCCTCGCCGCCAAAGACGCGGAGCCGGTTCGCGCGTATCTCGGGTCGCGCGGGATCACGTCCGAGATCATCGACAAGTACAGCATCGGGTTCGGGGGGTGGAAGCGCGATCCGGTCGTTCGCGCGGCGACGCGCGCGGGCTACAAGACCGAAGAGCTGATGGCGGCTGGGCTCGCAACGCGCGATCAGCGTGGGATCCGCGACACGTTCCACGGTCGCGTCCTGTTCCCGATCTTCGATCCGTCCGGACGGCCCGTCGGCATCGGCGGCCGCGTCCTCCCCGAAGAGTTCCGCCAGGACGACGCACCGGACGCGCCGAAGTACCTGAACTCCCGCGAGTCGCCGATCTTCAAGAAGTCGCGGATCCTCTACGGCACGAACTGGGCGCGCGCGGACGTTGTGCAGCGCAAGCGTCTCGTCCTCGTCGAGGGGTACACGGATGTCATCGCGCTGCAAGCCGCCGGCATCGGCGAAGCGGTCGCGACGTGTGGGACGTCCCTCACCGAAGACCACATGAAGGAGATCTCGTCCCGTTTCGGCGACGTTCGAGTGATCCTCTGCCTCGACGCGGACGCCGCGGGACAGAACGCGATGTCGAAGGAGCGCACCGAAGAGCTTGCCGGCGCGTTCTCGCCGGGCGATCAGGTGCGCGGGTCGGGATGGATCCCGATCGGGCGCGGGTGGCTCCCGGAGGTCCAGGTCGCGAACCTGCCGCAGGGGAAGGACCCGGCCGATTTCGTCCGAGCCGAAGGGGAGCAGGGCGTCGCCACCGTGCTCGACGCGGCGGTCCCGCTCGTCGAGTTCCTGCTGCGGCGTGCGATCGAGGGCGCCGATCTCCAGTCGCCCGACGGACGCACGCGAGCCGTTCGACGCGGCGTCGACGTCCTTCGTCAGGTCGGCGACACGCTGATGCGTCACGAGTACGCCTTGTGGCTCGCGGATCGCACGGGTGTCGACGCGCAGGAGGTCGTGAAGGCGCTCGATGCGCAACCGCGATCGAGTGGACGCCGAGGGGCGTCGGGACCGAAGGTCGAAGCGCCCGTCGTCCTCACCGGACATCACCGGATCGAACACGAAGCGCTCCGTTCGATCCTCGCTTATCCGGATCTGTTGAACGACGAGGAGCTTCAACCGACCGAAGACGACTTCACGTTGCCGCTGCACCGTTCGCTCTTCCGTTTGCTCGCGAACGAGATGGCCGAGCAGGGAGCCGTTGATGCCGGACGCATCGCGGCACGCGTTCAAGATGCCGATCTGCGGCGGATCGCAAGTCAGCTGTCGGTCGGCGCTACGCCGGAGGACCACGTCGCACGCGATACTCTTCGGCACGTGAAGTTGAACACCGTGGGGCGTCATATAGTGGAGCGCAAGAGCCGTCTGCGATCGCTCGACCCGAACAGGGACGCTGCGGCGTACGATGCCCTCTTCGAAGAGTTGCTGGAGCTCGAGATGCAGAAGCGAAGGCTCAGCTCAACGGAGTGACGATGGCAGACACGCAGGCGGCGGGGGAGCTGCTCGAACGTATCCATCTTGGTGACGACCTTGAAGAGCGTCGCGCCGCGCTGGAAGCGATCGGCGAGCCGGACGAAGCCGAGCTCAAAGCGGAAGACGCGCCGGACGAAACCGAGCTCCTCGATGCGGGCAAGGTCAAGAAGTCCGTCCTCAAAGAAGAAGACGCCGAAACCGCCGACTCGATCAGGTTGTACCTCCGCGAGATCGGCCGCGTGCCGCTGCTCACCGCCGCCGACGAGGTCTCGCTCGCGCAGCGGATGGAAGGCGGACTCGAAGCCGTCGACACGCTCGCGACGACGAACGGCAGGCTCGGCGAGGAGGACCGCGACAAGCTGTCGCACACGGTGCGCGACGGCCAGCGTGCGAAAGACCACCTCATCGAGGCGAACCTCAGGCTCGTCGTGTCCATCGCGAAGCGCTACGTCGGGCGGGGTTTGTCCCTCCTCGATCTCATCCAGGAGGGAAACCTGGGCCTGATCCGCGCCGTCGAGAAGTTCGACTGGCGGCGCGGTTTCAAGTTCTCGACCTACGCGACGTGGTGGATCCGTCAGGCGATCACACGTGCTCTTGCCGATCAATCGCGGACGATCCGCATCCCCGTGCACATGGTCGAGACGATGACTCGCGTTTCGAAGATGCAGCGCGAGCTCGCGCAGCAGCTCGGCCGGGAGCCGAAGTTCTCAGAGCTCGCGAAGGAACTCGACCTTCCCGTCGAACGCGTCGCCGAGATCTTGCGGATGGGTCTCGACCCGATCTCGCTCGAAGCTCCGGTCGGCGAGGAGGACGACTCCCGCCTCGGCGATTTCATCCAGGACGAAAACGTCGATCAGCCGATGCAAGCCGCGGTGCGCTCGATGCTCAACTCCTACATCGCCGAGCTCCTCGGTGGCCTCGGCGACCGCGAACGAGAAGTCATCGAGATGCGCTACGGACTCAAGGACGGTCAGCCGAGAACGCTCGAAGAAGTGGGGAAGGCGTTCAACGTGACGCGCGAGCGCATCCGGCAGATCGAGACACGTACGATCGCGCGACTGCGGCATCCGAGCAAGATCGAGAAGCTCGAAGACCTGATCGAATAGGTCGCTCGCGCGGTGCTGTAGCATCGGACGACCCGTTCCGGGGTGGCGCAACTGGCAGCGCGGCGGACTGTTAATCCGTAGGTTGTGGGTTCGAGTCCCACCCCCGGAGCTCCCACCAGCAGTTCTGTCACTGCCTCCTTCTACGCTCTGAGCGATTGGATGCAGTTTGCATCCAGAAATGCATCCAAAACGGGAGGTGGGATGAAATATCGCGGCTTCACGATCCAGCAACACGGTCGGCGATTACGCGTTCTCGTCCGGCCGAAACCCATCGTTCGCGACTCGCTCGAAGCGATCCAGTCAGCGATCGATGATCTGATCGCCGCTCGGCAGCACGAAAGGGCTCTGATCCGCGCGGATCTCGGTGCACCGCCGGCCGGCGACCACTTGTCGGTGGGTGCTCTCTGCGAGGCATGGTTCGAGTGGAAGACGGGAACGCGTTCGGACGAACCCATCCGTCCGCGTACACAGCGTGACTACCGTCGCGTCCTCGATCTCTTCGTCGTGCCCCTGATCGGAAAGCACGACGCCGCCCTCATCACGACGGCCGACCTGAAGCGCGAGTTCTTCCGTGTCTGCCCGTCACGCACGGGCGCGCGCTTCGCGCGAACCGTCCTCCAACAATCGTTCCGGTGGGGCATCGAAGAACAACTCATCGCGCGGCGGGACAACCCTTGCATGGACATCCCGTTGGCCCGGCGAAGCTCGAGCGACGGCCGCGCCCGGAAAGGCACGTCGATCAAAGCCGTGACCGACGAACAGATCCCGACGCCGGGCGAGGTCCAGAAGATGCTCATGTGGGCGATCGAGACCGGACGCCGCGACTGGTG
>JAICYB010000107.1 GCA_025934435.1 Actinomycetes bacterium | reverse complement strand
GCCAGGAGTTGGCGGGCCTGCCGGTCGCCGGCCTCGTCGTGGTGACCGACGGCGCCGATACGTCGGACAAGACGGTCACCGACGCGCTGCTCGCGTCGAAGGCGGAGTCGCTGCCGGTGTTCACGGTGGGGGTCGGGAACGAGACGCTCTCGCACGACATCCAGGTGGGCCGAGTGTCGACGCCGCGGACGGCGCTGAAAGGCACCTCGCTTCTCGTCGACGCGATCCTCACGCAGACCGGCTATGCCGGTCAGACCGTCACGCTCGACGTCGAGGATGGCGATCGCATCGTCGGGTCGCAGCCCGTGCGCCTGCCGTCCGACGGGGATCCCGTGGCCGTGCGCGTTCGCTTCACGGCCGACCAGGCCGGTCCGCGCGTGTTCCGCCTGAAGGTGGCGGCGCAGCCGGGCGAAGTCGTGACGGAGAACAATCAGCGCGACGTGCAGATCGACGTGAAGGACCGCCGCGAGCGCATCCTTTATTACGAAGGGGAGCCGCGGTTCGAGATGAAGTTCGTACGCCGCGCCGTCGGCGACGATCCGAACCTGCAGCTCGTCACGCTGCAGCGGACGGCTGAAAACAAGTACTACCGCTTCGATGTGGATCCTGGCGGCGGCGAGCTCGTCGCGGGTTTCCCGAAAACGCGCGAGGAGCTGTTCGCGTATCGCGGCCTCGTGCTCGGATCGATCGAGGCGAGCGCGTTCACCGCCGATCAGCTGCGCATGATCGCCGACTTCGTCGACGTGCGCGGCGGCGGCCTGCTGCTGCTGGGCGGTCCGCACGCCTTTGCCGAAGGGGGCTACACCGGCACGCCCGTCGCGGATGCGATGCCCGTCGTGCTCGAAAAATCCGGCGGCGGCGTCGCGCACGTCAAGGTGCACCCGACGCGCGCCGGCGCCGCGCACGCGGTCACGCAGCTTGGCGACACCGAAGAAGCCTCGGCCGAGCGATGGAAAACGATGCCCGAGCTGACGACGGCGAATCTGATCGAATCGATCAAGCCGGGCGCGACGACGCTGTTGTCGGGTACGGACGATCGCCATCGCGAGCGTGTCGTCCTCGCGTACGAGCGCTACGGCCGCGGCAAGTCGATCGCCTTTCCCGTGCAGGATTCGTGGCTCTGGCAAATGCAAGCCGCGGTGCCCGTGGAAGATCAGACGTACGAGAATTTCTGGCGCCAGATCCTGCGGTGGACCGTCGACGGCGTGCCGGATCCCGTCGACTGCCACGCGGACGAGGATCGGGTCGAACCCGGCCGGCCCGTGTCGTTGACCTGCGACGTCGTCGATGCGCGGTACATCGAGCTCAACGACGCCTCCGTGGTCGCCCACGTGACGTCCCCGAGCGGCCGGACGACCGACGTGCCGATGCAGTGGACCGGCGAGAAGAACGGCGAGTACCGCGGCACGTTCACCACGGAGGCGGCGGGTTGGTACGAAGCGAAGGTCGACGCGACGCGCGACGCCAAGAGCGTCGGAACGTCCACGACGCACGTGCGAGCCGCGCCCGACGACGCGGAGTACTTCGACGCGGCGATGCATGGTCCGCTGCTCCGGCGCATCGCGCAGGAGACCGGAGGCCGGTTCTATCCGGCCAGCGCGATCTCGGCGCTGCCGGAGGACCTGAAGTACTCCGGCCGCGGCGTCACCGCGGTCGAGGAGCGCGATCTCTGGCACATGCCGATTCTGCTCATCGCGCTGCTGACGCTGCTGTGCGCCGAATGGAGCGTGCGGCGCGTCTGGCGGCTCGCGTAGCGAAGGCTTGGACGCCGAATGCTGAAGACGATCATCACGGCACTCGCGTTGGTGCTGGCGTGGCTCGCGACGCCCATCGCGGCGTCCGCCCAGAGCACGCACCTGCTCATCGTGGTCGGTCTCGGGGGGGACGAGGAGCACGGGGCGTTGTTCGACAAGTGGGGCGCAAAGCTCGCGGCAGTCGCGACGGACAAGCTCGGCGTCCCGGCGGCGCAGGTCGTGTCGCTCTCGGGACCGCAGGCCACGCGCGCGGCGATCGTCAAAGCGTTCGGCGCGCTGGCGACGCAGTCGACGGCCGATGACACGGTCGTCATCGTGCTCTTCGGGTTCGGCACGTTCGACGGCCAGGTGGCGAAATTCAATCTGCCGGGGCCCGACATGACCCCCGCGGATTTTGCGCCGCTCCTCGCGCATCTGCGATCGAGGCGGATCGTGTTCGTCGATACGACGAGCTCGAGCGCTCCCTTCGTCGAGGCGCTGTCGGGTCCGGGGCGCGTGATCATTGCCGCCGCGCAGGCGGGCCAGCACTACGCGACGTTGTTTGGCGGTCCGTTCGTGGACGCGTTCGCTGACCCCGCGGCCGACGCCGACCACGACGGAAAGGTGTCGATTCTCGAGGCCTTTCAATACGCCAAGACGCAGGTCGCCGCGCAGTACACGCGCGAGGGATTGATGCCGCTCGAGAACCCTGTTCTCGACGACAATGGCGACAAGGAAGGCAGCCAGGAGCCTGGCGCTCAGGCGAAGGACGGCAAGACGGCGGCGGTGCTCAGCCTCGGGTCGATCAACCAGGAGGCGCTTCCCGCCGATCCCAAGCTGCGGGCGCTCTACCTCGAACGGCAGGATCTCGAACGCCGGATCGATTCGCTCAAGCTGATGAAAGGGAGCATGGATCCGGCGAAGTACGAACAGGAATTGGAGAATCTCGCGACCGAGCTGGCGCTCAAGACGCGCCAGATCAAGGATGCGGGCGGGAAATAGACAGGGGTCGGACGGCCGGCATCGGGACCACGCATCGGACGGAGCTTGGAGGCCTTGTGACGACAGTGACAAACAGTGTTGATCTCGATTCGCCCGACGATATCGCGCTCGCCGACAGGATGAAGACGGGCCGCGATCGGATCATCGCGGAGCTGCGCAAGGCCATCGTCGGTCAGGACGACGTGGTGAACGAAGTGTTGTTGACGCTGTTCGTCGGCGGCAACAGCCTCATCGTGGGCGTCCCCGGTCTGGCCAAGACGCTGCTGATCCATACGCTCGCGCGCGTGCTGGAGCTGAAGTTCTCGCGCATCCAGTTCACGCCGGACCTGATGCCGTCCGACATCACGGGCACCGATCTGATTCAGGAAGATCCGTCGAGCGGGCGCCGCCAGATGGTGTTCGCGCCCGGGCCCATCTTCGCCAACATCGTGCTCGCGGACGAAATCAACCGGACGCCGCCCAAGACCCAGTCTGCGCTGCTCGAAGCGATGCAGGAGCATCGCGTGACGATCCAGGGACGTACGTACACCCTCGATGAGCCGTTCTACGTCTTTGCCACGCAGAACCCGATCGAGCTCGAAGGCACGTATCCGCTGCCCGAAGCGCAGCTCGATCGGTTCATGTTCCACATCGTGATCGACCATCCACCGGCGGACGAAGAATACGAGGTCGTGCGCTCGACGACGTCCATCAAGGACGTCGCGTTCGAACGTCCGGTGAGCGGCGCGGATCTCGTCGCCTTCCAGCGGCTCGTGCGGCGCGTGCCGGCGGCCGAGCCGGTGATCCGCTT
>JAICYB010000019.1 GCA_025934435.1 Actinomycetes bacterium | reverse complement strand
GGTCCGCTCGCCGGTGTCGGGACGGACCTCACGGTGACGAAGCAGAACTTCCTCCCCGGTGGAGCGGTCGCATTGCTGTCCGGCGGTCTGCAGACCGACCTTTCGAAGCTCGGAAAACCCGGCGACAAGTTCTCGACCGACACGTTCTTCGACACCCAACCCGCCTTCGGCACGAGTGAGCCAACGCAGATCTCGCACGTCACGGGCGTCGATACGACGTCGACGGCGCTCGTGCTCCGAGGCATCCACCAGTCCGGGACGATCCCCAAGATCACGGCGACGATCCAAGCCGGCGGGCAAACCGTGACGCAGACGCAGAAGATCGCACCGATGACTCCGGCCGAGCAGAGCGCGTTCAATTCGTGCATGGCGGCCAACACACCCGCGGATACGCCGTCCCCCGGCGGCGGAGACGGCGGCGGCTTCGGTGGCGGTGACGGCGGTCGCGGAGGCGGACGATTCGCCGCCGTGCAGAAGTGCTTGCCGGCGAGGTTCGCCAATCAAGCGTTCACGTTCCGCATCCCGCGTCAGAACCTCACGACGAACGTCAACACGCCGCAGACGAACATCCAGTCCCGCACGTACACCGTTGCGGGCATCGACCCGAACGCCGACATCGGGATGATCACGCCCGAGCAGGTGACGAAGGGCAACTTCCTCGGCGGCAACGGGCAAGCGATGGTCTCGCAGAGCTACGCGAGCGCGAACAAGCTCAGCGTCGGATCGACGATCACGATGAAGACGACGTCGTTCAAGGTCGTCGGCATCGTCGAACCGCCGCTCGGTGGACAGGCCGCCGACATCTACACCACGAAACAGGATCTGCAGACCGTTTCCGGCCACACGGGCGAGGTGAACATCGTCTACGCGCGTGCTTCGTCCGCATCGAAGGTGCCGACGGTGTCGAGCGCGATCTCGAAGGACATACCGGCGTCGAGCGTTTCGGATGCGTCCGACCTCGCGAAGCAGGTAGCGGGGTCGCTCGTCGACTCCGGGAACCTCATCAAGCGTCTCGGGCTCGTCCTCGCGCTGGTCGGACTGATCTCCGCCTTCCTGATCGCGATCTTCCTCACACTGTCGTCGGTCGCGAAGCGCACGCGTGAGCTCGGCACATTGAAGGCGATCGGTTGGGCGCCGAAGCTCGTCGTCCGGCAGATCGTCGGCGAGACGGTGACGCAGGGGTTACTCGGCGGCATCGTCGGCATCGGTCTCGGTGTGCTCGCGTCCGCGGTGCTCGGTGCCTTCGCGCCGTCGCTCACGGCGCGACCCGTCGACAACGGCCCCGGCTTCGGACGAGGCGGCGGACCGTTCGGCTTCGGACGATTCGCTGCCGCCAACGCGCAACAAGCGGTGAAGCTCACGGCTCCCATCAGTGTCGAGTGGCTGATCATCGCCGGCGCGCTTGCGATCGTCGGCGGACTCGCCGCCGGTCTGATCGGCGCGATGCGCGCGGCACGGCTCCGTCCGGCCGATGCGATGCGGGACGTCGGATGAGCCTCTTCGAGCTCAAGGACGTCTCGCGTACGTTCGGCAAAGCGCCGAACGAAGTGCGCGCCGTCGACGGCGTGTCGCTCGACATCGAACCGGGCGAGTTCGTGTGTCTGATCGGTCCGTCCGGTTCGGGGAAGTCGACGCTCCTGCAATTGCTCGGCGGGATGGACCGCCCGACGTCCGGAGTCGTGTCCTTCGAAGGGCAAGATCTCGGATCGATGAGCGACAGCGCGCTCGCGGGCGTTCGACTGAAGACGTTCGGTTTCGTCTTCCAGCAGTTCAACCTGATCCCGACGCTCACCGCCGCGCAGAACATCGAAGCGGCCCTCGCACCGACGGGCATCAAGCCCGACGACCGCCGGCGCGTCGCGCAGGAACGTCTCGAAGAGGTCGGGCTCGGCGAACGCGCGCCGCACCTCCCCTCGCAACTTTCCGGCGGCGAACAGCAACGCGTCGCGGTCGCGCGATCGCTCGCGAACGATCCGCGCGTGATCTTCGCGGACGAACCGACGGGCAACCTCGATCGACGGACGGGTCAAGAGATCATCGAACTGCTCGGCTGGCTATCCGGCGAGCACGGCGCGACGCTCGTCGTGGCGACGCACGATCAAGAGCTCGCGAAAGCGTCGTCGCGCGTCGTCGCGATCGAAGACGGACACACCGAAGCCGTCCGGTAGCATCCGCGCTATATGCGCGCGATCGTCGTTGGGGCAGGCGTTGCCGGCTTAGGAACGGCGTTGCTGCTCGCGCGTGACGGTCACGACGTCGTGCTGCTCGAACGAGACGCCACTCCCCTTCCGGCCGATCCCGACGAAGCGTTCCACTGGGACCGGCGCGGCGCGCCGCAGGTCCGTCACTCGCACGCGTTTCTCGCGCGCGGACGCAACCTGCTCCGCGATCAGCTTCCGGAAGTTCGCGCCGCGTTGCTCGAGTCGGGCGTCCGCGAGGTCGGCTGGGCGGACATGGTTCCGTCCACGATCGAGGACAAGACGCCGCAACCCGGCGACGAAGACCTCGTGATGCTCGCCTGCCGGCGGACGACCTTCGAATGGACGCTTCGCAAGGTCGCGCTCGACGCAGCCGGCATCGATCTGCGCGACGGCGTCGGCGTCACCGGCCTGCTGATGGACGGAACACACGTCACAGGTGTGCGCACCGATCACGGCGACGAGCACGCCGATCTCGTCATCGACGCAACGGGACGGCCGTCGCGACTCGTCTCGATGCTCGACGTCCCGGAGGAGAAGAGCGACACGGGCATCGTGTACCTGTCGAGGTTCTACCGGTTGCGCGGCGATGCGCCGAACCCGTTCCCCTTCATGGGAGCCGATCTCGGCTACATGAAGTTCGCCGTCTTCCGAGGGGACAACGACACGTTCTCGATCACGATCGCGCACGCAACGGACGACGACGAGATGCGCGACCTCCGCGATCCGGCGCGTTTCGACGCGGCCGTGATGCTCGTCGATCTCATGCGGATCTGGGCGGACCCTGCCGTTTCCGAACCGATCGGCGACCTCCACTACATGGGCGGACTGATCAACCGCGTGCGGTGGTTCGTCCGAGACGGGAAGCCGCGGGTCACGGGATTCGTAGCTATCGGGGATTCGTCCGTCTGTACGAATCCCTTGTACGGACGCGGCTGCTCGCTCGGCCTCGTCCACGGGACGCTGCTCGTCGACGCGATCCGAGCGGGGAATCAGATCGAGCTCGCGTTGGACGAAGCGACGAAGCGCGAACTGGTTCCGTGGTACGAAGCGTCCGTCGCGCAGGACCGCGTTAATGCGCAAGTCGCGCGCGGCGAGAAGCTGTCGGAGGCCGACGAGTACATGCGGTCCGTCGTCCAGGACGGGCTCTTCCATCTCGTCCGCACCGACGCTGAGGTGTCGCGCGTCTGGACGCGCGGCTTCAACCTGCTCTCCTCGCCGTACGCCATGCTGACGGACCAGTCGATCATGCCGCGCGTGCTCGAAGCCTGGTCCCGTCGCGGTGAGCGCGAGCCGGAGCCGCTTCCCGGTCCCGACCGCGAGACGTTCCTACTTCAGGTTCATAGCTAAGGAGAGATGATGCGCGCAGCCGTGATGCGGGGGCCGAACAATCTCGTCGTCGACGACGTGCCGGAACCGAAGCCCGGGCCCGGACAGATCCTCGTGAAGACGATCGCCTGCGGCATCTGCGGGAGCGACCTGCACTTCCTGAAGTTCGCCGAGCAGATGGTGCAGGTCGGTCAGGAGCTCGGCCCGATCGGCACGTCCGGTCTCGACCTCGGACGAGACATCGTGATGGGCCACGAGTTCTCCGCGGAAGTGCTCGACTTCGGCCCGGACACGCAAGGCGCCGTCGGCGTCGGCGACAGCGTCGTGTCGATCCCGGTGATGCTCACGGGTTCGTCCGATCCGAACAACATGATCGAACCGATCGGTGCGTACTCGAACACCTACGGCGGCGGATACGCGGAATACATGGTGCTCGCCGCGCCCTTGGCCTTGAAGATCCCGGACGGTTGCGATCCGCGGCACGCCGCGTTGACCGAACCGATGGCCGTTGGGCTGCATGCCGTCAATCGCTCCGGCATCAAAGCCGGTGAAGCAGCGGTCGTCCTCGGCGCCGGTCCCGTCGGCCTCGCCGTGATCTCCGCGCTCCGTCGCCTCGACGTCGAACCGATCGTCGCCGCCGATTTCTCGCCGGCGCGGCGCAAGCTCGCGCTCACGATGGGTGCGCATGAAGCGGTTGATCCGCGTGAAGAACCGGCCGTCGAAGCGTGGCGCCGCGTCGACGGGGTCAAGCCCGTCGTCATCTTCGAAGCCGTCGGCGTCCCGGGGATGCTCGATCAAGCGATGAAGGACGCACCACGCATGGCGCGCGTGCTCGTCGTCGGCGTGTGCATGGAGAACGACACGGTTCGTCCGATCATCGGGATCGGCAAGGAGCTCGAGATCCGGTTCGCCCTCGGCTACGACCCGTTCGAGTTCGCGTCGACGCTGAATGCGATCGCGTCGGAGGAGATCGATGTTCGTCCGCTGATCACGGGTGAAGTCGGGATCGAGGGCGTGCCGCAAGCGTTCACGGACCTCGCGAATCCCGACGACCACTGCAAGATCCTGGTGACGCCCTAGCGCTTCTGCGGAATCTACGCCCCGAGCGGGAAGATCGACGGGAGCTCGGCGGCGGCTTCGACCGCGGCGTTCCGAGCGTCGTCGTCCAGTGGGACGAAGCCCTCGGCCGCGGTGATCGACTCGCGCAGCATCGCAAGATCTCCCGGCGTGCAGAACGCGTGCACACCCGGCACCGAAAGCGTGAACGCGATGCCGGCGGACGGATCGGGCCACGGCTCGTACCACGTGGTCGCGAAACGGTCGTCTGACGTCCACGGCTTGCGGGCGGCAGCCTTGATCGCCATCACACCGACGTCCCGCGCGGCACACAGCTCGAGCAACGCGTCCGCGTCACGGCGGTAATCCGACTGCGACCACATACGCGCATTCACCGGGAACATCACCGTGTCGAGATCGAACCGCTTCAACGCTTCGAGATGCGCGGCCGGTGCGCCGTCGTTGTGGCCGGTGATCCCCACGAAGCGGACGAGGCCCTCATCTCGGGCCCGCAAGATCTCTTCGGCGGCAGCCGTACGGTCCTCGAGGACTTCGAGATCGGTGACGGCGTGCATCTGGTACAGGTCGAACGAATCGCAACCGAGCTTCGTCAGTGATTCTTCGAGTTGCGCGCGAACACCGTCGGCGTTGCGGCGGGTCGTCTTGCACGCGACGAACAACTTGTCGCGCACAGCGGGAACGAACGGACCGACAAGGTCTTCGGCGGCGCCGTAGCGCGGCGCGATGTCGAGATGGTTCAGGCCTCGCGCGATCGCGTCGTGGAATCCGCGCTCGGCCTCCTCGGACGAACACTGCGCGAACGCAGCTCCGCCCAGGATCGCGAGCGATGACTGGTGTTCCGTCCGACCGAGCCGCCGCGTTTCCACGTGTCTCGTTATAAACGAAAAAGTGCCCCGCCCACACCCGGACAGGGCACTTTTCCCAATGCTCGAGCTTCAGCTACCCAGCGCGGCGATACTCGACCGGCGGGGCAGCGCGGGTCTCGTCGTAGACGGGAGCCGCTCCGTAGTACGCCCGCGGCATCACGCCGCCGAGGATCCCACCGAGCAGAGCCGCTCCGAGGCCGACAACGATGGCCCAGAAAGTGGTCCACAGCACGGCGTGCGGCGACGAACCCGTCGCGGCGACGGCACCACTGGTGGTCGTCGACGACAGGAACGCGAGCTTCAGGTTGAAGATGCTCATGACCGACGGAACGGCAACGAGCACCACGCCGAGGACGGTCAGACCCCACAGGGTCATCGCGTTGGCGATACCGGAGCCGAAACCGCGAACGCCGGAGAACCACGCCGCGAGATACGCGCCGAGGAACATCGCGAAGATCGCCGAGCCGGCTTCGAACCACCGGAAGTTGCCGGAGACCGTCGTGGAATGCGCGCCGAAGCCGATGGCCGCGAACAGCGCGGACAGAAGGATCAGCACGCCGATCCCGATAACAGCGCCGGCAAAGACTGCGCGCCACTGCACGAGCGGTGGCGCATCGTAATCACTGCGTACGTACGCCATGTCGCCTCCTTTCTTCCCAAGGAGGTACCCGGTCGGGTTCTAGAGGTAACCGGACGTATCGGCGTCCGGAAGGACCCGCGCAGCTTGCTGCTGCTGCGCGAATTGCGCCATCGCGGACGCCTGCAGGCCGTGGAACAGCCCCTCCAGCCAGCCCACGATCTGCGCCTGCGCGACGAGCAATTCCGATTCGGACGGAGCCGTTCCGTCCAGCGGCACGGTCAGATCGTCGAGTTCGCCCCGAAGTTCGGGGGAGAGCACCTCTCTCAGCTCGGCGACCGATTTCGTGTAGATCTCGCGAAGGTGCTCACGTCCGTCCTCGTCGAGGGGCGCGCGGCGCGCTTCGTTGAGCAGCTCGCGGATCATCGTCCCGATACGCAGGAGCTTCGACGCGTCGGTGACGGGCGGCTGCTGCGGGGTTTGGTCGGTCGTCAACACCCCGACGATACCCGGAAGCGTAGACTCAGGCCTCCATGGCGCCCGACCGCGAGATGCGCTTCGAGTCGAAGATGAGCGACGCCGAAGCGATGATGTGGAACGTCGAGCACGATCCGCGTCTGTCGTCGAACATCGGCTCCGTCACGATCTGCGAGAAAACGCTCGACTTCGAGTACCTGCGTCGGAAGATCGCTCAGGCCGTCGCGGAGATCCCGCGTCTGCGCGAACGCGTCGCTCCCGTACTCGGACGCCTCGCTCCCCCGGCATGGATCCCCGACCGCGAGTTCGAGCTCGATTACCACTTCCGCCACCTCTCGCTGCCGAAGCCGGGCAACGACCGTCAGCTGTACGACCTCTGCTGCACGCTCCTCCGCGAACCGTTCGACAGGACGAGGCCGCTCTGGCAGTTCGTCGTGATCGACGGACTCTCGGAAGGACGCGGCGCGCTGTTCAGCAAGCTGCATCACACCGTGACCGACGGCGAGGGCGGCGTCCGTCTCGCGGAGCGCTACATGGATCTCGAGGAGCGCCCGGCGATGCCGCCCGAGGTCGATCTGAAGGAGATCCTGAACGCCACGCCGGACGAAGCACCGGACGAGGACTTCGCGAGCTCTGTCGTGAGCACGACGGCGCATACGCTGCGCCGCCTCCTCGGCATCGTCCGGCGAACGGTTGGTGAAGCCGCGCTCGTCGCCGCCGATCCGCCGCGTGTCGCTGAAGCGGTTTCAAACGTGACGAAGGCCGTCGAGTCCGCGCGGGGACAACTCGGCGGCAGCGGACCCGGCTCTCCGCTCTGGAAGGAACGCAGCCGTCACCGCGACTTCGACGTGCTCGACGTGCCGTTCGACGCCGCACGCGAAGCCGCAAAGCACCTCGGCGGTTCGCTCAACGACTTCTTCGTCACCGGCGCCGCGATCGGAGCGATGAAGTACCACGAGTTCTACGACGTCGAGGTGCCGTTCCTGAACGCGACGTTCGTGGTGTCGACACGGAATGACGCGTCGGCGGGCGGCAATGCGTTCACACCGTCGATCGTCCATATCGAAGGCGGCAAGAAGGATCCCGTCGAGCGCTTCAACGAATTGAAGGACGCGATGGGCTCCCGGCGGGGCGAAGTGACGGGTGGCGCCGACCTGATGGGTGCGTTGTCCGGCCTCGCGAACCTGCTGCCGACGTCCGTCGTCACGGGGATCGGACGAAGCCAGGCCGCGCGCATCGACTTCGCGACGTCGAACGTGCGCGGCGCGCCCTTCCACGTGTACGTCGCCGGAGCGAAGGCGACGCACTTCTATCCGATGGGCCCCGTCGCGGGAACGGCGTGGAATATCACCGTCATGTCGTACGCGGGAACGCTGTTCATGGGGGTGCAAACGGACCCCGCCGCCGTCACCGATCTCGATCTGTTGATCCGCTCCATCAAGGACGGTTACCGCGAGCTGTTCGCGGCGGCCGGCGTCCCGGCGGAATGAGCGACCAGCCTCGTCCGTCGCGAAGCGTTGCGTTCTTCGACCTCGATCACGGCATCCTCGATCGCAACGGCGACCTCCACTCGCACGCGCGCAGCATCATCGACGAGCACCGCGGCAAACGTCATCGTCTGATCGCAACCACGAAACGCCGCACAGACGACGTCGAACAGCTGCTCGACGCTCTCGGCTTCACGGCGGTGATCGGTGAAGTCATGGGACGGGGCAAGCTCGACGCCGTACGTACGTGGGCGCGCGCGAACGGTGCGTCCCTCAAGCGGTCGTGGTTCTACGGCGGCGGCTTCCACGACGCGGCGCTGCTCGCTGAAGTCGGCCACCCGGTCGTCGTCGATCCCGATCCGCGACTCGCGCCGCTCGCGTGGTTGAAGGGCTGGCCGACGCGTTCGCTTCGCTCACCGGCGGGCGTCGCGCGCATCTTCGGCCGCGAGATCCAGGAGTGGGGACGTCCGTTCACGCGTCCGGAGCTCGTCACGATCGCGCGCTTCGAGTTCTCGGGCCTCGAGAACGTCCCGAGCGAAGGGCCCGCGATCGTCGTCGGGAATCATCGGTCGTACTTCGACGCCGTCACGGTGGGTCTCGCGCTCATGCAGACCGGACGCGTCGCGCGCTTCCTCGGGAAGAAGGAAGTCTTCGACGCGCCGCTCGTCGGTGCGATGGCGCGCGCCGCCGGCGGCATCCGCGTCGAACGAGGCACCGGGTCGGACGAACCACTCCAAGCCGCGGCCGAAGCGCTCGAAGCCGGCGAGATGATCTGCTTGATGCCGCAAGGGACGATCCCCCGGGGTCCGGCGTTCTTCGATCCCGAACTGAAAGGACGCTGGGGCGCCGCTCGCCTCGCGGCGATGACGAAGGCACCGGTGATCCCGCTCGGTCTCTGGGGCACGGAGAAGGTCTGGCCGCGCAGCGCGCGCTTGCCGAACATGAATCCGCTGAAGCGTCCTCTCGTGACGGTGCGCGGAGGACCTCCGGTGCCGCTGGCCTACGGCGATCCCGACGCGGACACGAAAGCGATCATGTCCGCCATCGTCGATCTCTTGCCGGACGAAGCTCGCGAGCACCGCAACCCGACGCCGGAAGAGCTCGCGCTCACGTATCCGGCCGGCTACAAAGGTGACCCGGGTTCGGAGCTCGAGCGCCGGCCCGGCACGGACACTTAGCGCTTCCGCGCTTCGCGCTTACGCACCGTCGGATCGAGGTAGCGCTTGCGCAAGCGGATCGAACCCGGCGTCAGCTCGACGAGCTCGTCCGAGGCGATGAACTCGAGGGCTTGCTCGAGTGACATCGGACGCGGCGGGACGAGACGGATAGCCTCGTCCGCCATCGCCGACCTGATGTTCGTCTTCTGCTTCTCACGCGTGGGGTTCACGTCGATGTCTTCCTGCCGCGCGTTCTCGCCGACGACCATTCCCTGGTAGACCTCGGTCCCTGGACCGACGAACAACTCACCGCGTTCCTGCAACTGATCGAGCGCGTAGCCCGTCGTGTTGCCGGCGCGGTCGGCGACGAGCACGCCGGTGAGGCGGTGGCGGATGTCGCCCATCCACGGCTCGTATCCGGCGAAGACGTGATGCAGGATCGCGGTCCCTTTCGTGTCGGTCAGCATCTGCGAGCGGAATCCGAGCAGGCCGCGCGCCGGGACGCGGAACTCGAGACGCACCCAACCCGTTTGGTGATTCGCGAGCGAGGCCATGCGGCCTTTGCGCAGCGAGAGTTGTTCGGTCACGACCCCGATGAACTCCTCGGGGACGTCGATCGTCACGTCTTCCACCGGTTCGAGCGTCTTGCCGTTCTCTTCGCGCGTGATGACTTCGGGCTTCGACACTTGCAGCTCGTAACCTTCGCGACGCATCTGTTCGATCAACACCGCGAGCTGAAGCTCGCCTCTCCCTTGCACCTCGTAGACGTCCGGCTGCGCTGTCTGTTGCACGCGGATCGACACGTTGCCGAGCGTTTCGCGTTCGAGACGCGCCTTGAGGTGACGGCCGGTGAGGTACTTGCCGTCGCGTCCGGCGAGCGGTGACGTGTTCACCCCGAACTCCATGTGAAGCGACGGCTGATCGACACGCAACACCGGCAGTGCGCGCGCATCGGTCGGATCGGCGATCGTTTCGCCGACGAGAACGTCGCCGAGTCCGGCGATCGCGACGATGTCGCCGGCTTCGGCTTTGTCCGACGGCGCCCATCCGAGACCGGACGGCGTCATGAGCTTGCTGATCCGCTGGGCGGGACCCGGTTCACGTTCGCCGAGCACGACGACGTTTTGCCCATCGGTCACTTCACCGTGACGGACGCGTCCGATCGCGAGCCGTCCGACGTAGGGATCGGCGTCGAGGTTCGACACGATGATCTGGAGCGGATGCTCCGGATCGTGCGTCGGTGCGGGGACCGTCGCGATGATCCTCTCGAACAGCAGTTTGAGGTCGTCGCCGAGCTTGTCGGCCTGCGGACCCGCGCGCCCTTCCTTCGCGTTCGCGTAGACGACGGGGAATTCGATCTGGTGTTCGGCTGCATCGAGGTCGAAGAAGAGCTCGTAGACCTCGTCGAGCACTTCCTTCGGACGCGCGTCCTTGCGGTCGACCTTGTTCAGGCACACGACGACCGGGAGGCCGAGATGCAGCGCTTTATGCAGGACGTACCGCGTCTGCGGAAGCGGACCTTCGGACGCATCAACGAGGAGCAGGGCTCCGTCCACGATGTGGAGTGAACGTTCGACCTCGCCGCCGAAATCGGCGTGTCCCGGCGTGTCGACGATGTTGATCCGCGTGCCCTCGACCGTGACCGACGCGACCTTCGCCATGATGGTGATGCCCTTCTCGCGCTCGAGGTCCATCGAATCCATGACCCGCTCGACGACCTGTTGGTGCGCGGCGAAGGTGCCGGTCTGCCTGAGCATCGCGTCGACGAGCGTGGTCTTGCCGTGGTCGACGTGCGCGATGATCGCGATGTTGCGAAGCTCCATCGATCGAGCCTAGCCCCGCGCGCGCGTGCGTTGCGGACGTCGACGGCGTTGCGGCGACGGACGGGGCGAAGACGTCGGATGGCCCGACGGATGCTCGATGCGCGTCGGCATGCGGAGCGCCTTCTGGATCGCGCGGACCTCGCCGTCCTGGTGCGGAGCGACGAGCGACACGACGGTTCCGTCCGCACCGGCTCGACCTGTCCGTCCGGAGCGGTGGACGTAGTCCTTGTCCGTCGAAGGCGGATCGAAGTGGATGACACACGAGACGTTGTCGACGTGGATGCCGCGCGCCGCGACGTCGGTCGCGACGAGCGCGCGAACGCGTCCGTTCTTGAAGTCGGCCAGCGCGCGGTCGCGCTGTGACTGCGTGCGGCTCCCGTGGATCGCCGCCGCGCGCACGGAGTGCTCCTTCAACTGCTTCGCGAGACGGTCGGCGCCGTGTCTCGTCCGGCAGAAGACGATGGCCGACTCGTGCTTCTTGATCAGATCGGCGGTCAGGTTCAACCGCTGTTCCTGGCGCGCGCGCCAGAAGACGTGATGCACCTCACCGGCGTGCTCTTCCTTCGTCGCGTGACGAATGGGGTCGTTCTGGTAGCGCTTCATCAGTACGTCGACATCGCCGTCGAGCGTCGCGGAGAAGAGCAGGGTCTGGCGGTCGGATCGCGTGCGATCGAGCAGGCGTCGCACCGCCGGTAGGAATCCCATGTCGGCCATGCGATCGGCTTCGTCGATGACGGCGATCGACACGTCGTCGAGCACAAGCTCGCGCTGTTCGAGGAGATCTTCGAGCCGGCCCGGGCACGCGACGAGCACATCGGCCCCGCGACGAAGCGCGGAGCGTTGCTCGCCGTAGCCGACGCCGCCGTAGACGGTCGCGACGCGGAGCTTGCGCGCCGCGGTCAGCGGTTCGACCTCTTTCGCAACCTGCGCGGCGAGCTCGCGCGTCGGAACGAGCACGAGAACGGTAGGACGCTTCGGCTTCCCGCGACGCGCGCGCACCGCGAGGGCGAGGCCGAAGGCGAGGGTCTTGCCCGACCCGGTCGGGGCTTTGCCGGCGATGTCGCGTCCCGCCAACGCGTCGCGAAGCGTCGCTGCTTGGATCGGGAACGGCGCGGTCACACCGCGGCGCGAAAGGATGCTGACGAGATCATCGGGCACGCCGAGATCACTGAAGGTGGTGCGAGACAAAGAGCTACTCCTTGGCTTTCGGTGGGAGTTTCGGCCCACTTCTTCGGTGGGCCTTCCAAGGGCCCCGTCGACTCATGAGATGTCGACGACCGTCGACACAGCAGTCGAGCGGGATAACAGCACTCTAACAGGAATCACGGCGAGCGATGAGTAAGCGATCAGCTCGTAGTCGGTGACAACCTCCGGTGGCCCGACGCCTGCCTCCTTGTTCGGAGGGCATCAGCGCAGACCCGACGGCGGCCGACCGCCAGGCCCCACGCCGAACCGAAAAAGCGTAGGCTGTCGATTCACCGATGACGTTCCCGACGCCGCTTCGCCATGGTTAGAGCCGTAGAGGACACGTCGGGCGAGGATCTCGTCCGCGTATATCTCCGGGAGATCGGGCGTCATCCCCTTCTCGCCGCGGACCAGGAAGTCACGTTCGCGAAAGCCATCGAGGCCGGGGTTGCTGCCGAAAAGCGCCTTGCCAAAGGCAACGGCACCCTCTCGGCGAAGACGCGAGCGGGTCTCGACCAGGCGATCGCCGAAGGCGAACGGGCGCGGCGGGCGTTCATCGAGTCGAACCTGCGTCTCGTCGTGTCGATCGCTCGCCGCTACCAGGGTTTCGGCCTGCCGCTCCTCGATCTCATCCAGGACGGCAACGTCGGCTTGCTCCGGGCCGTCGAGAAGTACGACTGGCGCCGGGGATTCAAGTTCTCGACGTACGCGACATGGTGGATCCGTCAGGGCATCACGCGCGGACTCGCCGACCGTTCGCGGACGATCCGTCTTCCCGTCCACGTTGCGGACATCGTCAACCGGTTACGCCGCGCGGAGTCCGACCTTCTCGCCGATCTCGGACGCGACCCGACGGACGAAGAGCTCGCGGCCGTCCTCGAGATCGACGTCGAGCAGCTCAAGGGCTACCGCCAGACGGCGATGGACACCGTTTCGCTCTCGACGCCGGTCGGTGACGACGGCGACTCCGAACTGCACGACTTCCTGGCGGACGAAGCCGTCGATCAGCCACTCGAAGAAGCCGTGCGGACGAAGAGCGCGTTGGAGCTTCGCGACATCCTCGGGACGCTCTCGCAGCGCGAGCAGCGCATCTTGGAATTGCGATTCGGCCTCGCCGACGGACGCGAGCGCACGCTCGAGCAGGTCGGCAAAGAGTTCAACCTGACCCGCGAGCGCATCCGCCAGATCGAGGCGAAAGCGATCGCCAAGCTGCGCCACCCGGCGCGAGTCGGTGAACTCGAAGCGCTCAACGACTGAGAACGCATCTCGAACGAACGGAGGGGCGGGATGGTGCGTCGATTCGTCCTCGTAGGTTCTGCGATCGCGCTGATGCTCGGCGGACTTCTGCCGTCGGCGAGCGCGGCAACCCATTCGGTTCCGTGCAGCGTGAGCGCACTGAACGCCGCCATCGGTACGGCCTCGAATGGAGACGTCCTCAAGCTCGCGCCGCACTGTGACTACGTGCTGACGGCTCCGTTCTCCGGCGTCGACGGTCTGCCGCTGATCACGGCGAGCATCACGATCCACGGACGCGGCGCGACGTGAGTAACTGCTCGGGTTAGCGACAACGCCCATAGCGAAGTACCCTCGTCCGATTGTTGCACGCTTGACGAACGGAGGCTCCCGATGTTCCGGAGGTTCGTCCTCTTCTTCTCCGCAGCGACGCTTCTCTTCGGTGTGCTCGCACCGAATGCTGGTGCGGCGACCATGTCGGTTCCGTGCGATACGGACTCCCTCGTGAGTGCGATCAATGCAGCGAACACCGCGCCCGGTGCCGCCGTGCTGTCGCTCGCGACGAACTGCGCGTACCTCTTGACGGCGCCGGCGTCCGGCATGGACGGACTCCCACCGATCGTGGATCAACTGACCATCCACGGTCACGGCGCAACGATCATCCGGAACAGCGCTCAACAGTTCCGGATCATGCAGGTCGTCGCGCCCGCCGGCGCATCGATCGATCACCTCGCGATCGAGGGCGGCGCTTTACCGGCGGCGGCGGGCAGCCTCCTCGGATCCAACGGCGGCGGTATCTCCAACAGTGGGAGCCTGTCGCTTTCGTCCGTGCAACTTGTTGCGAACATCGCGGGAACGGGCGCTCCCGGCACGACAGTGGGGACGGCCGGCGGCAATGGCGGCGGCATCTTCAACTCCGGGACGCTGCGAGTGCGGAACTCGAAGTTCTTGTCCAATGTGGCGGGCACAGGGGGCAATGGGGCCGCCACGCTCGTCGGCGGCGGTGGCGGCCACGGCGGTGGGATCGCCAGCTTCGCCGGGTCGGTAACGGTCATACGCTCGACCTTCGCGAACAACCGCGCCGGCAACGGCGGCATTCCGGCTACGTTCGGTGGCGGTGGCGGAAGCGGTGGTGGCTTCGCGAACCTCCACAGCGCGGTGAGCATCACGAAGTCGACGTTCACGGGCAATCACGCGGGCAACGGCGGTACAGGCTCGGCGGGCACCGGAGTCGGCGGATCGGGTGGCGCGCTCTCGAACGGCTACGGCGACGTCGGTGGGACGGTCCGCATCTCGTCGACGCGCTTCCTCAACAACGGGGCGGGTGATTCGGCCGTTTCGAGCACGACCGGCGGCGGACACGGCGGCGCGATCACGAACGAATCCGGGAACACGCTCGTCCTCAAGAACTCACTTCTATCCGGCAACACGGCGGGAAGCTCAAACGCGTCCGGCGGAACGGGCGGCGGTCTCTACGTCGACGGGACGACGACGATCGTGCGGTCGAAGATCATGCACAACGCGGCGGGTACCGGAACGCCGACCGGCACAGGCGGCGGGATCTTCAACGCAAGCGGGACGACATTCAGTCCACGGCACACAAAGATCAAGCGCAACGCGCCCGACAACTGCGCTCCCGCAGGGAGCGTCAGGCACTGCTCGGGCTAGAGATGGAGGGAATGGTGCGTAAGGGACTTCTCGTTGCCGCTGCTGTGGCGCTCCTCGTCGCAGGTCTTGTCACCGATGCGGATGCTGCGTCCACATCTATTCCGTGCGATGCGACCGCGCTCGTCAATGCGGTCGATGCCGCGAACATGACCATAGGTCCGAGCACGCTTTCGCTTTCGCGCGGGTGTATCTACGTGTTGCGAGCCGCCGCGCTCGGCGTCGACGGCTTGCCCGCGATCCTCGATACGCTCACGATCCACGGCAACGGCGCGACGATCCTGCGCAATAGCACAGATGCCTTCCGCATCCTCGAGGTCCGTCCGAACATCACCGTTGCACTCGATCACCTGACGATCGAAGACGGGCTCCTGCCGACCGAAACCACGCTCGGAACGACTGGTCAGGACGGCGGCGGGATCGAGAATCTCGGACATCTGACGCTCACATCGGTGACCGTAGCGGGGAATATCGCCGGCACGGGCGCGAGCTCGCCGGGGGCGTCCGGAGCGAACGGCGGCTCCGGCGGTGGCATCTTCAACGGTGGGACGCTGAACGTCGTACGTTCGGTCGTCACGTCGAACACGGCGGGAACAGGCGGAACCGGGTTCGCGTCCGTCGCCGCAAGCGGGGACGGTGGTGGGATCGACAACGCCCTCGGAGCAACAGCGACGATCGTGCGATCGACGATCACCGGCAACGCGGCAGGCGTGGGGGGCTCCAGCCTCGCGTCCGGCGGATCGGGTGGCAACGGTGGGGGGATCTCGAGCGTGGGAACGCTGACGCTCACGCGGACAAAGGTGACCTCGAACCGCGCGGGCAACGGCGGCGTCGGGACAACCCAGAGCGGCGGGAACGGCGGGTTCGGCGGGGGCCTGGCGGTCATTACCGGGTCGGCGTCGGTCCGCAGCACGACGTTCGCGTTCAACAGCGCCGGCAACGGTGGCAATGGTGGAGTACAGGGCGGGCTCGGTGCCTTCGGCGGCGGGATCGTGATGGGTCCGCCCGTCCGGATCGTCCGTTCGAAGATCATCTCGAATCACGCGGGCGTGAGCGGGACCGGCGGGACGCAGTCGACCGCGAGCGGCGGCGGGATCTACAACGCGGGAGCGCCGGTCAGGCCCGTGAGGACACGGATCCAGCACAACACGCCGAACAACTGCGCGCCGCCGGGCAGCGTCAGGCATTGCAAGGGATGAGGGAGGGACGCTATCGCTCGTCGAGTCTGACGGCGATGTTCGCTCCGTCCTGGACGAAGCCGAGCTTCCGTGCGACGGCTAGTGACGCGAGATTCGTGGACGCCGCGCGGTAACGGACGACGTCCACCGTTTCGAACGCATCGAGACACATCGCGCTCGCGAGGCGCGCGCCGTACCCCTTCCCACGTTGATCCGGTCGCGTAACGAGCCCGACGTCACCGGGCGCGCCGTTGAAGTCGGTCATGTTCCCCATCGCGACGCGCTCGCCGTCGTCGAAGCACGCGTACCAGACGTCGCCGCCTCGCTCGTGCCCGAAGCCGCCCTCTCCCCACTCCGCGAGATCGACCGTCGCGTCGAACCCACCGGCGTCGTCGACCCGGCGCGCGTCGCACGGCTCCTGCGGGACGAAGCACGACCGATCGGCGTACGCATGCAAGGACGGACCGAGTACGCGGCCGGGAGCGAGGGACGAAGCGAAGTCGAGCGTGAATGCTTCGTCCGGAGTGAGATCCGTCGGGACGTCGATGCCGGAGGGAGCGATGACCGTGAGTCCGTCACCGAGCCGGAGCAACAAGATGCGGTGCGCGAGGTTCGGGACGTCGCGGACGATCCGGATGCCCGGGGCGCGGCTGATGGTCGCTCCGAAGGCCGAGGACCATGCCGCATCGACGGTTTCCCGCATAGATGAACAAGTTATCCACAGAAACTCGTCCGAAATTCACAGTTTTTCGCTCTAGCGATTCACAGGCGGGTCGTTCTAATTTCTCCTTGCGGTTACCGAACGACACCGCCGAGACGCCGCAAGGCGCACCGGCAAGACGTCACGGGATCGTCCGACGAAGCCCTCGGGCCCAGTCGGAAGGTCAGCACCTCCGCTGGTGAGAAGGGGAAGGGCGCACGACTTCCGGGCAACCGGAGGACGAAGCGAACGAACCTTTGACCCTCGGGCTCTGACCAACGGAGGGCCCCGGTCTCGGCCGGGGCCTTTCGCTTTCTCAGAACGCCGGACGGAGCCGTTTGAACATCGGGAAGTTCTTGACGTTCAAGGTCGCGAGCTCGGCGTCGAGGACGTCCGCGGTTGCCGCGATGACGTAATCGACAAGGTCGATGCCCGGGTGCGAGCGACGGAAGCGCCGCGCGAACTCGCCGGCTCGGGCCGCGATGAGATCGCTCACCGGCTCGATCTGGATCGCTGCGAACAATCGAGCGACGTCCGCGCGTTCGTGCGTGCGCATCGCACCCTCGATCTCGACGCGACAGAGCACAGACGCGGACGCAGCGCTCGACCGCACGGCGCCGGCGACCAGGGCCGTCGCCGCCTCGATGCCCCGGAGATGGGCGATCAATATCGTCGAGTCGAAGACGGTCACGGCCCGAGGTCTTGTCGTCTCTCTTCGAACGTCCGGCCACGTATGTCGCGGAGCCACTCCGGCCAATCGGGATAGTCCCTACAGATCCCGGCGGTCGCCAGGACGGCGGCGACCGCGTCGCTCGTTCCCGAGTCGATGCCGAGCGCTTCGTCCAAGATCGATCGGATCACCTCGGCTTCCGACGAGCCCGTATCGTCCGCGCGCCGTTTGAGGCGTCTGCGTTGCTCATCCGTGAGATACATCTGCGTCCGCCGCATATACATCTATCTTATACATCTGAGAAGTCCTCTCCGAGGACGGCTCGCGCCTCTTCGAGCATCAACTCGACCTGCTCGGCCTGCGCGGCGATGCGGATGCGGTCGTCGGCGGAAGCCGTTTCAAGAGCTTGGTCGTACATCTTCGGATCGAGCAGGAGCAGGACGACGTCGAGATGCGACATCGCGTAGTCGGTCTCGCTGTGGATGCGCGGGTTGTGCGTGCGGGCGAGGATCTCCGCGAGCTCGTCGTAGGCGTGCATGGCGAGTGCGGCGACGTCGTCGGTGTCGGGGGCCATCGGATATCGCTCGAAGAGACGGTCGAGATGCGGGACGCGGCGCTCGGGTTTGAGCTTCGCGAGCTCCGGACGATGCGCGAAGAGCGCGGCGGTGACGTGGCGCCCGGCGGCGTCGACCTGATCGCACAGGACGTCGTGGTCGAGGGAGCCGAGGTCGTCGAAGCCGAGGGCGGATTCGAAGAGCTCGCTCAGGATCGAGAGTGCGGTGACGATGCGTCGTTCCATCCCCATGCGAAGACCTCCAGCGGTTCATGGGGAAGAACGGGAGAAGCGTAGGGTGCGGTAGTGACAGAGCGCCGGTTGCCGTGGTGGTTCTTCCCGATCACGCGTGCCGTAACGGCCGCATCGCTGCGCGCGCTCGTCGGGACCGTCGGATTGCCACCGGCGGTCGTTGGTGCGACGCAGCGCGTGCTCCGCGTGATCGATCCGACGCCGCCGGGCTCGCTCGAGTTTCTGTCGGCGGAGTGGATCGCGGCCGCGCGCGAGATCCGCGAGGAGTACGCGGGCCGCGAGACGATCCCGCCGCCGGCGATGAAGGTGAACTACGTCGTGACGGACGTCCCGTCGTCGTCTTCGCCGATCCTCGCGCATACGGATACGACTTCGGGGACGGTCGAGTTCGAGCTGGAGCACATCGAGGGGGCCGAGGTGACCGTGACGCTCCCCTACGCCGCCGCGCGCGCGATCCTGGTCGATGCGGACGCGACCGCGGCGATGCAGATGTTCGCGACGGGGAAGATCCAGGTGGAGGGTGACGTGACGAAGTTGCTCGCACTGGGGGCCGTCCCGATGGATCCGCTGGCGCTTGAAGTCGCGGAGCGGATCCGCGCGATCACAGCTTGAGGGGCTGGGCGGCGTGCCCGCTACGCGCTGACGCCCGCTCCCGCGATCGGGCGTTGTCCTGGTAGCTGCGATGGCTCGGGAAGCGGCTCAACGCCTGAACCAATTAAGGCACCGACGGTTTCATCTAACTCAGCGACCGGCGGGACGAAGATCACAACACCGTCTCGACCCCGAGTCAGTAGAACTCGATACGCGTTTTCCAAAATCTGATCGGGATGATCGAGCGGAGGTCTCCGCTGGATGGGCTTCTTTATCCATTGCCCGCCGTGCCAGGCGTAGTCGGTCCCCCAACAGACAATCGGCATGTCTACCTCGAGACCTTGGCACTGGAATTCGGTTACGGGAACCTGGAGAGCACATCCTGATTCGGGATCGTCGGCGCTCGCGTTGAACCAGCGCGCGACATTTAGCCGCTGAGAATCACGAAAGCCGTGCCGTATTCCTTGAGGTTCAAAGAATCTCCACGAGTGCGACGATGCCATCAGCCCGTAGGTCTTGTCCGGCTCATCTGCGTACCGAATTCGAACGTACTCACGGGCGTCGGAGAGCTCACGCGTCAGGTAGAGATGGTAAGAGTCATCGGTCGCAAAACGACTTGCGAGCTGCGCTGCCATGTCGAGCCCACCACGAAGGACTCTGCGAACCCATTCGTGAAGGTCCTCCGCGCGGTGGCTTCGCAAGGACACAGGGAGGACGAGATTCGACTTCGCATCAACACGGAGCCCGTCGAAGAGTTCTTCAACATGCGGTGGGCAGTAGACATGCCAGGTCTCGCTTCTCCCGAGCAGCGCATCGCGCCACTGGGTCAGCCCTGATTCCTCGCCGGTATGGATTTCTTGACCTTCGCCCACCAACCCGACGATCACCGACCAACCGGGGACACGCTCGGCGGCTTCGATGAGGAGGTCGGGCTCCGATCGATCGATACCGTGCTTCCTGTGCATCTGCCGTCGATCCCACGCCCGTTGCGCCTCGTCAAAGACGATCAGATGCTGACTGGGAGTCTTGCCCTGGATACCGAAGGTCTTGATGAATGCGTGAAGGTCGCGAACGAAGACGCGACTCTTCAGCGCATCCTGAAGCACCTTCACCAGCGGACCATTTCCCGAAAGAAACGTGGCTTTCGCCTCGATGTCTGAACGTTCGTAGACGGCCCGTAGTCCAACGAGCGTCTTCCCCGCGCCCGGCACTCCCGTCACCAACACAAGCGCCCGTTCGGCTCGCAACTCGCAATGATCTGAAATACCTCGCACCAACTCAACCGTGCGCGGCACGCCGTGGGACAACGCACGTCGCACATGGGGAAGCGCTTCGTGGCGGAAGATTCGGCGGGCCGCAGCAACAAGCGTCGGAAGCGGTGCATATGCCGAGCGCAACCACAGGCCTAAGTCAATTGAGCCCTCGCGGCAGTTCGCGCTGAGCTCTCCATCAATACCGCCAGGATCCGTAAGACGAACTGGTCCTGCGCCACCGCGAACGGCGGAGACGTCACGTAGGACCAGAACGGGAGTAACGTTTCGCCCGCGAGACGCCTCGTGATACTCGAGAATGTCGCGCGCATATGCCTCTACCTGATCGGCGTGCGCCTGGTAATACTGAGGCGCTGACTTGAATTCAATAACGACTATCGAAGCTCCGGCCAGCACAACGACGTCAGGCCTTCTCCCGTTCTCGAACGGCAACTCATACTCAAAGACAATGCTCCAGCTGTTTGTGTCGAGCCCAGCGATCAGACATGCACTGAGCGCGTCGGACATCGCGACATGCTCCTCCCGCCAAACCGAGATTTGAAGCTCGGACGGGCGCATATTCAGGAGGCGCCAGTGGTGCGCCGATAGGGCGTCGAGAAATTTATCCGCGTCGCAAGCCAGGAACTCTTCGACGCTACCTCCCCACCCCCAGGACTCATTCTCCGCGGGCAAGTCCCTCTCCAAACTCGGCCGAGCACGATCTTACGGGACCGGAGATTTGTCTTGAGAGCTGGCCGTTGACAATCCGAATGCGGGATCGAGACGATCGAATGGTGGGAACTCCGATTTGCTGGTGCGGCCATTCAATCGCGGCTCACGCCGAAGCACCGGGTGAGTGCGAGGGATGCGCAAACGACTGTGAGGATGGTTACTGCGAAGCCTATGTGACGGCGAACGTCGAGGAAGACGGCGAATAGGGCGTCGATCGGTTCAGTTCTTGTGTCGTCGGCGTGGAGAGAGGAGGTTGTATGAATCGCGGCGGCTTCTCTTGGAAGCGCCTCACAGGTATCTCGGCCGCGAAGTCCCGGATCTCGAGGGCGACGGGGATCCCGTGGACGAAGAGCGGCCGCGAACGGAAGATCGGCCGCATGGTAACGGGCGGCTCGTGTCTGCTGACGTTCGCGACCGTGGTCGTGGTCGCCGGCGCAATCGTCATGCGTTTACGGTCGTCCGGTAAGGATCGAAGATGATCATCGGCTCGGCGCAGTTCGACCCGCCGCTCACACGCTGAATCAACGCCGCTGCTTGTCAGCAGCGGCCCCTACAGTCACCTCGAGTTTGGTCGCTGTCCCGCGATGGCTTCCCCCGCGCTGCGTTCGTCCGTATGCAGCATGAAGTTGGTGCATGCATGGTGCATGCATGGGGGAGGTATCATGCAAGTCATGAGCAACATCCAGGTCCGCAACGTCTCGAAAAGGACCCACGCCGCCCTCCTCAAGCAGGCGACCGCCTCGGGCATGTCCCTCAACAGCTTCCTTCTCGCCGAGCTCGACCGGATCGCCGACCGCGCACGCGTCATGGACGTGCTTGGTCGCGCGCACAAGCTTCCCGGCCCACGCCCGACGTCTGAGGAGATCGTCCGAACGATCCGCGAAGGTCGAAACGAACGTTGATCGTTGTCGACGCATCCGTCCTCGTGGACGCGCTGCTCACGTCTGGCGCGTCGAGCGACCGCATCGGCGGCGAGGATCTCGTGGCGCCTCATCTGATCGGAGCGGAGGTTGCGCACGCCCTTCGACGCATGACGCATGGCGGCAAGCTCCACGAACGAACGGCCGCGCAGGCGATCGACGACCTGATCGCGCTGCCGCTGATGAGGTTCGCGGACCCACTGTTACTCCATCGCGCTTGGTACATGAGACGCAACGTCACGATCTACGACGGCCTCTATCTCGCCCTAGCCGAAGCATTCGGGATAAATCTCGTAACGCGAGACGTCGCGCTCGCAGGCGTGCCGGGTTGTCGCGCGATCGTCGAAGTTCTGCCGTAACTCTTCGCTTTATCGTCGGCGCCTGTTACGACATCGAACAGAAGAACAGCGCTAAAGGTCGACTACCGGACCTGCCGATACCAACAACGTGGAGGGCAAACAGATATCGCTTCGGTACGCTGGGGTCTGCGCCATCTGCGGTAAGGCCCTTGCCGTCCATTCTCGAGCGTTCTGGCACCAAGACAGCCATACGGTCCAGTGCCTCGCATGCGCCGCAACACCTGCAAGCACGACCTCAGAGGCTGGACGCTCCGCGAAGCGGAAGTCCGAACGGCTCCGCACGAACGCCCTGCACCGCGACGACGCATCGAGATGGGAGAAGGGCGCCGAAGGAGAAGAGTTCGTCGGCGCTCGTCTGGACGACCTTCGCGACGACGGCTTCATCGTTCGTCACGACCTCCGTGTGCCCGGGTCTCGCGCCGCGAACATCGACCACCTCGTCGTGGCGCGATCCGGCGTACACGTGATCGACACGAAGCATTGGAAAGGACGTATCGAAACGAGACGAAGCCCGTCCGGGCTGGAGCTCTACGTCGGATCGAGAAGGAGAACGTCCGCGGTCGACAAACTCGCCACACAGATCCTTGCCGTCGACCGCGCGACGAGAGATCTGAACCTTCCAACACCGATCACGTCAGCCCTTTGCTTCGTCCACGGGGACTGGCCATTCCTCACGCGTGGTTACGACATCCGCGGAGTGCGAATCCTCTGGCCGAGGAAACTCATGCAGTTGATCCGGCGGCCGGGCCCTCTCACGGACGATCAGATCGCGCACGCGGGACAGCGCATCTTCGAGCGTCTGCCGCTCGGTTAGCACGCACATCAGCCATGCGTTCCAGCACAGGACGAAGCCCTCGGGCGAGCAGATCGGACGCGAGCTCCGTTCCGAACTGCGCCGCGGCGCCCACGCGCTCTGCTGAACTGTCACTTGCGAGCGCTACCGTCAACACGAGATGACATCTGATGTGCGCGGAACGCGCCGGAGTTAGAGGCAAGGGCGACATGGGTGACGACGGTCAATGGATAAGCGGGCTGCCCCATTACGGCGCTCCGACCTACAGGCCGAAGAAGCACAGCACGGCGAACCTGGTGAAGCTCGTGCAGGATGTACTGCTTCTCAAGGGCGCCTATCACCTGTGGAAATCCGGAATGAGCCCAGCCGAGATCGTGGAAGTTGCGAAGCGCCAGGCGCACGTGCCCCTGAACAAGCAACTCGAGCTCCAGCGTGAAGCGAAGATCGTTCGCAGCGGCGGCAAGGCGGGCCCCATCCTGCGCGCGATGTTTCCGGAATTCGTGTGCCAGTCGTGCGGCGCGGAGTTTCCGAACGGCGCGAAGTTCTGCGGCATGTGCGGACAGAAACGCTAGCCGCACATGTTCCAGCAGAACGGCACCGGTGCCGTCCGTCGCGGCGGTGACGACGTCAGCGTCCCGATCACGTTGTACGAACCCGGCGTGGCCGGCTGACCGGAGCTCGCGCGACCGTCCCAGTGGGCCGTCCAACTCTTGCATTCCTTCCCGCGCCACGTCTCGCTCGTCACGATGTCGGGGAATGCTTGTCCCGCCGACCACTTCCACACCGGACGTCCGTCCTTCGTCGACACCTCGAAGTCGTAACGCTGCGTCGTCGGGAAACTTCGCGTCACGCTGGACGAAGCACTGTTGCACACCTTCAAGGTGAAGTCCTCGCCCGGAACATGCTTCGTCGCACCGACGGTCACCACCAAGGGGTCAGGAGCAGCAGCGGTGTCCGCCGATAGCGCGCCGGATGACCTCATCACCGTCGGGGCGGGCTGCGACGCAGCGAACGAGTTCGACTGCGCCGCCTTCTCCGCGGGTGCACTCATCGACGGAACTGCCGACGCTAGTGGCGCCGAAGCCGTCTCAACATGCCCGTGCGAAACGGGCTTCGTCCGCAGGAACAGACCGATCCCGGCGACGAGCAACACGACGAGCGTCCCGGACGCCAGCGCAGCGTAGCGACGTTGCTGCGTGCGACGCGCGCGCGACTTGATGGCGTCCAAAGAAGGAACGTCCGAAGAAGCGGAACCGCGCAGACGCTCGAGGGGATCGCTCATCGGTAGTCCTCACCCAAACGATCGCGCAACGCTTGGCGTGCGTCGAACAGCAACCGCTTCACGGTCCCGTCCTTACACTTCATCGCCACAGCGCAGTCTTCGATCGATAGATCGAGGACGTAATACAGCGCAACGGCCGCGCGCTGACGCGCAGGCAAAGAAGCCACCGCTTCATGCAATTCGGGATACGCGTCGGGCGCCGGCGACTCGAACACGGTGCGCTTCCCGAGTCGGGCCAACGCTCGCACCTCGCGTCCCGCGCGAGTGCGGAGCGACAGAGCGAGATTCGTCGCGACGCGATGGACCCACCCGACGGGATTGCCCTCCGGCCACAGCTTGTCCCAGTGGGTGTACGCGCGCGCGAACGCTTCCTGCGCGATGTCCTCTGCGTGCTCCCGGGCGATGATCCGCACCGCCGACACGACCTTTCCGTAGCGTTCCTGAAGGAAGGCCTCGAAGGCCTCGTCTCTAGAAACTCTCGGGAGGGTCTCGGGGTTGGTCACCCCGTAAGCGTGCTACTTCTGACCTGCGGGAGCCACGCTCGGGGTTTCCTTCATGATCACGCCTTCGGGGGCGGGACCCTTGGTGATCTTCGGCGACGCGGACGGGACCACTGCGCCGGACGGCGCGGTCGTTCCCGAGACACCGCCGCTGCCGCTCGTGCCGGACGAACCGCTCGATGTCGTCGTGGTCGAGATCGTGTCCGCGACGAGGACGCACCCCGCGTACTCGTTCCCATTCACGTTCACGTGCTTGCCATTGACCGTGCCCGGCGCACCGGACCCCGTCGTGGACGACGTGAAGTACACCTTCGCGGGGTTGTCGCAACCGGTGATCGGCTTGTCCACATCGACGGTCATCGAACCGGCGATGTTCTTGACGCCACTCGGTATGTTCGTCGGCTTGTCCCCCGGCTGCACGGTCTTCACCGTGCCCGCGAGCGAGAACCCGAATCCGTTCCCGTTGCTCGACGTGTTGTTCTTGTTCGAGCAAGCGAAGCCCGCGAGCAGCAGTGCCGCAACCACCAGGAGAACACGCATACGTAACCGCTACCCCGCTCTGAGCAGCGGATAAACACCGGCGTCGGTGCCTGCGGTCATCCTGTCCGGATGATCTTGGACGGGCTCAATCCCGAGCAGCGGGCCGCCGCCGAGGCCGTACGGGGGCCGGTGTGCATCCTCGCGGGCGCCGGTTCGGGCAAGACGACCACGCTCACGCGCCGCATCGCGAACCAGATCGCTTCGTCCGCGTTCGAGCCGTCGCAGGTGCTCGCGCTGACGTTCACCGAACGCGCGGCGAACGAATTGAAGACGCGTCTCCACAAGCTCGGCATCGCCGGCGACGTCCGCGCGCGGACGTTCCACGCCGAAGCCCTCGCGCAGGTCGCGCACTTCGTCGGCTCGCCGCAGATCATCGGCTCGAAGGCTGCGATCATCGGGCCGCTCGTCCGTAAGTTGCCGCCGCCGTACAAGTTCAAAGCGACGAAGGACGTCGCCGGCGAGATCGAACGGGCCAAGAACCGCCGCATCACGCCGGAGACCTATCTCGACAAACTCGGCGATCACAACCCCGTGCTGCCGCCCGAGCTGATGGTCGGGATCTTCAAGGCCTACGAGCAACGGAAGAAAGGTCTCGACTTCGAGGATCTGCTCGAGCAAGCAATCGTCGCGATGGAACGACCCGACGTCGCCGATCGAGTCCGCAGCAAGTACCACGCGCTCTCCGTCGACGAGTACCAGGACGTCAACCTCTTGCAGCAGACGTTGCTCGAGTCGTGGCTCGGCGGACGCGACGAGCTCTGCGTCGTCGGCGACGACTACCAATCGATCTACGGCTTCACCGGCGCGACGCCGTCGTGGCTGATCGATTTCGAGAAGCGGCATCCGAACGCGAAGGTCGTCACGCTCACGAAGAACTACCGATCGACGCCGCAAGTGCTGCACGTGGCGAACCGGCTCACGACCGGCCTCGCGGGCAAGTCGAAGATCCTCGAAGCGACGAAGCCCGAAGGCGGGGATTGCGATCTGTCCGAGTACTCGTCGGACGAAGCCGAGGTGCGCGCGATCGTCGCGGAGATCGATGTCCTCGCACAGAGCGGCGTCCCGTTCGAAGAGATCGCGATCCTTTACCGCATCAACGCACGCTCCGAGGATTACGAGGAAGCGCTCGCCGCCGCGCGCATCCCGTACCAGGTGCGGGACGGTTCGTTTCTCAGAAGGCCCGGCCCCCGTGCGGCCCTCAAAGCACTGCAACGCGGGACGCACACCGTCGAAGAAGTGTGTCGCGCGCTCGGCTTCGACCCGGACGCCGAACCCGAAGGCCAAGAGGAGATCACCCGCCACGCCGACCTCGGACGTCTCGTCGCTCTCGCCGAAGAGTTCGACGGCTCCGTGGCGGAGTTCCTCGCCGATCTGCGCAAGCGCTTCGAGGACGACGCCGGCGCGCGCGGTGTCGTCCTGTCGACGTATCACCGTGCGAAAGGCCTCGAGTGGGACGCCGTGTTCCTTCCGCGACTCGAGGAGCGCGAGTTGCCGTTCGCGTTGTCGAAGTCGGACGAAGCACTCGCCGAGGAACGCCGCCTTCTGTACGTCGGGATCACGCGAGCCCGCGCGCATCTGCGTCTGTCGTGGGCGCGCGAACGCGAAGGGAAGAACACGAAGCCGTCGCGGTTCCTGCGCGAGATCAATCCGTCGCAGAAGCAGGTGCAACCGAGGCCGAAGATGGCGGACTCCGAGCTCTTCAGCCGCTTGCGCGACTGGCGCCGCCGGACGGCGCAGGAGCTCGACGTTCCCGCCTACATCGTGTTCAACGACAAGACGCTGCGCGAGATCAGCGAACGCGAGCCGCAGACACTCGCGGAACTATCCCGCATCTCCGGGATCGGCCCCGCTAAACTCGAACGCCACGGCCCGGAAGTGCTGGCCGTCGTCAGTGCCGCGCTCAGCGCCTGACCCGACGAACCCGGCCCCGGACGGATCCCCCCCTCCTCCCTTCGCCGCCCTTTCGCCGCGCCGTTGACTTTCGTCAACAAACACGCATGTCATTTGTTGACGAGCGTCAACGGTGCAGGGATCCGGTGACCCGGGGCCGAACGATTTCGGCTCGCTCAGACGTCCGAGCTGTCGTCGGCGGACGAGTCGTAGCTCGGCGGATCGTCCGATGAAGCAACGTCGAGCGTCGACGGTGCATCGTCCACACTCGGGTCGTTCATCGTTTGGTCGTCGAACTGCGGCGTCTGCTGGCCGTCGTCGAGGGACGGAGCACTCGGCTCGCTCGGCGTCGGGCCGCCGAGGTCGGCCGCGGGGCTCGGTGCCGGCTGATCGCCGGTCGCGATCGTCCCCGGGTCGGCCGCAGCAGCCGCAGCGGGTTCGTCCGCCGCCGCCGCCGCCACTTGCGGGGCGGCGTCGTCGAGCGAAGACGGATCCGGCCCGAGGTCTGCCGTCGGTGTCCCGGACGTGCTCGGCGGCGCCAGTGGGATCTCTTCGGTCTGCGTCGCGTTCGGTTCGAACGTCACGGCCGCGCCTTGGTTGTGTAGCGTCTGCAGACTGCCGGACGACACCGCCTCGTCGAACTTGTGGATCGACATCTGGATCTGCTGCGCGTCCGGTTCGTAGCCGGGGTCGTACTGCGGCGTCGTCGCGACCATCGTGCCGTCGGGCTCGATGCGCACCTGCTGCCCGCCGTTGATCGCGGAGTGCGCGAAGTCCATCGCTTTCTGATCGATCGACGGGTCGACCGATGCGCGCATGCTGCCGCCCTTGTTGTCGTTGCCCGTGATCGTTCCGTCCGGCGTGATGCTGAGGTTCCAGCCGTTCTGCACGTGCTGATCGATGTCGTGCAGCTTGTTCATGTACGACTCCCACGCCGGGCCGGACATCGGCTCGCCCGACGCGTTCGCCGCGACGCGAACCTGACCGTCGTTGATCCAGACCTGCTTGCCGTCGTTCAGCGCGTGCCGGATCTCGATGAGCTGGTCTTCGTTGAGCCCGGCCATGGTTAGAAGTCCGAGTCGTCTCCGGACGATGTGTCGGATCCACCGCCGTCATCGGACGACGCACCGACACCGACCGGGTCACCCGACGAGTCGCCGGACGAGTCGTCGCCACCCGACATGTCCATCGGCGGCATCTCGATCTCGCCGCCCGAGCTCGAGTCGTCGGCCGGAGCATCGCCGCCGGACGAGTCATCGCCGCCGCCGGAAAGGTCCATCGGCGGCATCTGGATCTCGCCCGGGTCGCTCGGAGTGTCCTGTCCCGTGCCGTCGTCCGTGGTCCCGCCGGACGAATCACCGGACGGCGCGGGCTGGTCCTGCGTTCCCGTTGCGCCACCCTGGTCGTCGGTCGCAGCGGGCGCGGGGGCCGAGTCGTCGTCGAGCGACGACGGATCCTGCCCGAGACCCTGCGTCTGATCGTCGGTCTGGCCCGTCGGCTGCTGGGTCTGATCGTCGGTCTGGCCCGTCGGTTGCTGCGTCTGATCGTCGGTCTGACCCGTCGGCTGCTGCGTCGAGTCGTCGGTCTGACCGGTGGGCGTCGAGTCGTCGGTCTGAGGCTGCACCGTCGTGTCCGTCGTGTCGGTGGGCGGCGTGGTCGTGTCGGTCTGATCGGTCGGCTGCTGCTGCGATCCGTCCTGTGAATCGTCCTGCGGCGGGACGACCGGCGGGAGGTCCGTCGCCGCGCCTGCTTGTTGCAGGACCGCGTCGTCCGGCTTGTTCGTGTCCGCGTCTTGCAACGAAGCGCTTGCTTGCGCTGTCAGGTCTTGGGCCTGCTGCTGCAGCTTGCCCGCGTCGGCGGCGTGGTCCTGCGACGCCTTGTTCATGTCTTGGTACTGCTTGTAGAGATCGTCGCTCTGCTGCTTGTACGTGTCGACGTTGCCCTTTTCCTGGGTGAGCTGTTGGTCGAGCTTCTGCATCGAGTCTTGTCGCCACTGCAGCTCGTTCTGGAGACGCGTTTCGTCCGCGTTACTCCCCGACTGCTGCGCCTTCTGCAGATCGGACTGCACCTTCGAGATCTGCTGCTGCGCAACTTGCTTCTCGCCCGTCAGCGCATCGACGCGGCCTTGAGCCGATTGCTGTTGCGTGTATGCCTCGCGCTGCTGATCGTCGAGCGAATGTGCTTGCTGCTGGGCGTCGTCGGCGAGTGATTGCTGGATCTTCGCCGAGCTCGTCGCTTGGTCCGCCTGGTAGCGCGCGTCATCGGCCTTGCCGAGCGCTTCCTGGCGCGCGCTGAGCACGTCCGCCTGCTTGTTGTAGGAGTCCGCGGTGTTCTGCGCCTGGTGCGCCTGCTCGCGGAGCTGAGCGGCCTGCTGCATGTCGCCCTTCTGCGCGGCGTCGTTCGCTTGCTGGTTGAGGTTGTCCGCCTCCATGGACTTGAGCGTCCCCTGGTACTGCATATCGTTGTGCTGCTGCCACGCGAGCGCGCGCTGTGCCTGGACGTCGTTCTCCGCCGGCGAGTTCGCGGGGTTGTTCATCCATGCGCGCGTCGCCGTCATCGCGTCGTTCGCCGACATCCCTTCGAGATTCGGGCGCGGGGTGGCGTAGGGCGTGTTCGGGTTGTCCGATTTCCAGTTTCCGTCGACGAGATGCCCGCCCTCTGGGTTGAACGGTGCGGGGTCGTCCGTGGTCGTCGTCGTGTCGTCGCCGTCCGCCATTTCCCTGCCTCCCGACTTGGACTCTGATCCTGACTAGAAGATGTCGTCGAGCGCGTCACCGATCGAATCGCCGACGCTGCTGACGGCGTCTTCGACCGTGTCCTCCGCGCCACTCAATACGTTGCCGGCGGTGTCGACGGCACCTTCAACCGTCGACGCCGTGTCATTCAACGCACCCGAGAGGTCACCGGTCGCGAGATCGCCGACAACCGACGCGCCGGACTCGGCGATGCTCGCCGCGCCGCCGATCGCTGCAGCGCCGACGCCACCGACGTCGCCGGTGAGTTCGCCGACGGGCAGACCGAGCTCGTTGCCGATCGCACCGGCGGCATCGATCCCCTCGCTGACGCCGAGCGCGGACAGTCCCGCGTCGGCGATGTTGCCAAGCGTGCCGGCGGTGCCGGAGTCGACCCCGAGCTGTTGGAAGATCGACTGCGCGATGTCGGACGTCGTCGAGTCGCCCCCGAGTCCGAGCGCACCGAGGAGCGGACCGCCCGCCTCCCCGAGCACGCCGCCGAGCAGATCGGATCCCGCGTCGCCGCCGATCGCACTGGTGAGCCCGGACAGCAGACCGTCAGTGCCGCCGCCGCCGAGGAATTCGTTCACCAGTGATTGGCCGGCGTCGCCGCCGAGCGCGTTCGTGAGACCGGACACGACGGAATCGGCGCCACCGCCGCCGAGGAAGTTGCCGAGCATCTGTTGGCCGAAGTCGCCGCCTATCGCGTTCGTCAATCCGGACGCGAGATCGCCGCCGCCGCCGAGGATGGAACCGACGAGGTTCTGTCCGCTCTCGCCGCCGAGCAGTCCGGCGAGCGACTGCGCGACGTCGCCGCCGCCGAGCGCTTGCCCGATCAGATCCTGTGCGGACGAACCACCGAACGCTCCCGCGAGCGCACTCGAAAGCCCGCCGCCGCCGAGCACACCGTCGAGAAGACTCTCGCCGGCGTTCCCACCGAGCGCGTTCCCGAGCATCCCCGTGAGTGGGTTGTCCTGGCCGAACACCTGCCCGAGCAGATCGTGACCGGCGCCGTTCTCAAAGGTGTTCGACAACGCGCCGCTGATGCTGTCGGACCCGAGGACGCCGCCGAGGATCTGATGTCCGAGATCGCCTTGCATCGCGTTCGAGAACGCCCCGCCGATCGAGTTGTGACCGAGCACTTCTTGGATGAGCTGCTGACCGAGGTTCCCGCCCATCGCTTCGGAGAACGCGCTCTGCGGATCGGCCGCGTTCTGCACATGGTTCAAGAAGTCGTTACCCGTCTGGCCCTGGAAGACGTCGTGCAACGCACCGGACAGATGGGACGGATCGAGGATCTGCGAAACGAGGTTGTTCCCGAGCTCACCTTGCAACGTCTCCCCGAAACCCGACGCGACGTGCGTCGGATCGAAGACCTGGCTCGCGAGGTCCTGTCCGGTCGGCCCCGACAGGATGTGATCGAAGTGGATACCGATCGCGCTCGCGGCTTGACCGACGGGATCGGCCGAGTGTTCCGGAGCGGGAGCCGTCGCAACCGCCGTCGCCGTCGGGGTGGGCGAGAGATCGCCGGCGTGCATCGTCGCGGCACCGCTGTCCGACTGCAGCGAGCTGTCGAGATGGTCGGCGTAGTCGTCGAAGTTGCCGCTTCCGTTACCACCGTCGCCGTTCGACGACGGCGTATCCCATGCGCTCGCGGCGGCGTCCGATGTCGAGACCGCCGTGGATGTCGGCGCGAACGTCTCCTGCGGCTGCGGCTGCTGTGGTTCGTCCGAGCGCTGCGGTTCGTCCGACTGTTGCCGTTCGTCGGACTCGTGCCGTTCGTTGGGCGCGTCCTGCGTGGGTGAGGCGTTGCCTTCAGTCATGGTTCCTCCCGGCGCGGTCGACGGCGCAGCGGGAGAACCAGTCGCGCCCGACTGCCCGATTCGTTCGCGTTCCTTCCGTCATAGTGCGCCTCCCAACACGCAGTGTCCATTGGTAGGCTCGCTTCTCGGGATGGAGGCCAGCTCTTGACGCAGCAGAGCGCGGTTGCGGGGCAGCCTCAGCCACCCGCGCAAGCGGCGCCCGCGCCGTCCCAAGCCGATCAGCTCGCGAACATCCTCGATCAGGTCGCGGCGCTCGCGAAGAGCTACGACCGCTCCGATCTGATGGACGACATCGAAGCGGCGAAGCATCGCCTCTCGGAGCCGGCTGTGCGTGTGCTCGTCGTCGGCGAGTACAAGAAGGGCAAGAGCTCACTCGTCAACGGGATCCTCGCCGTGCCCGTCGCTCCCGTCGACGACGACATCGCGACGTCCGTCCCCATGGTCGTCCACTACGGCGAGACGGCGCGCGCGTTGGTCACGCGCGAACCGGACGGCGACGGCGAACCGCCCACGGAAGAGGTCCCCGTCAAGGACGTTCCGTCCTACGTCTGCGAAGCCGGCAACCCGGGCAACACGAAAGGCGTCCGGATGGTCGAGGTGTGGCTTCCGAGGCAGATCCTCCAGAAGGGCCTCGTCCTCGTCGACACGCCGGGCGTCGGCGGTCTGGGTTCGGTGCACACGGCGGCAACACTCGCCGCGCTGCCGACGGCCGACGCGGTCATCTTCGTCACCGATGCCTCGCAGGAACTGACGGCGGCCGAGCTCGAGTTCGTGAAGGTTGCGCAGAAGTCGTGTCCGAACTTCGTGTGCGTCATGACGAAGACGGATCTCTACCAGGAATACACCCGGATGGTGGAGCTCAACGAAGCGCACTTCCGCGACGCCGGTATCCAGACGAAAGTCATCACGCTGTCGTCGGTACTGCGCCAGGTCGCGCTGAAGTCTGAGAACAAGGACGTGAACGCCGAGTCCGGATATCCCGAGCTCGTGGCCTACCTCCGCGACAACGTGCTCGGACAGGCCGCCGATCTCGCGAAACGCTCCGCACTGCATTCGTCGCTACGAGCCGTCGAAGAGATGGAACGTCCACTCGCGGCCGAGAAGGAAGCGATCGTCGATCCGTCCAAGCAGCAAGAGCTCGCCAAGACGCTTGCCGAAGCCAAAGAGAAAGCCGATCAGCTTCGCAGCAAGTCGGCGAAGTGGCAGCAGACGCTCAACGACGGATTCGGCGATCTCAACTCGGAGGTCGACCACGATCTGCGCGCGCGCATGCGCGAGGTGACACGTCTCGCCGAGGAAGCGATCGACCAGGCCGATCCCGCGCACAGCTGGGACGAGTTCCGGACGTGGCTCAACCAGCGCGTGACCTACGAGACGGTCCAGAACTATTCGCTCATCGCCGACCAGGCGCACGACCTCGCGAGTCAGGTCGCACAGCACTTCGACGACGAAGAGGGCGAGGTCAATCTCTCGCTCTCCTTCGACGCACCAGAGGACACGATCTCGTCCATCGCTGCCCCCGAGCTCGAGGACCGATCGTCGAAGATCACTTCGGTCGGCTTCCAGGCGATCAAGCAGGCGTACAGCAACATCAGCATGTTCAACACGCTCGGCCACATGGCGAATATCGCCCTCGGGATGACGAACCCCGTCACGCTCGTCATCGGACTCCTCAGCGGCGGAATGGCGGTGCACAGCACGAGACAGCGCGAGCTCCTCGCGCGCCGCCAGCAGGCGAAGCAAACCGTGCGTAAGTACATCGACGACGTGAACTTCTACGTCGGCAAGGACTTCCGCGACACGATCCGCCACCTGCAACGCGAGCTCCGCGACAACTTCTCGGCCCGCGCCGAGGAGTTGCAACGTTCGACCGCGGACGCCTTGCAGGCCGTCCAGCAAACGGCGCAGCAGGACCAAGCGCAACGCCAGCAGCGCCTGCAGTACTGCGAGACCGAGCTCAAGCGGCTCGCGACGGCGAAGCAGAAGCTGTCGTCGATGATGCCGTCATGAGCACGGACGGCCTCGTCGGTGACGTCCGAGCCGTTCTCAACGAAGCACTGACGATCTACGCCGGCACACCGGCCGAAGAGCTGCTCCGCGCCGCCGCGACCCGGTTGGACGAACCGCTCCGCGTCGCCATCGCGGGCAAGGTCAAGGCGGGCAAGTCGACGCTGCTCAACGCCATCGTCGGTGAGGAGCTCGCGCCGACCGATGCCGGCGAGTGCACGAAGGTCGTCACGTGGTACCGCAACGGCCTCACCTACAAAGCGAACGTCACGCCGAAGAGCGGGCCGCAGCAGCAGGTTCCGTTCAAGAAAGAGGACGGCGCCGTCGACGTCGACCTCTCGCACTTCCGGGCGGAAGACCTCTCGTCCATCGACATCGAATGGCCGTCGTCCGCCCTCAAGCGCATGACGCTCATCGACACACCCGGCATCGGTTCGCTTTCGACGGACGTGTCCGCACGGACGACCGCATTCCTCACGCCGGACGCCGACACCCCTTCGGCCGCCGACGCCGTCCTCTATCTCATGCGACACGTCCACTCCGAGGACGTTCGCTTCCTCGAAGCTTTCCACGACGACGAAGTCGCGCAACCGACTCCGATCAACGCCATCGGCGTGCTCTCCCGCGCCGACGAGCTCGGCGCCGCGCGTTCGAACGCGATGGAGACGGCGGCGCGGATCGCAACTCGCTACCGCAACGATCACAACGTGCGCCGTCTCTGTCAGACCGTCGTTCCGATCGCCGGCTTGCTCGCGCAGTCCGGACAAGAATTGCGCGAGGACGAATACCGTGCGCTCGCGGCCATCGCGAACGCATCGCGCGACGTGACGAACGAACTCTTGCTTTCCGTCGAACGTTTCACGGCGACATCGCCGGACGCACCCCTCATGCCCGTCGAACGTCAGCACCTCCTGTACCGCTTCGGATTGTTCGGAGTGCGCACGGCCGTGACGCTCATCCGCGACGGCGTCGCGACCTCGTCGAGCGATCTGTCACGCGAGCTCGTTGCGCGAAGCGGTCTGAAGGAGCTCGAAGACGTCCTGCTCACGCAGTTCGCCGGACGAAGCGATGTGCTGAAAGCCCGTTCGGCGATCCTGGCGCTCGAAGCGACGCTCCGCGAGTACCCGATCCCGTCTGCCGACAGCCTCGTCGCCGCCATCGAGCGCATCCATGCGAGCGCGCACGAATTCGCCGAGATCCGCGTGCTGAACGCACTGCGCTCGGGCGCCGTGAAGATGCGCGAAGCAGACCTGGACGACGCGGAGCGACTGCTCGGCGCGGCCGGCGCCACGCCGTGGGCGCGCCTCGGACTCGAGCGCGACGCGGACGCGAACGCCATCAAGGACGCGGCGACCACGGCGCTGAAACGCTGGCGCGCACGCGCCGAGAGTCCGATGTCGTCGCGCGAGACGGCAGAGGCGGCGACGGTTCTCGCGCGCACGTGTGAAGGCCTCATCGCATCGTCGGCCTCGGACACGTTGGTACGCTCGGCCCCTCCGTCATGACCTACCAACTCGGGATCGACCTCGGAACCACATTCACGGCCGCTGCGGTGTTCCGTGACGGCCAGGTACAGATCGCGTCGCTCGGTAACCGCGCGGCGACGATCCCCTCGGTGCTGTTCCTCCGTGAGGACGGCAGCGTCCTCGTGGGAGACGCCGCCGATCGCCGCGCCGTCAGCGATCCGGACCGCGTCGCCCGGGAGTTCAAGCGGCGCATCGGCGACAGTACGCCGCTGTTGCTCGGCGGCACGCCGTACGCCGCCGAAGCGCTGTCATCGAAGCTTCTGCGCTACGTCGTCAACGCCGTCACCGAGGTCGAGGGTGAAGGTCCGGTGCACATCGGTGTGACGCAGCCCGCGAACTGGGGGCCGTACAAGACCGACCTCCTCACGCAAGCGACACGGATGGCCGACCTCGAGCAGGTCACGTTCCTCACCGAACCTGAAGCGGCGGCGATCTACTACGCCACGAATGAACGCGTCGAAGAAGGCGCGATCATCGCCGTGTACGACCTGGGTGGCGGCACGTTCGACGCTGCCGTTCTCCAGAAAACGCCGAGTTCGTTCAACATCCTCGGCACACCCGAAGGCATCGAGCGGCTCGGCGGCATCGACTTCGACCACGCCGTCTTCGCGCACGTCAATCGGTCGCTCGACGGAGCGATCGAAGACCTCGATCCCGAGGACGAGAAAGCCGTCGCCGCCATCGGGCGCCTCCGCCACGATTGCGTCGAGGCGAAGGAAGCGCTGTCGACGGACACCGACGTCTCCATCCCCGTGCTGTTGCCGAACATCCAGACGTCCGTTCGCTTAACGCGCACGGAATTCGAAGCGATGATCCGTCCCACGTTGCAGGACACGATCGGCGCGCTCGGACGTGCGCTGCGGGCGGCGAACGTGCAACCGGACGATCTGCGCAACGTCCTGCTCGTCGGTGGTTCGTCCCGCATCCCGCTCGTCGCGCAGCTGGTGTCGGCCGAACTCGGACGACCCGTCGCCGTCGACGCCCACCCGAAGCACTCGATCGCCTACGGCGCGGCGATCGCCGCCGAAGGAATACACCGGGAGCAGACGGGAGCGATCCCCGCGATCCCCGAAGCCGAGATCGTCAGCGAACCGACGCCGGCTCCGGCGAGCGAGCCCGTCGTGACCGCACCCGTCCCCGTCGCAGAGCCCGCGGCCGCGGCTCCCGTCGCCGCTGCAGAACCCGTCGCCGCTGCAGAACCCGTCGCCGCCGCGCCGTCCGCGCCCGTCGATCAGGTTGCCGCACCGCCCCCACCTCCGCCGCCGCCGCCGCCGCCGGCCAAACGGTCGCGAGTGCCGCAGCGTTTCGTCGCGCCGATCGCCGCCGGGGTTGCCGCGATCCTCGTCGCCGGATTCGGCTTCTACATGCTCCGCTCGACCAACAAGTCACCCTCGGCGCCGGCGGCCTCGCACGTACCGATCACGAGCGCGTCGTCCACATTGCCGACGCCGCCTCCGGGCGTGCCGCTGTTCAGCCGCATCGATTCGATCGGCCTCGCGAACGGCAAGTACGTCGTGAACTTCGAAACGTTCGGCTACCAGCCGGAGCTCGGACAGGGCAACCATCACGTGCACTTCTTCTTCAACACCGTTCCGCCGGCTGAGGCCGGCAACCCCGGCGGCGGGCCGTGGCAGGTGTACCCGACGGCCGCCGGCACGATCGGACCGAGCCCGTTCACGTTGCTCGGTCCGAGTGATGCACCGTCCGGCGCGTCGGAGATGTGCATCCTCGTCGCGAACTTCGACCACTCGGTCATCCAGAACACCGGCAACTGCATGCCGCTCCCGTGAGGCTCGCAACCCGATCGGTCGCCGTTCTGGCCGTCACGCTTCTCGTCTTCGCGATCGCGGGGGGCGGCGTGGCCGCGACGGCGCCGCCGGCGACGTCGATCACCTTCGCCACGCCATCCGACGGCGCAACCGTCGCCGGTCCGCGCGTTGCCGTCGCGGTGAACGTATCGGGTCTGATGCTCGTCCCGGCCGGGTCCTTCCAGAAGGTAGGCACAGGTCACGCGCACGTGTTGATCGATTCGTCCGCGCCGAGCCCCCGCACCTTCCTCAGCACGGACGATCCGCGCATCGTCCACTTCGGCAAACCGCCCTTCACGTCACGATCGATCCCGCTCGACAACGGGACACATACGTTGACGGCGGTGCTCGGTGATTCGGAACATCTGGTCGTCGGCGGGCAGCGCGTGCAGACGATCCACATCACCGTCGCCGACGGGTTCCGCGGCAAAGGTCAGCTCTCGCCGGGTTGTTCGAACCTCGCGACGGGCACGAGCGAAGTGCGACTCACGTTCCCGACGGACGGCGGCAACGTCCAAGGAACGATCAGCGCGAACTGCGGTTTCGCAACGAACAGCGGTGCGTGTCAGTGGGTCGACGCGCTCTTCGACCGCATCGACGGCTTGTACGACGCTCCGAGCCAGCACCTGACCGGACGAACCTCCGGCATCTCGCAGCGCCGTCTGCGCTCCGGTTCACGCAAGACGTGTGGACCCGACACGCAGTCGTCTGTTTCCCCGTCGAACATGCAAGCCGACATGAACGGCGACACAGTGACGGGGACGGTCAGCAACGCGCACTTCGAGCTCGCGAGCGACGACAGCGTCGATCTCGCCGCGGCACCGGACCCCATCGTCGCGCCCGTTGCCGCGAGCAACAAGGTCGGGACTAACAAACTGATCGCACTCGCGGCCTTCGCCGTCGCCGCTGCGCTGTTGGTGTACGCGGTGCTCGCGGCGCTGCGCGCGCGCCAGAATCAGCCCGAGTAGCTCGGCTTCCCCGCTTCTTCCCACTCTTTCCAGAAATCGAAGAGCGGTTGACCGAACGGGTCTTCACCCTTCAACGGCATCGATCCGCGCCGGATCGTCCAGTCCATCGGAGCGAGACGAACGGCTTCGTCGAAATGCGGACGCGCCAGGTCGTCTCGTCCCTTGCGGTGCAGCCACGCGGCAACGCGCCGGTGCGCACGCGCAAGCCCGGCATCCACCGACCCCGGTTGCGCCCAACCCGACACGCGTTCCAACTCATCGTCGATCACCCACTTGCGCAGCGCGTCGTGGTGGACGTCCGCGTCGACACCGGTGTAGTCGCGCCACCGGTCGTCGCCGGGAGCGATCGTCGGCGGACGAACCATCGTCCCGCGCTCGTCGAACCACACCGTCGACGGGATGTTGATCACACCGAACAACTCGGCGATGCGGTGATTCGCGTCGAGCAGTACCGGGAACGACAAGCCGTCCGGCACCCACTCGCGCGCGGCTTCGACGGAATCGTCCAGCGAAACGGAAACCGCGGTCAGGCCGTACGACTCAAGCGACCGAACCAGTGGGTCCCAGACCGGGACCTCGTAACGGCATCCTCACCACGAAGCCCAGGCGATGAGCAACCGCTTGCGTCCCGCGAAGTCGCTCATGCGCACGATGTTGCCGTCGAGGTCCGGCAGTTCGAGCTCGTCGATCGATGCGCGCATCCCGGCGGACATCGGATCGCCGGCGAACGCCGCGACGCCGCCCTCGACATCGACGACGACCGCTCGATGCAGCGCCCGTGCGACGTCCGATAGTTCGAGAGTCGACGCATCGAGACCGCGCGCCGGCACGCACATCTCACCGCGGCAGAGCCCTTCAGGCTTCAGCACCCAGCCCGTGGCCGAGGCCAGATCGCCGGAGGAAACGAAGACGCGCCCCGCTTCGACGCGCGCGTCGACAACGACTTCGTGTTCGTCGATGACGGTGAGCTGCACGCGTGGAGGTTACCGCGTCCAGTCGAGCCGGAGCCCCTGGACACGCACCCGCGGGTAACCGCGCAGAAACCTGCGCGCGCGACGCCGACGGAAGAATCCCTTGAAGAACCTCATCCCACCCTGTACTACGCGGGATGCGGGGCCGTCTTACGCCGAGCGGCGACGGCAGTACAGCGACAGGACGACCCGGATGTGGTCGACGGTGTCCTCGTGGAGCCGCGGCTCCGGCTCCTGGACGATCTCGCAGACCTCTTTGCCGGCGACAACGGGACGAACAGGCTGGTCGACGCCCGCGGCGTGGAGCAGCCGCTCGAGACGGTGCGCCTCGCCGACGACCCTCGCGCGCTCGGCCCGGCCCTCGGGTTCGATCGCGAAAACGCCGGTCGGACCCACGACGCAGTGCGAGATACGCGCGAATCCGACGTCCAGGTCGTGCAGGACCTCGAACCCTTGTTCGCTCAATTCGTCCAAGGCCGTTTCGAGGCGCATATCTCTCACAACGAGGCATCGGCCGCGAAAGGTTCGTCCTAGAGGTCCGGTTGGGCTAGTCCGCGCCTGCGTAGACCGGGAGTTCGGCCAGGAGGTCGCCCACGCGGCGCCCCTGGACCTTCGTATCTGCCCAGGTCACGAGCCCGAGGACGAACCGCGAGACAACCACGAGGACGGAGCCCCGCCGGAAGGCGATCACACGTCCGGCCTCGGGACCGGTCACCTCGACGCGCGAGTAGGCGCGACCCCGCGGAAGCCGTAGGCAGCGCTTGATCAGCTCGAATTTCACCCCAGTCGCGTGGAAGGACGCCGGCGCCCGGTTGTCCGGGTCGACGAGCCGGTAGTTGAAGTCCTCGCAGCCCTGGTAGAAGTCGGGCACGCCGGGCGTGAAGATCTTCAGCACCACGCGGCCCAGCGAATTCGCGAGCGCCGCCGGTTCGATGCGCCGCAACAACTCCTCGATGTCACGGGCGAACCCCTCGTCGCCCAGCGCGCGCCGGACGAACCGCTCCACCCGTTCCTCGTATCCGACGTTGGGGTCGCGCCAATCCGTGTCGACCTTGGCTTCGCGAACCGACTTCTGCATCACGGCGAGCATGCGGTCGACGTAATCGTCCTCCCGAACGTACGACCCGACGACCAACTGATAGAAGTTCGCGACGTCGTTCGGATTCACCTTCGGGTCGAAGCGCTTCGTCCACGTCGCGGTGAGCGACCGCCACTCGTCCGGCATCTCAGAGAGCACGTCGATCCGCGCGCGCGCGTCTTCGCTCCGCTTCGCGTCGTGCGTGGACGAAGCATTCATGGTCGTCGGCGAGCGCCGTTCGGCGAACGCGTGGAACTCGTCGATCGAGGTCGCCTGCGTCGGATCCGTCCCGACCTCGTTCCGCGACAGGAGCACGGGATAGCGATAGAAGGCCGTGTCCTCGACACCCTTCGCCATCGCCGGATCGGACAGCTGCTCGACGCGCGGATCGCGTTCTTCGCCGTACGTCCGGTACACATCGAGATCGACGATGCGGTCGACGACGGACGGATCACCGATCGCTTCGATCTCGCGCGGGAAGTACTCGAGGAGCACGCGACGCTTGGCCTCGCGCGCGAGTTCCTCGAAGGGCGGGTAGCCCTCCGCCAGGTGCGCGAGACCATCCGGCTGTACGAACACGCCGTCGGCGAGGGCGATGAAGTCGTAACCCGTCGTTCCGTCGATGGGCCAGTCCGGCCGGAGTTCCTCGCCCTGCGCCAAGATCTTCTCGACGACGATGTACGCGTCCGGACCGAGCACATCGCGCAGACGCCGCAGGTAGGCACCCGGGTCGTGCAACCCGTCGACGTGATCCACGCGCACACCATCGACAACACCGGTTCGCACCAGCTCGATGATCAGCGGATGTGTCAGGTCGAACACCCACGGGTCTTCGACGCGCACGGCGACGAGCTCGTTCACCTCGAAGAATCTGCGGTAGTTCAGCTCATCGCCGAAGCGAACTCGGCCCCCGCCGCGTTCCCAGTCGACATCGAAGACGCGAGCCCACTCGGACTGTTGTCCGTTCTTCACCACGTCGCGCCACCAAGGGTTCTCGTCCGATGCGGACATGTGGTTCGGAACGATGTCGATGATCAGGGGCATACCCGTTGCGACGAGCGCATCGAAATCACCGAGCCGGGGATTGATCCGCGTCGGATCGACGACGTCGTAGCCGTGATCGCTCTTCGCGGCGAAGATCGGCGACAGATACAGATGGGAGATACCGAGGTCCCGCAGGTACGGCACCACGGACGCCGCGCGCTCGAAGTTGAAGTCTTGCGTGAGTTGCAGGCGATACGTCGCGAGCGGGATCACTCGTCGCCGTGACGCAAGAGCAGGAGCGAGTGCGGCGCGAGGTTGACCCCGTCACCGCGCACCGGACGCGGATCGCTCCGCGACGTATCGACGAGTCCGCGCCACCGTCCGAGCCCTTCGACCTTCGGCAGCACGTAGTACCGCGAACGCGTCCCGCCGTTCACGAGCAGCAAGATCGTGTGCCCGTAGATGGGACGTCCACGCGCGTCGACTTCGTCGGTCGCTTCGCCGTGTACGAGCATGCCGATGAGCTGATTCGATCCGTCCCGCCAATCGTCTTCAGTCATCTCCGACCCGTCGGGACGGATCCACGTCAGGTCCTTGACCATCTCGCCCGGGATCGGCTTCCCGGTGAAGAACGTGCGGCGTCGCAGCACAGGGTTGTCGCGGAAGATGCGGATGATGCGTCGCGTGAAGTCGAGGAGCTCTCGGTCTTCGGCGTCGAGGCTCCAGTCGACCCACGAGATCTCGTTGTCCTGGCAGTACGCGTTGTTGTTGCCCTTCTGTGTCCGGCCGAACTCGTCGCCGGCGAGAACCATCGGCACGCCTTGGGAGAAGATCAGTGACGCGAGCAGGTTGCGCTTCATGCGGGCGCGCATGCGTTCGATGCGTAGCGCATCCGTCGGACCTTCGTGGCCCCAGTTGCGGCTGAAGTTGTCGTCGGCGCCGTCGCGGTTGTCCTCGCCGTTGGCCTCGTTGTGCTTGTTGTCGTACGACACGAGGTCGGTCAGCGTGAATCCGTCGTGGCATGTGACGAAGTTGATCGACGCGTAGGTGCGTCGTCCGGACGCCTCGTAGAGGTCCGAGCTCCCGGAAAGCCGGGACGCGAGCTCCGGCACTTGCCCGGGATCGCCGCGCCAGAAGCGGCGGAGACAGTCGCGGTACTTCCCGTTCCACTCCGCCCACCCGATCGGGAAGTTGCCAACCTGGTAGCCCCCGGGGCCGACGTCCCACGGCTCCGCGATCAGCTTCACCTGGGACAGCACCGGGTCCTGCTGGATGATGTCGAAGAACGTCCCGAGCCGGTTCACGTCGAACAGCTCGCGCGCGAGCACGGGTGCGAGATCGAAGCGGAATCCGTCGACATGCATGTCGAGGACCCAGTAACGAAGCGAGTCCATGATCAATTTTATCGCCCGCGGGTGGAGCAAGTTCAAGCTGATGCCGGTGCCCGTGAAGTCCATGTAGTGACGCTTGTCGTCCGGGACGAGACGGTAGTACGCCGAGTTGTCGATCCCGCGGAAGGACAGCGTCGGGCCCATGTGGTTGCCCTCGGCCGTGTGGTTATAGACGACGTCGAGGATCACTTCGATGCCCGCGCGGTGCATCGTCTTCACCATCGACTTGAAGTCTTTGTACGAGCCGTAGCGGATGTCCGGTGCGAGGAAGTTGATCGAGTTATATCCCCAGTAGTTCCGCAGGCCGCGCTCGACGAGGTGACGGTCGTCGACGAAGTAGTGGACGGGCATCAGCTCGATCGCCGTCACGCCGAGGGCGAGCAGGTGATCGACGATCGGATCGGACGCGACACCGAGGAACGTCCCGCGTAGATCCTCCGCGACGCCCGGATGCAGCATCGTCAAGCCCTTGACGTGCGCTTCGTAGATGATCGTCCGGTTCCAGGGGATCGCCGGCGGCCGGTCGTCGCCCCACGTGAAGGACGGATCGATCACCGCGCACCGAGGCATCCCGGGGGCCGAATCGCGCTCGTCGAATGATTGGTCGTCCTCGCCGACCTGGTAGCCGAAGATGGCGTCCGTCCACTGGACGCTTCCCGTCACCGACTTCGCGTACGGATCGAGCAGGAGCTTGTTCGGATTGAAGCGATGACCTTCGGCCGGTGCGTACGGACCGAACACCCGGTACCCGTAGAGCTGGCCGGGACGGACGTCGGGAAGGTAGGTGTGCCAGATGAGGTCCGTCCTGTCGCGCATCGTGACGCGCTGCTCGGCGCCGTCCGCGTCGAACAGACAGAGCTCGACCGACTCGGCGTGCTCGGAGAAGATCGAGAAGTTGACGCCCTCGCCGTCCCACGTGGCGCCGAGCGGGTAGGGGGCCCCCGGTCTGATCCTCATCGGCGCTCCGCGAGGAGCTGCTTGTAGAACTCCCGCAGCTCGTTCCGTTTCCGGTTGAGCTTCGAGCGTTCGAACGTTTGGGGGTCTTGCGGATCGGGGGTGTCGATGTCGGTCGGGAACTCCTGCTTGCGTCCCTTCCGCACGGCTTCGACGAGCTTCGGATCGCTATGACTGACGAAGTACTGGAAGGGATTCGTCTCGCCGTACTCCTCGCCCATGAAGATCAGCGGGATGAACGGGGACGAAACGATCGTCGTCGCGAGCGTCTTGAGCTGATCGAGTGACAGCCGCGTCGCCGGACGATCCCCGAGCGGACGGTTGCCGATCTGATCGTGATTCGCCGCGAACGCGACGAGTGTGTCGGGATCCGGCTGCGCAAGCGCTTCGTCGATCTGCTCACGCCTGCCGTACTTCGCGTAGTAACCGTCGCGCTCGCCGGTCACGTACGCGAGCAGCGCGTGGTGGAGCTCGTCGAACCATTGAGCGTCGAGTCCGAACTCGGACGTGAGGCGCGTGTCGAGCTTGCCGTTCTCAGCGATGAGGATGCCGTCGGCTCGCCGCGCGAGCTCGGAGAGGAACGTCTTGTCCGGGATCGCGAACACGGCGTCCAAACGAAGCGCATCGATGCCGTACTCCTCCAACCAGTACAGCGCGTTGCCGAGGAAGAATTCGCGTACCGCCGGCTCCTCGAAGTTGATCGCGCGTCCCCAGGGCGTGCGGTGGCGATCCGTGAAGTACGGGCCGAACTCGTCGACATAACAACCTTCCGGGCCGAGGTGGTTGTACACGACGTCCAAGATGACGGCGAGCCCGCGTTCGTGGCACGCGCGGACCAGTTCACGCAGGCCGGACGGACCCCCGTAACTGTTCTGCGGTGCGTAGGGGTAGACGCCGTCGTAGCCCCAGTTGCGTTCGCCGGGGAACTGCGCGACCGGCATGAGTTCGAGGGCCGTGATGCCGAGGTCGACGAGATCGTCGAGGACGGCGATCGCCGAGTCGAACGTTCCTTCCCGCGTCAGCGTTCCGATGTGGGCCTCGTAGATCACGTACTCGTGGAGCGGCCGGCCGAGTTGCTGGAGCGGATCCCGTGCGACGACTTCGGACGGACCGTGGACGCCGTCCGGCTGGAACCGTGAAGCGGGATCGGGACGCTCGCGTCCGCCGTTCAGACGGAAGAGGTACCGCGCGGCGGGCTCGACGTCGTCGATCGTGGCCGCGAAGTAGCCGGCTTCGTCCCGCTCGAGCGCGACGACTTTGTCGAACGGCGACACGATGTGCACGTCGACGCTGTCGCATCGTGGTGCCCACACGCGGAACGTCTCAGACATGCTTGAACATCACCACCGCAAGCGGTGGGAGCGTCACCGTGATGGAACGCGGGCGTCCGTGCAGACCGATCGGAAGCGCCTCGACCTCGCCGTAGTTGCCGACGTCCGATCCGCCGTAGATGGCCGCGTCCGAGTTCAAGATCTCGCGCCACGTGCCGCCCGCGGGTACGCCGATGCGGTAGGTGTAACGCGGGACGGGCGTGAAATTGCACGCGACGAGGATCGACTCGCCGGAGCGTGCCTTGCGAAGGAACGTGACCACGCTGTTCGAGGCATCGTTCGCGTCGACCCATTCGAACCCGCCGGGCTCGACATCGAGCTCGTGCAGCGCCGCCTCGCGGCGATAGGCGGCGTTGAGGTCGGCGAGCCACCGGCGGATCCCCTCGTGCGGGGCCTGATCGAGCAGGCTCCAATCGAGCTCGTCGTTGCTCGCCCACTCACGCCACTGCGCGATCTCGGCCCCCATGAAAAGGAGCTTCTTGGCGGGTTGTCCCCACATGTAGCCGTAGAGCAGGCGGAGGTTCGCGAACTTCTGCCAATCGTCGCCCGGCATCTTGCCGATGAGCGAACCCTTGCCGTGCACGACTTCGTCGTGGGACAGCGGCAGCACGAAGTTCTCGTTGAACGCGTAGAGCATCCGGAACGTCAGGTTCGAGTGGTGGTACTGCCGATGGATCGGCTCGCGCTGGAAGTAATGCAGCGTGTCGTGCATCCAGCCCATGTCCCACTTCAGGCCGAAGCCGAGGCCACCAACGTAGGTCGGACGAGACACGCCGGGCCACGCGGTCGATTCTTCGGCGATGGTCTGCGTATCCGGGTAGTTCGCATACACCGTCTCGTTGAACTGTCGGAGGAACGCGATCGCGTCGAGATTCTCTCGTCCGCCGTACTGGTTCGGTATCCACTCGCCGTGCTTGCGCGAGTAGTCGAGGTAGAGCATCGACGCGACGGCGTCCACGCGCAGACCGTCGATGTGATAGCGGTCGAGCCACGAGATCGCGCTCGAGAGCAAGAATGAACGCACTTCGTTCCGTCCGTAGTTAAAGATGTACGAGCCCCAGTCGGGATGGATACCGAGCTTCGGGTCGGCGTGCTCGTAGAGGTGCGTCCCGTCGAAATTGCCGAGCGCCCAATCGTCCGTCGGGAAATGTGACGGCACCCAGTCGAGGATGACGCCGATGCCGCGCTGGTGCAGATAGTCGACGAGGTACATGAAGTCCTGCGGCGTCCCGAAGCGCGACGTCGGCGCGAAGAATCCGGTCGTCTGGTAGCCCCACGACCCGTAGAACGGGTGCTCGGTCACGGGCAGGAACTCGACGTGCGTGAACCCGCATCCCAGCACGTGGTCGGCGAGCGGCTCGGCGAGCTCGCGGTAGCTCAAGGACTCCCCTTGCGCCTTGTGCCGCCAGGAGCCCATGTGCACCTCGTAGATCGACATCGGCGCGTAGAGGTCGTTGCGGTTGGCGCGCGACGACATCCACTCCGCGTCGCTCCAGTCGTAGGACAGGTCCCAGACGATGGCCGCCTGCTTCGGCGCGATCTCGTAGAACGAGCCGTAGGGATCGGTCTTTTCGAGCGAATCGTTGATGCGGAACTTGTAGAGCGAGCCGTTGCTTGCTTCGTCGATGACGCCTTCCCAGATCCCGGACGAACCGCGCGGCTCGAGGAGGTGTGCGACGGCGTCCCATCCGTTGAAGTCGCCGGCGACACTCACGCGATACGCGCTCGGCGCCCACACGGCGAAGTGGGTCCCGCGCTTCTGCAAGCGCGCGCCGAGTTTTTCGTACATGCGCGCGTGGGTGCCTTCGTTGAACAGGTAGAGATCGTCTTCGGTGATGGGGCTCGAATCGGTGCGTATCGTCACGAAGCCCTCCGGAGGTCGCGGATCTCGTCCAGCAATGTGTTCACTACCCGGTCCCGGCTGAACGATTCGAAGGTCCGGGACGCCTTCCGCCGCCAGTTCGGGGCGGACGGATCACCCGGCACGTTCTGCGGCCGTCGTTCTCCCCAGAGATCCTCGAGATTGACCATGACGACGGCCGCGTCCGACGACGCGAGCTTCCTGAGCGCCGGACGAAGCTCGGCCTCACCCCACGCCGGAAACGTCGCCGTGTCGTGCGTGTCGAGCGACGCCAGCGAGTCGGACGGAGCGGTTCCGTCCGGATCGAAGATGTAGACATAGGACCGCAGCAGTCCGTGCTTTCGCATCGCCGTGCGCACGGGCCGCGGCACGGTGCCGAGGTCTTCACCGACGATCGCGCAGCCGTTGCGGTGCGCCTCGAGCGTGACGATGGCGTACAGCTCCTCGGACGGGTAGCGCACGTAGACGCCGTCCGTCGCATCGAACCCGTCGGGGACGAAGTAGAGGCGGTGCAGACCCATGACGTGATCGATGCGCATGACCTTCGCCGCGCGAGCGAGGGTCGAGACGCACTCGCGGAAGTACAGATGGCGCTGCGCGCGCGACTTGTTCGGGTCGAGCGGCGGGAACCCCCAGTTCTGCCCACCCGCGAAGAAGCCGTCCGGCGGGGCTCCGACCGATGCGCCGTGCGCGAACACGTCGAACGCACTCACGTCGTAACCGTTCGGGTGCACACCGACGGGGAAATCGAGGTAAAGGTTGTCGAGCTTCGCGAGTTGCTGCTCGAAGAGGTACTGCGCGGAAAGGTGCAGCTCGACCGACGAGCCGTCCTTCGCTCGGAACCGCGCGTAGTCCTCGACGTACGGACGCGCCGCGACCCACGACTCCGGGGGCGGTGTCAACGGGAACGCGTCGTGCTTGTGATCGTAGACCGCCGGCCAGTCGACGTAGGCCCCGTCCGCGCCTTTGATCTCGCCGACGTCGGCGTACACCTCGTTCCAGAACAGACGACTGACGGGTGAGTACGGCGACGGTTCGTCCGGAAAGGTCGCGAACAGCGGAAGGGTTCCGACCAGCGCATCGCACCACTCCGCAAGCGCGCATAGATCGGTGAGGTCGGCGAGGACGGGGCTCCGCTCCGTTCGGAGCGCGTAGAGCGGCAGGAACACGCCCCACTGCTTGCCCGTGATCGCCGGTGCGCGAAGCGGCGCGGCGATCATCAGTGAGTCGTCCAGCGAGTGGTAGCCGAGCGGGACGGGCGGCGTCTTCGCGCCGCGGAAGGCGATCGTGGAGCCGTCCACGAGCACGATCTCGTGTGCACCCTCCGTCACGGCGACGCTCGCGCCGTCCCACGCGACGAGGACGGTTTCGTCGGACGAATCACCGAGCACGTCGCGCACGGCTTCGACGGCCTTGCGCGGCGAACGACGACGCTTGCCGTCCACGTCGATATAGGAAGCCTGGATCACGACGCTTCCACCAACTGCGTGACGCCGAGGAGCGGGATCTTCAGCCAGTCCGGGCGGTTGTTGACCTCGTACAAGAGCTCGTAGACGGCCTTCTCGAGCAGCAGGGCCGGAAGGAGTGCGTCGAGCTCGGCGCGCGTCGCCGGGACGAACGACGCACCGTCGGCGTGCTCGAGATACGCCTCGAGGAACGCCGCGCTTACGCGCTCGTACCAGAGGTTCGCCCACGAGAACTGCTCGGTCGGGTCGTCCTGCTCGAAGACCGGCGTGTACGCCGCGTAATGGAACGAGCGCAGCATGCCGGCGACGTCACGAAGCGCCGGACGTTTGATCTTCCGCTCCGAGAGCGGACGCGCCGGTTCGCCTTCGAAATCGATGATCACGAAATCACGTCCGGTGTAGAGGACCTGACCGAGGTGGTAGTCGCCGTGGATCCGGATACGCGTCGCCGAGATCGGACGCGCCGTCACCTCTTCGAACCGCGCGAAGATCTCGTCGCGGAGATCGAGCACCTGCACGACTTCGGAGATCTCCTTCCGTTTCTC
>JAICYB010000087.1 GCA_025934435.1 Actinomycetes bacterium | reverse complement strand
GAGCACGGTCGGGAACTCGGCGACCAGAACATCGCGCTCGGCGATCCGTCGCAGCATCTCGAGACGATCGTTCAGCGATTCCGAGCGGCGTTCGACGAGACCGTCCGTGTAGAAGAGAACCATGCTGCCGGGCTCGAGCTCGACCACGTGCGTCACCGACCGAAGCGAGGGACGAGCACCGAGCGGCGGCGTCCCGGAGCGGTCGAAGAACGACGCGTCGTGCGCCGGGGTGACGACGACCGGCGGGAGATGCCCGGCGTTGACGATCGAGAGGCGTCGTTGCTCGAGATCGACGACCCCGTAGATCAGCGTCGCCATCTCGTCGGGGTCGAGGTAATGGAGCATCGCGTTGAGTCCGTCGACGACCTTGGCCGGCTCGAGTCCTTCGAACGCGTACGCGCGGAGCGCGTTACGCAACCGCCCGGTGACGGACGCTGCACGAAGCCCGCGCCCGACGACGTCGCCGACGGCGACGGCGATCCGTCCGTTCGGAAGAAGGAACGCGTCGTACCAGTCGCCGCCTACGCCGGTGTCGCTGGCCGGGAGATAACTCGCGGAGAAGTCGACCCCGAGGAGGGTCGGCAGCTTCTCCGGGAGCAGACTGCGCTGCAGCGTTTCGGCGATGAACCGTTCCCGTTCGTACAGACCGATGTGGATCGCGAGCGCGACACGGTCGGCGACGAGCTGCAGCAGGCGGATGTCGGCTTCCGTGAAGACGCGCGGATTGAGCGATCCGACGTGGAGCACGCCGAGCGACTTGCCTTGCGCCACGAGGGGGACGCCGAGGAGCGAGCGGATCCCCTTCTCGCGAAGGATCGGGTTCATCACGTTGCTGTGGTCGACCTCGGGGATGATCACCGGGCGCTGCTCGGCCGCGATCTTGCCGGCGAAACCTTTGCCGACCGGGATGCGGACGCCCTGCTCGACCTCTTCTTCGATCCCCTTCGCGGCGCGTGCGATGAGCTCCGTCCCGACGTCGTTCAGCAGCAGGATCGCGGCGGTGTCGGCGTCGAGCGCGTCACGGACCCGGACGAGCAATTCGTCGAGGAGGTCCTCGACCGCAAGATGCGCGAGAGCAGCGTCGGTGACGGACTGCACGCGCCGGAGCTGGTCCAGCGCCGCGTCCGGCGGAGTCGCGCTCTTTGAAGGGGACGTCATCGTTCTGGGTCCCCATCTGCCCGAAGAGATGATAAGGGTTCTCGTGCGATAGATTTCTTATTGCATGACGACTGCAGATTCTCTGATGCGCCCGACAGACGGCCGAACGGCCCGCCGGCTCGCCAATCGGAACAAGATCCTCGACGCCGCCCTCGCGCTCGTCGCCGCGGGGGCCGAGGTCGACGCCGAAGCGGTGTCGTCCCGTGCGGGGGTGTCCGTCCGGAGCGTCTACAACCACTTCCCGACCGAACGCGCGCTCGTCGCTGGGATGTACGAGCGCGGGACGGAGCTCGTCCGGCCGTTGCTCTCCGCGTTGCCGGACGCCGACATGCCGTTCGCGGAGCGCGTCCGCGAGTGGGTCAGCGTGTGGGCGAGCGTCCAGGAGGAGATCGCGCCGATCCGGTGGCGCGCGCTCATCGCCGAGGACGAGCATCCGGAGCTCCAGCCCGAGCTCGCCGACCTCCGGCGCGCCCACCTGCAGGAGATCAAGCGTCGGTTCCCGGAGTTACGGACGAAGCAACAGCAGGCCGCCGCGCGAGCGATCACCGATTCGCTGACGTGGCGCTCGCTCCGCCGCCATCAGCGACTGAGCTTCGAGGCGGCGTGTGACGTGGTCGTCGACACGCTCGAACGGCTCGCCGGCAACTAGTCGGCGGCGTTCTCGACGCGCTTCGCGTGCTCCTTCAGCGCGGCTTCGAGGTTCTCTTGGACGAGCGCGATCGAGAACTCACCGCGCGTACGCTCGATGAGGCTGCGGGCAACGTCCGTCGTGCGACGGAGGCCGCCGGTGATCGCGTCGGGATAGTCCATCGAAACGAGCACGTAGTAGATGTCGTCCATCGCGTCGAGCAGCATCTCGCACCGCTCGACATTGCCGTGGCGTAGTAGATCGAGGATGAAGCGACGGAGCTCGCCGACGGTTTCTCCGAGTCCGTTCAGGTACGGCGCTTCGCCGATACCGAGCTCTTCAGGACCGGGGATCGTCTCGCCTTTGATGATCGCGTAGGTCGCGCGCGCTTCGACGTACTCCTTCTGCGCGTCCATCAGGAATCCGACGAAGTAGATCTCGGGGAACGGCTCGAGCGCCTTCTGCGCCGCCTTGAGCGTCTTCTGCGCTTCCTTCATCAAACGCTTCGCTTCGGCCCACTCACTGCGATGCACGGCGCGGATGGCGTTCGCACAGAAACGGATCGTCGTTCGTGAACCGGCGAGGGCCGCGTCGCGACCCGCACTCTTGCGGTCGAGCCGGTCGCGGCAGTACTCCTGCATCTTGCTGAGGTCGGGCATCGCGCCATCCTAATGCCCCGCCCGGTCGTTCCGGTACCATCCGTCCCTCACGCCGGAGCGAAGCGGAGGCACAGATGGACTTCGGACTGAATGAAGATCAAGAAACCCTCGCGAAGTACGCACGCGATTTCTTGACGAACGAATGCCCGACGACGTTCGTGCGCAAGATGATGGACGACGACACCGCCTACGACGCGGGCTTCTACAAGCACATGGCCGAGCTCGGATGGATGGGCATCGCGATACCTGAGGACTGCGGCGGACAAGGCATGTCCTACGTCGATCTCGCGGTGCTTCTCGAAGAGATGGGACGTTCGCTCGTTCCCGGTCCGTTCTTCGCGACCGTGGGCCTCGCGGCGCCCGTGCTCGTCGAAACGGGAGCCGCTCGCGACATCCTGGCCGGGATCGCGAGCGGCGAACGTCGCGCCTCGCTCGCCGTCAGCGAAGACGGCTCCGGACGCATCGACGCATCACTCATCGCATTGAAAGCCGACGGCAACACATTGAACGGGACGAAGCGGTTCGTCCTCGACGCGCATGTCGCCGACACGATCGTCGTCGCCGCGCGAACCGCGGAGTCGGACGACCCGACGGAAGGCATCACGCTCTTCGCCGTCGACGCGCGATCGCCGGGCGTCACGGTGAAGCAGCTGCGCGCGATGGACGCAACGCGACGTCTGTGCGACGTCACGTTCAGCGGTGCGTCCGGCGACGTGCTCGGTGAGACGGGGCGCGGTTGGCGCGCGCTGGAACGCGGTGTGCAGAAAGCGACCGGACTGCTGAGCGCCGAGTGCGTCGGCGGTGCGGCGCAGGTGCTGGACATGTCCGTTGCCTACGCCAAGGAACGCATCCAGTTCGGACGTCCGATCGGTTCGTTCCAAGCGGTCAAGCACAAGTGCGCCGACATGCTCGTGGACGTCGAGATGTCACGTTCCGCGATGTATTTCGCGGCGTGGACCGCGTCGACCGACGACGCCGAGCTCGCACTCGCTTCGTCCATCGCGAAGGCCTACTGCGGCGACGCGTACACGCGCGTCGCGAGCAACGGGATCCACGTGCACGGCGGGATCGGGTTCACGTGGGAACACGACATGCACCTGTACTTCAAGCGTGCGAAGACGAACGAAGTGTTCCTCGCCGACCCGACCCACCACCGCGACCTCGTCGCGCGCCTCGTCGCCGCCTAGGGTCGCTGCCCCAGAAACCGAAGGTGTGAGGGCCCGGAAGCCGGAGCCCTCACACCGTCAGTGCACGAAAGTCTTTGCGGCGCGGGCGCGGCGTGATCTCGGACGCCGATCGATCGGACGGCGGTTGCCGGGCGGGATGTGAAACGGAAGGCGGACGAATCTCGGGCGGCGCGTGTTGCCCCGGTGCTTCGACCGGACGGCCGCTAGAAGCCCCCGTCCGCGACGGCGCGCTGCGGCGGTTCGTGCGCAGGCGCCGGGACGGCTTCGCGTTCCGGTGGCGGCCAGATCGCCATGTAGAGCGCGAGCCCGAGGTAGGCGATCAGCGCGACGTCGGCAACGAGGTTGATGAACAGCATGAAGTGCAGCGGCGGGATGAACCCGAGCAGGAACGTCGCGATGATGAACACGGCGAGGTTCGTCAGGTTCCGCCGGCGGCGCATCGCCGCGCTCCGGGAAGAGGTGACGCGCTGCGCCTTCGCGAAGGGAACCGGGCCCCCGCTGAGGGGGTACGGCGACTTCGGGGGGACGAGGATGCTGCGGCCCCCGAGCACGGGCTGCCGCTGCTTACGTCCGAGGGCGGAAAGTGATCGCTTGAACACGCGTTCCGAATCTACCGGAGAGTTACCAACGCTCTGGAGAAGAGCCGGGCCGAGCACCAAACCCCACGCTGCAACCAGCAGTACCACGAGTATCCCCACGTATCGCTCCCAAGCCAAGCGGGGGAACTTGTCTTGCGGACGCTAGCACCGTGGTAAGACAGATTTCAAGGATGTAATTACAACGATGGAACTGCCGGTTCCTTACCAGCCTTCGAGCGGCTCCAGCAGGACGAGCCGGACGTGGCCGCCCGGCGCAACCGTCGTCGTGTCCGCGGGGAGCACCGCGAGCGCGTTCGCTCCGGCGAGGGACGAAACGACGCCCGGTCCCTGACGACCCGACAGGCGGGCGCGCCAACCGCCTGTGTCGTCACGCCACGCGCGGACCCGCAGGTAGGACTCCTTGCCCGTCGGCTGCTCGTAGCCGTCCTCGAGCGCCGCGTCGACCTCTGGACGAAGCAGCGTGCGGCGTCCGCTCATCTTCAGCAGCGCCGGCCGCACGAACAGCTCGAAGGCGATCAGCACGGCGACGGGGTTTTCGGGAAGCGCGAAGAGCGGTCGTCCCTGCACCGACCCGATCCCCACCGTGAGCGGCGGGCGCGACGAGATCGTCCAGAAGTCGATCTCGCCGATGACCTCGATCGCTTCGCGGAGCGCCGTCTGCGCGCCGTTCTCGAGCGGGGCCGCTACGACGAACACGTCGGCTTGAGGCAGGTAGGACTGGAACTTCTCGCGAAGCGCCTCGGGCGCGGGAGCGACCATCCCGGGACGGGTTGGCTCGGCCCCCGCCTCACGGGTCATGCCCGCGATCGCGAACGAGCTCGAGTCCCGCGCGAGGCCGGTATCGGCCGTCGACTTCGAATCGTCGCCGAGCGAGAACGTGATGACGCGTGCTCGCGGACGCACGTTCACGCGGGCTCGTCCGATGGCGGCGAGAACACCGACGTCCTGGCCGCGGACCCGCTGCCCTTCCTGCATCACCGGATCGCCGCGGGCGATGTCCTCTCCGGCGGGACGAACGTCACGTCCGGCGGGGATCGCGTGCCCGACGGCCATCGACGATCCGACGACCGCGACGTCGTCTTTGTGAACGACGGCGTCCGTTCCTTCGGGAAGGGACGCACCAACGGCGATCCGCACGGCTTCGCCGTGTGACACGCGTCCCGCGAACGGCCGGGTCGCCGCCGTTTCTCCGATGATCGTGAGGCTGACGGGTGCGGTCTCGGCCGACGATGTGTCGTCGGACCTGATCGCGAAGCCATCGATCGCCGCCGTGGGATGCGGCGGCAGATCCTCGGGGGCCGTGACCGTCTCGGCGAGGACGCAGCCGTGCGCGTCCGTCACAGACATCTCGAGCGGCTCGAGAGGAGAGGTCTTCTCGAGGACCCGATCCCGCGCGTCGGATACCGCAAGCATGAGGGGGCATGTTAGCTGATTCGGCTGGTCACGGGCTTCCGCGGGTTCGGCCTGCCTATGATGGACGGCCGAGCATGGACCACTTATGCGCATGCCGAAGCGTCTGCCGCCGTTCTCGAAACTTCCGGCTCTGCTGCGCTTCGCCGCGGTCGGCCGCGTTTTCGCCTACTGGCGCGCGGAACGGCGGACCATCAGACAGGGCTTCGTCGCGCTCTGGATCTCCTCCCTCGGCGACCTGATCTCCGGGCTCACGCTCGGAGCCATCACCCACACGCTCCAGCTCCTCCCAGGCCTGATCGTGCTCGTCCCGGCGGCGATCGGCATGCGCGGGAACATCTTCGGCGCCCTCGGCTCGCGTCTCGGGACGGCGATCCACTCCGGCATGTTCGAACCGAGCCGCCGCCGTCAGGGCTCGCTGTACCAGAACGGCTACGCCGTCGTCGTCCTCAGCGTGTCGATCTCGGTTGCGCTCGGGGTGCTCGCGAAGGTCATCTCGATCGCCTTCGGCGTGCGGTCGATGTCCGTCACGGACTTCGTCGCTATCTCGATCATCGGCGCCGTCCTCTCGAGTCTCGTCGTCGGCGGCCTCACGATCGGCATCGCACTCATGTCGAACACGCGGGGCTGGGATCTCGACAGCGTCTCCGCTCCCCTCGTCACAGCCGCCGGCGACATCGTCACGATCCCCTCGCTGTACGTCGGGACGTTCGTCGTCCACGTCCCCTGGGTCACGGTCGTCGTCACCGCGATCGCCGGCGCCGCCGCGATCGCCGTCGTGGCGCGGGGCCTCATCACCGAGCTGCCCATCGCGCGTCGCGCGATCCGCGAGTCGATCCCGGTCCTCGCCATCGCCGGGACGGTCGACATCCTCGCCGGCCTGGTCGTCGAGAAGCGTCTCGACAAGTTCGTCGCGTTCCCCGTCCTGTTCGTCCTCATCCCGCCCTTCCTCGAGGACGCCGGCTCGCTCGGCGGGATCCTGTCCTCGCGCCTGGCGTCGAAGCTGCACCTCGGTGCGCTGTCCCCGCGACGCTGGCCGGAACCGCCCGCGCTCCTCGACTTCTCGCTGATCTTCCTGTTCGCGATCTCGGTGTTCGCCCTGGTCGGCACGTCCGCGAACGTGGTCGGGACGGTCTTCCACCAGGCGAGCCCGGGGTTTCTCAAGGTGGTCGGTATCAGCATGTTCGCGGGCTTCATCTCGACGATCTTCGCCGTGGTCGTCGCGTACTACACGGCGATCGCGACGTTCCGGTTCGGGCTCGACCCGGACAACCACGGCATCCCGCTCATCACGAGCTCGATGGACCTGATCGGCGTCATCGCGCTCGTCATCGCTCTCGTCGTTTTCCGGCTCGCGTGACTATCCTGTAGGGGGAACGGATGGCAGACCCGCCAAGACGCACAGTCAAAGATCTCCTCGCGGAGTCCAAGGACACCTCCGAATTGATGGTGGACCTTGCGTACGCCGCGCTCTTCTTCAGCGACCCGAAACTCGCGCACGAGGTCGACCGGCTCGAAGAGCTGATGGGTCAGTACAGCCACGACCTCCGCGTGATCACGATGCTCGCCGCGCGCAGCCGTGAGGACGCCGAAGCACTCACGGACGTGCTGCACCTCGCGTCGTGCATGGAGCAGATCGCGGACGCCGCCGTCGGGATCTCTCGTGTCGTCACCGACGTCGTCGCGATCCCGAACGCACTTCGTGCCGACCTCACGCATGCGGACGAGATCTCCGGACGCGTGCGTGTCCGAGCGGGTTCGATGTGCGTCGGACGGAACCTCGAGGACCTCGAGATCCCCTACGAGACCGGCATGTGGGTCATCGCGATCCGGCGCGGCTCCGACTGGGACTTCGATCCGAACGGCGACGCCGTCCTCGGCGTCGACGACGTCTTGCTCGTCCGCGGACCAGAGGAAGGGATCCGGCTGCTTCGTCAGATGGCCGGAGCTCCCGTGTCGGAGCAACCAGACGACGAAGGACAGGCCATCACCGCCGCCGATGCGACCGCGTGGCCGGAGCTCGACCGCGCCGTCGACATCCTCATCGCGATGAAGAACGCCGCCGAAGTGAGCGTCGGCCTCGCGTACTCCGCGTTGCTGCTTCGCGAACCCGCCCTTGCCGCGGAAGTAACAACGCTCGAGTCCAAGTCGGACGAACTCCAGAGCGAGCTCGAGTCCTGGGTGCTGCGAGCAACGGAGAACGCGCCGAACGTGGAAGAGCTTCGCGGCCTGCTCCGTCTCGCCTACGCATCGGAAGCGGTCTGTGACGCCGCGCGCTCGATGACGCGACTCGTCGACCGCGGTGACGAACTGCATCCGATCGTTTCCGAAGCGATCGAAGCGAGCGACGCCGTCGCCGTGTCCGACGTCGTCGAACCCGGCTCCCCCGCGGCGAACAAGACACTGAAGGAACTCTCGTTCAAGACCGAGACGGGGATGACCGCGCTCGCGATCCAGCGCCACGGACGCTGGATCTACCGCCCACCGGCACGCTTCATCCTGCTTCCCGGCGATCGCGTGATCGCGACGGGACCGGAGGACGGAGCCGAAGAGATCGACGTACTCGTGAAGGCGCCGGTCGAACCGGAGACGGCGACGGCTTAGCGTGTCCTCTCTCTGAGATCCGCCGACGCATCAGCGCTTGCGCGGCCACATCTTCTCCTTCCCGATAACCTGCGCCGGCGTCCGACCTTTCGTCCAGCGACCGGTGTGTGCCCTGTCGTTGTTGTAGTAATCGACGTAACGG
>JAICYB010000121.1 GCA_025934435.1 Actinomycetes bacterium | reverse complement strand
GGGTTGAAGAACTCGTCGCCCGGCTGCGCGAGCTCGGCGCGGAAGAGCATCGCGAACAAGCCGGCGACGCAGAAGAAGAAGATCGTCGTGCAGACGTACTGGACGCCGATCACCTTGTGATCGGTGTTGACGCGGAAGTAGTCGCGCCATGAGCGCGCACCGTGACCGGAGTGGTCCTCCGCGCGCGTCGGGCGCCCCGACGCGTAGTGCGCCCAGTAGTCGAAGCCGCCGAGGCCGACGAGGAAGCCGAGCGGCATCGTGACGAGCTCGACGGTGACGAGGTCGGTGCCCTTCCAGATCGGGTGCCAGGCCGCGAGCCAGCGCGTGAGCACGGTGATCCCGATCCCGAACCCGAAGCCGAGCGGCGTCGTCCAAAGGACGCGCAGCCAGCCGGGCGCGGTCACCCGGTGCCAGCCGTGGGGCGGCGGCAGCTCGTGGTGGACGTGCGCTTCGACGACGTGGGCGGTCTGGCTCATTTCGCTCCCTTGCTCAGATACTGCACGAGCTGCGTCAGCTGGTTCGCAGGGATCTGCGTCCCGAAGACGTGCGGCATCGCGTCTGGATACCCCGGCTGGATGTACGCCGCCGGGTCGACGATCGACTCATGGATGAACGCCGTGAGGGGGCCGCGATTCGCCTTCGCAGCCTCGGACTTCAAGTTGTCGAGGTCGGGCCCGACCGTCCCGGTCGCATTCGCGGGCTTGAACGTGTGGCAGCCGCCGCAGCCGTTCTGCTGGAACACCGCGAGCCCGGGCGGCCCGGTCTGCGCGCCGCCCTTCATGAACGCGGCGAACTTCGCCGGCGTGACGACGTCGGCGTGGCTGCGCATCAACGCATGCCCGAGCCCGCACAGCTCCGTGCAGACCACCGGGAACGTGCCGAGGCGGTCGGGCGTGATCACGAGGTCGTTGACCTGGCCGGGGACTGCGTCCTGCTTCTGGGAGAACTGCGGCACCCAGAAGGAGTGGATGACGTCCCCCGAGGTGATCTCCAGCTTGACGGGACGGTTCTTCGGCAGCGTCAGCGACCCGTAGCTCTTCCCGTTCGGGTACGTGAACGCCCAGGCGAACTGGACGGCCTTCACCTTCACGATCAGCGGGTTCGAGCCGGCGCGGCCGTTCTGCGCGAGGACGACGGCGCTGACGATCGAGATCGCGGTGACGAGCACGGCAGGGATCGCCGTCCAGGCGATCTCGAGCGTCGTGTGGCCGTGCGTCGGCGGGCCGTCGGACTCGTCGTCGGGGCCGACGCGGAAATGGAGCACCGAATAGGCGAGGACGGCGACGACGATCGAGAAGACGGCGATCGCGATCCCCGTCGCGAAGTAGTAGACGAAGTGGATGCGGCCGGCCTGCCGGCTCGCGGCGACCGGCATCCACGGGATGAACACGGCGACGCACGTCGTGATCGCCGCCGCGACTGCGGCAAACGCTGCCAGCTGAAGAACAGAGCCCCTACGCACCCCGCCGAAGCCTAGTCCAAGCAAACGCGGGCCGACGCGTAACCCTTTTCGCTACTCGCGCGTTCAACCAGTGCCCTCAACGTCGGGAGTCACAAGGAGGTTTCATCATGGGCATTGGAGTCAGTCTCATCTTGATCGCGGCGGGCGCGATCCTCACCTGGGCGATCAACGTCTCGTCCAGCGGCTTCAACATCAACACGATCGGGATCATCCTGATGGTGGTCGGCGCGATCGGGATCATCCTCTCGCTCATGTTCTGGTCGAGCTGGGGCGGTGTCGGCGGAACTCGCCGCCGCACGACGTACGTCGAAGACGGCCCCGCCGGGCCCGGCTACTAGGCCGGCCCGACCGATTCGAGGCGGGCGGCCGGGCTCGCGCCCGGCCGCCCGTTCTCACGAGAACGCGACCGGTAGCTCGACGTTAACCGCCGAGCCGAGTCCGATGCCGCCGGACTCGACCCAGATGCGGCCGTCCATCCGGCGCAGCAGCTCGCGGCAGATGTAGAGCCCGAGGCCCGTGCCGCCGACGCCGCGGTTCATCTGCGGGTCGAGGCGGTAGAACTTCTCGAAGATGCGGCGCTGCTCGGCGGGCGGGAT
>JAICYB010000086.1 GCA_025934435.1 Actinomycetes bacterium | reverse complement strand
GTCGCGATCATCGGCGCCGACCTGGGCTTTATCGACCTCGCCGAAGGCGTGGTCTATCAAGCCCACCTCCGTTTCACGGAGTCACTCCAAACCGGACTCGCCCTGGACGACCCACTCGTCACCGCGCAGAACCTGCTCAATCTCGGCGTGGTCGCGAAGCAGCGCGGCGACGAAGCGACCGCGCGCGAACGCTACGCGGCCGCGCTCGAGCTCTACGAGCGGACCAACGACCAGCCATGGGTCGCCGCCTCGCTCCTGCATCTTGCGATGGCGACCGACGACATGGACGACGCGCGGGCATGGTCGCTCCGAGCGCGCGAAGTCGCCAAAGCGTGCGGCGACGCACTCCGCTTGGACGAGGCCGAGCAGATGCTCGTCGCGATCGACGAGGTCGAAGCCGAGCAGCGCAGCGCGGGCTAGTTCGCCGCTTCGAGCTGCTCGGAGAGCTTCTCCCACTCACGCTCGAGTCGCGCGACGGCCTTCGTCGCGGCGGAGTGCGCTTTGACGTCGTCGGCCGAATACGCGCTGGGATTCGACAAGCGTTCTTCGATCGCCTTTCGATCCGCCACCGCCGCGTCGAGCTCCGTCTCGACCCGCCTGACGTCCGCACGGAGCTTCCTGAGCGCGGCTCGGTCGGCTTTCGTGGCCTGCTTCGTCGCCTTCGACTTCGCGGTCACGACCGTTGTCGGTTCGCCCTCTTGTTGCTTCTTCCAGAGGTAATCGTCGTAGTCGCCGAGGTACGTCCGCGCAACACCCGCCGTCACTTCGACGATCTTGTTCGCGACGCTCCGGATGAGGTGACGGTCGTGCGTGATGAGCACGATCGTCCCTGTGTAATCGACGAGCGCGTCTTCCAGCACGTCCCGACTTTCGACGTCGAGATGGTTCGTCGGTTCGTCCAGGCACAGGAAGTTCACGGGTTCGACGAGGAGCTTGGCGAGCGCGAGTCTCGTCCGCTCACCACCGGACAGCACGGATACCGGTTTGTCGATGTCGTCGCCGGAGAACAGGAATCGTCCGAGCAGATCGCGCGGTTTGATCGTCACGCCGGACGGGATCGCACGAGCCAGCTCCTCGATCACGCGGTTGCGTGGATCGAGCGCTTCGATCTGGTGCTGCGCGAAGTAGCCGAGCGCGACGTTATGACCGAGCGAGCGTTCGCCGGCGCTCGGCGTCAGAACACCGGCAAGCAGCTTGAGCAAGGTCGTCTTCCCCGCGCCGTTCGGGCCGGCGAGCGCGACCTTCTCACCTCGCTCGATGACGAGATCGAGCCCGTCGTACACACGCGTGTCGCTGTACGAGAACGAGATGTCGCTCAGCGTGATGACGACCTGTCCGGAACGCGGTGGTTGCGGAAAGCCGATCTTCATCGCCTTGCGGCCTTGCTTCGGCGCCTCGATGCGTTCGATCTTGTCGAGCATCTTGATGCGACTCTGTACGGCGCGAGCCTTCGACGACTTGTACCGGAAACGGTTGATCCACGCTTCCGTGTGCGCGATCTTCTTCGCCTGGTTGCGCGCGGCCGCCGCGAGCTGCTCCGCCTCGGCTTCTCGTTGGTGGACGAAGCTCTCGTAGTTCCCCGTGTAGGTCACAAGGCTCGCGTCGCGGATCTCCGTCACCTTCGTCGCGAGCGCGTTCATGAAATCGCGGTCGTGCGAGACGAGGAGCACGGCCCCTTCGTAGGCGCGCAGGAACTTCTCGAGCCAACGGATCGACTCGAGATCGAGGTGGTTCGTCGGCTCGTCGAGGAGCAGCATGTCCGGCCCGGACAGCAGCAGCTTCGCGAGCGCGACCCGCATGAGCCATCCGCCGGACAGCGTCTCCGTCTGGCGGTCGAGGTCGAAGTCGCGGAAGCCGAGGCCGGACAGGATCCGGCGCGCCTCCGTCTCGACGGTGTAGCCGCCGAGGTCCTCGAAGTGTCCCTGGAGGCGGACGAACTCCTCCAGCAGACCTTCCTTCTCCTCACCGTCGACCTGTTCGAGATCGCGCTGCAAGACCTCGAGGTGATGTCCGGCCTGCGACATCGCCGGCGCCGCGGACATCACTTCGCTCAGGATGTCGCGGCCTCGCAGTGCGTCCGTCTCCTGTGCGAGGTAGCCGATCACGACGTCCCCGGCGCGGTCGATGGTGCCCGCGTCGGGCGATTGCAGCCCGACGATCATCTCGAGCAGGGTCGTCTTGCCGGATCCGTTCGGGCCGACGAGCGCGACACGGTCGCGGGCGCCCACGCGCAGCGAGACGTCGCGCAGCAGCGTGCGCGCGCCGAAGGACCGGGAGACGCGTTCAACATTGATCACAGCGTTTGAGCGTAGCCTCCTGTGGTGGCGGGTGTGCGGTTCGGAACCGCGAAGGGCAACTGGATCATCGGCGCCGCCGTACTCGGTTCGGGCATCGCCTTCCTCGATTCGTCCGTCGTGAACGTCGCGCTCCCCGCCCTCCGGAGCGGGTTGCACATGGACACGGCGGCGTTGCAGTGGACGCTCGACGGCTACCTCGTCACGCTCACCGCGCTCCTCCTGCTCGGCGGGAGCCTCGGCGACATCATCGGACGACGACGCACCTTCATCGGCGGACTCATCGGCTTCGGCGTGGCTTCGTCCGTCTGCGGATTCGCGCCGAACGCCGCCACGCTCATCGCCGCCCGGGCGATCCAGGGCGCCGCCGGCGCGTTCCTCGTCCCCGGGAGTCTCGCGATCATCTCGGCAACGTTCGACGAAAGCGAACGCTCGCGGGCGATCGGAGCGTGGTCGGGGCTCGCCGGCGCGGCGAGTGCCATCGGTCCATTCGTCGGCGGATTCCTGATCGACGCGGTGTCGTGGAGGCTGATCTTCTTCATCAACGTCCCGCTCGTGGCCGTCGCGGTCGCGATCACACAGCGTCACGTCCCGGAGACGAAGGACGACGACGCAACGAGGCCGGACTGGACGGGTGCCGCGTTCATCACGCTCTCGCTCGGCGCGGCCGCGTTCGCGTTGATCGAACGAGGGCGCGTCGGACTTCCCGCCGGCGGCGTGGCGGTCGGTGCGCTCGTGCTCTTCATCATGGTCGAGCATTCTTCGCGCGAGCCGATGCTGCCGCTGACGCTGTTCGCGTCCGGACAGTTCACCGGCGCGAACCTCACGACGTTCGCCGTCTACGCGGGCCTCGGGGGCGTGTTCTTCCTCCTCGTCATCGAAGTGCAGCTCCGGCTCGGGTACTCGGCGCTGGCCGCCGGCCTCGTCCTGCTACCCGTAACGATCCTGATGATGTTGCTGTCCGCCCGTGCGGGCGCGGTCGCGCAACGGATCGGCCCCCGCGTCCCGATGACGCTCGGGCCGCTCGTCGCGGCCGCGGGTCTCGTGTACTTCGGACGGATCCGTCCCGGCGCGACGTACGTCGGAACGCTGCTCCCGGCGGTGCTCGTGTTCGGACTCGGACTCGTGATCACCGTCGCGCCCCTGACGGCCGCGGTCCTTGCCGCCGCGGACGAGCGGCACGTCGGTGCGGCGTCCGGCGTGAACAACGCCGTTGCCCGGCTCGGCGGTCTCATCGCCGTCGCGGCGTTGCCCGCCTTCGCCGGGATCGACACGTCGCATCCCGCGACACTTGCCGACGGCTTCCCGCGGGCCATGTACGTCTGCGCGGCGTGCTGCGCCGCCGGCGGACTCATCGCCGCCGCGACCGTGCGGAACACCGTGAAGGTGCGCGAGACCGTGCAAGCGAGCGTCATGCATCCATGTCACGACCCGTGCCTGCGCGCGGAAGTATCATCCGCCTGACCACCTCGAAGGAAAGCGGAGGCGACGAAGCGAGATGTACGAACAGATCGCCCAGAACAAGCGGCGCACCGTCGTCTACGTCACGCTCTTCTTCATCGTCTGGCTCGCCATCGGTGCGGCGCTCGGCGCGATCCTCGGAGGCGGCTCCGCCGATACCAACGGCGGGTCGGCGATGGGCAGCGCGATCATCGCCGGGATGGTGATCACCGGGATACTTGCCGCCGGCGGCATCCTGTTCTCGCTGTCGTCGGGGGCCGGCCTTGTCCTCGCCGTCTCCGGAGCGCGGCCTGCCGATCCGATCCAATACAAGCAGTTGCACGACATCGTCGAGGCGCTCGCGATCGGCGACGGATTGCCGAAGCCGGACGTCTACGTGATCGACGACCCGTCCCCCAACGCGTTCGCGACGGGGACCTCGCCGAAACGAGCTGCGATCACGGCGACGTCGGGTTTGCTCCAGATCATGAACCGCGAGGAACTCGAGGGCGTCATCGGACACGAGATGAGCCACATCAAGAACTACGACGTCCGGCTCATCCTCATCGTCTCGACACTGATCGGCCTCGCCGGGCTCGTCGCGAGCATCATCTGGCGCGCAGCGTTCTACACGCGTCCGCGTGGTCGCGACGGCGGACAGATCGTGCTCGTCATGTTCGCGGCCGGCGCGCTCTTCTCGCTCGTCGCGATCATCTTCGGCCCCCTGATCAAGCTCGCGCTCTCGCGGCGGCGGGAGTCACTCGCCGACGTGAGCTCCGTCGAGCTCACGCGCAACCCGACCGGATTGATCCACGCGCTGCAGAAGCTCGAACAGAACGACCAGCCGTTCGCGAAGTTCAACCACGCGACGGCGGCGATGTGCATCGACGATCCGCTGCAGCATCACGAGTCGTGGTTCCACCGGCTCTTCGACACGCACCCGCCGCTCGAGGATCGCATCCGCGCGCTCGAAGAGATCGCGCAAGGCAAGAGCGTCTAGCGTCACGCCGTGCAACGGGTGGGGACGGCGTAGCTCGCCGCAGCGGCCTGACTAGAACTTCACCTGCGGCACTTCGCGCTCGCCGGGTTCGTCGATCTGGAAGTACTCCATCTGGTGGAACCCGAGTGTCGCCGCGAACAAGTTGCGCGGGAACGTCTGGATCGCGGTGTTGTAGTCGCGGACGCTCGTGTTGTAGTACCGCCGCGCGAATTCGATCTTGTCCTCCGTCGCGGTGATCTCCTCCTGCAGCTGCGAGAAGTTCTGCGACGCTTTCAGATCGGGATACGCCTCGGCGACCGCGAACAACGATCGCAGCGCTCCGGTCAGGACGTTCTCCGCCTGCCCCACTTTCGCCGGATCCCCGCTGGCGCCGGCGTTGACCGCCGCCGCGCGCGCGTTCGTCACGGCTTCGAACGTCCCGCGCTCGTGAGCGGCGTAGCCCTTGACTGTCTCGACGAGGTTCGGGATCAGGTCGTGACGGCGTTTCAATTCGACGTCTATCTGGGACCATGCCTCTTGCGTGCGGTTCCGTTTCCGGACGAGGCCGTTGAACGCCGCAACGACGAAGAGGACGATGACGACGACGATCGCAACGATGATCCACATCATGTTCGCCACATGATAGCCGCGATATGAGGCTCGATACCGGCGAACTGGCCGAAGCCGCCGTCCTCGCGGACATCTCCGTGCTGCTGCTCGTCGCGGGCTGGTTCTTGCCGCTGACCGGACTCTTCTGGATCGCGTCCGTCGTCCCGTTCGCCGCGCTGATGGTTCGTCATCGCGCACGCGCCGTCGTCGTCGGGATGGGCTCGGGGTGCGCGATCGCATTCCTCGCGCTCGGGCCCGGGCTCGCCCTGCAGGTCGGTGTCGCCGCCTTCACCGGCTTCGTCGTCGGCACGTCCATAAAGCGCGGCTGGGGCCCGCTGCGCACCGCCGCGCTCGCGCTGGCCTCGACGTGGGCCGTCGGCTCGGCGCTGATCGTCGGATTCCTCGCCGTGTTCGCGCAGACGCGGAACCTCGCGTTCAAACAAGCGCGATTGCAGTGGGATGGGACGAAGCACGTCATGTTCGGCCTCCTCCGCACGGGCGACCTCGCGGCGAAACAGGTTCACCGCAACACGGCGATCGCCGCCGCACTCGTCGAGCTCTTTCCCGTCCTCGAGGGATATCTCCTCGCACGGACGAAGCGCGGCGCATTGTTCATCCTTCGCGCCGCGCTCCTCGCGATCTACGTGGCGGTCGTCGCCGCGATCGATGCCGCCGCGCTCCCGCTCATCGCGGCGGCATTCGTCGCCGGCTTCGTGGTTTCACGCCGGCGGCAGATGCGCCGACTCGTGCCGCGCGTTTGGGCGGCGTGCGCAGCCGTCACCGCGGTCATCGTCACCATCGGCGGCCGGACGATCCTCATCCGTTCGCTCGACGTGCAGTGGCCCTGGGTGCGCACGCACCTCAACTCCCTGTTCCACGTGCTCACGCGCATCGGTGACGCCGTCATCCCGTGGTACATCGGCCACTGGTACCTCGCCTTCCCGGCAACGCTCGTGCTCCCCGTCGTCGGCGTCACGCTCCTTGCCCGCGTCCCGACACGTCCGATCGTCGAGCGCCTCGAACGCTCACTGCGACGTCCGCTTCCTCAGCACACGCTCGCCGACGGGCGGCCGCCCGACCCGGTTCCCGTGCAGCTCGACGGCGTCACATACCGCTACCCGGATGCGATGTCGCCGGCGCTCGACGACGTGACCCTTCGCATCGAACCCGGCACCTACGTGGGCGTCCTCGGCGACAACGGATCGGGGAAGTCGACGCTCGCGCGCGTGATCTCGGGCAGGGATCCGTCGAGCGGCTCGGTGGTCCGTCCCGGATCGGCGGGCCTCGGCGCGCGGGGAGGCACGGCGATCGTGTTCCAGCGTCCGGAGAGTCAGGTGCTCGGCGTCCGCGTACGCGATGACGTCGTCTGGGGACTCGACCGCGACATCGACGTCGATCCGTTGCTCGCGCTTGTCGGGCTGGAAGGGTTCGCGGCGCGCGAGACGTCCACGCTCTCCGGTGGTGAGCTCCAGCGGCTCGCGATCGCCGCCGCGCTCGCACGGGAGCCGAAGCTCGTCGTGTCGGACGAATCGACGGCCATGGTCGATCCCGACGGACGCAAGCAGATCGTCGATGTCTTCGTTTCCCTCGCCGCGCGCGGCATCACCGTCGTTCACATCACGCACCGCATCGAAGAAGTGAGGGACGCGAACACCGTCATCGCGCTCGCCCGCGGACGCGTCGAGGACGTGACCCACGCATGATCACGCTCCGCGGCGTCGGCCACGTCTACTCGGACGAAACCCCCTGGGCCCACCGGGCGCTCACCGGTGTCGATCTCGACATCGGCGAGCGTGAACGTCTGCTCGTCGTCGGGAAGAACGGCTCGGGCAAGTCCACGCTTGCCTGGGTGCTCGCGGGCCTCATCGCGCCGAGCGAAGGGACGGCGACGATCGACGGATCACCGCTCGCCGACGCGCGCGGGACCGTCGCGATCTCGTTCCAGCACGCGCGATTGCAGCTGTTCCGCCCGACCGTCGGTGAAGATGTCCGCTTCGGGCTGCCCCTCTCCCGTGACGCCGCGGACGTCGCGCTCCGCACCGTCGGTCTCGATCCCGAGGTCTTCCGCGATCGCCGCATCGACGAGCTGTCCGGCGGTGAGCAGCGACGCGTCGCGCTCGCCGGGATGGTCGTGCGGATGCCGCGGCTCGTCGTCTTCGACGAACCGTTCGCGGGACTCGACGGCCCGTCGAAGCGCTTGTTGATCAACGTGATCGCGACGCTCCCGTCGGCGACGATCGTGGTTTCGCACGACTACGAAGACGCCGGACGGTTCGCGGACCGTGTGCTCGAGCTCCACGACGGCGCTCTCGTCCGCGACGCGGGAACCCTCTGATGGCGACGAAACAGCGCGAGGTCAATCTCTTCCGCTACGTCCCGTCGGACTCACCGGCACACCGCATGTGGGCGGGAACGAAGATCGTGTGTCTCGCGCTCTTGAGCTTCGCGTTGTTCGCCAAGCCGACATGGCCGTCGATCGCGGTCGCTGCGGGGGTCACGTTGGCCTACATCGCCGTTGCGCGCTTGCCTCGCGGCGTGATCGCGAACCCGCCGCGGTGGATCTTCCTCGGGCTCGCGTTCGCCGGCGTCTTCACGACGCTCGCGTTCGGCCCCCCGAACGTGCACATCGCCGGCTCTTCGATCGGCCTCGGGGGCTTGCTCCTGTTCCTGCGGACGACATCGCTCGGTCTGATCCTGATCTCGCTCGGCCTGATGCTCGGCTGGACGACCCAACTCGCCGACGTGGGGGCCGCCGTGCACCGACTCACGGCGCCGGCGCGGTTCGTCCGGCTCCCGGTTGAAGACGTGGTCCTCGCCATCGGCCTGTCCGTCCGCTGTCTGCCGCTCCTCGCCGACGACATCCGCACGCTGCAAGCCGCATGGCGCGTGCGCGCACCGGCCCGGAAGCTGACGCCGCAGGAGCGCGTCCAAGAGGTTCGCGATCTGTTGATCGCCGCGCTCGTCTCATCGCTGCGCCGAGCGCGTGAGATGGGAGAGGCGATCGAAGCCCGCGGTGGTCCGCGGAGCGCACCGCGCGACAAGGTGCGTCTCCACCTCGTGGACTTCGTCGCGCTCGCCGTCGTCT
>JAICYB010000106.1 GCA_025934435.1 Actinomycetes bacterium | reverse complement strand
GCGATTGCCGCCATCGTCTTGCTGCGCGCGCCGCGGTTGGCTTCGACGAGCGCGCGCGCAGCCGCGCCGAGCCGCGCGCGACGGACGGGATCGTGCAGCACGTCCATCAGCGCCTGCTCCAGCTCGCGCGCGGAGTGGATCTGGATCGCCGCGTGATTGTCGACGAACGCCTGCGCGATCTCGGCGAAGTTCTGCATGTGAGGACCGAAGACGATCGGTTTGCCGAACACCGCGGGCTCGAGAATGTTGTGGCCCCCCTGATCGACGAGGCTGCCGCCGACGAACACGGCGGTCGCGACCTGGTACACCTGCGCCAGCTCGCCGATCGTGTCGAGCACGATGACGTCGTAGCGCGGCTCGGCATCGACGCGCAGCTCCGTGCGGCGCGCCACCGTCCACCCGGCGCGGCGTGCGAGCTGCTCCACTTCGTCGAAGCGTTCGGGCTTGCGCGGCGCGACGATCAGCAGCGCCTCGGGGATGCGCGCGCGGATCCGCTGAAACGCGTCGAGGACCGGCTCCTCTTCTCCTTTGAGCGTGCTGGCCGCGATCACGACCGGGCGATCGGGGCTGATCCGGAAGTAGCGCAGCACGCGATTGGCGCCGCGATCCGCCGCGGCGGGCGATCCCGGCAGATCGAGCGAGTCGAATTTCAGGCTGCCGGTGACCACGACGCGCTCGGGATCGGCGCCGATGTCGATGATGCGGCGCGCCGACTCCTCCCCCTGCATGCAGAAGCGATCCACGTTCGAGAGGACGCGGCGGAAAAACGGCCGCGCGAGGCGATACCGCGGGTACGACCGCGACGAAATGCGACCGTTGACGAGCACGGTCTTGACGCCGGCGCGATGGCACGCGTGCAGCAGGTTGGGCCAGATCTCGGTCTCCATCATCACGAACAGCCGCGGCTTCACGAGCCGCAGGGTACGGTTCACGATGAATCCGAGATCGAAAGGAAAGTAGAAGACTTCGTCCACGTATTGCAGGCTGTTGCGCGCGATCTGCTGGCCGGTCAGCGTCGTGGTCGACAAAAACAGCCGCAGCCGTGGATAGCGCTGCCGGAGTTCCGGCAGCAGCGCTCGCGCCGTCAGCACCTCGCCGACCGACACCGCGTGGATCCAGATCGACTCTTCCCCGTCGAGATTGAACGACAGCGGCAGGTATCCGAGGCGTTGGCGCAGACTATGGATGTATTTTCGGTACCGGACGGCCTGCCAGGCCAGGTACGGCGACACCACGAGAAAAAACGTCACGATGAGGACGCTGTACGCGACGTACATGGGAGGATCCCCGCTACTTTACATTAGAATAAATCGTTTGTAGTGCCGTCGGACGCTTGGCCCTTTTGCGGGCGTCCGCGCGCATGCCAGGCTCGTGCGCGGAGGATTGTGACATGGCCATCAAAGTAGGCATCAACGGGTTCGGCCGGATTGGCCGGAACATCATGCGCGCGGCGCTCGGCGCGCGCGATATCGAGTTCGTGGCGGTGAACGACCTGACGAATGCCGCGACGCTCGCGCACCTGCTGAAGTACGACTCGATACTCGGCAACCTGCAGGCCGCGATCTCCGCCAGCGGCGACACGATCTCGGTCGACGGCAAGCCCTTCCGGGTGCTCTCGGTGAAGGATCCGGCGCAGCTGCCCTGGAAGGATCTCGGCGTCGACATCGTCTTCGAATCGACCGGTCTCTTCACGGATCGCGACAGCGCGGCCAAACATCTTGCCGCCGGCGCGAAGAAGGTCATCGTCACCGCCCCGGCCAAGAAGCCGGACGTCACGGTCGTGCTCGGAGTGAACACCGAGAAGTACGACCCGAAGGCGCACCACATCATCTCGAACGCGTCGTGCACGACGAACTGCCTGGCGCCGGTCGCGAAGGTCCTGCACGAACGCTTCGGCATCCGCAAGGGCTGGATGACGACGGTGCACTCGTACACGAACGATCAGCAGCTGCTGGATCTGCCCCACAAGGATTTGCGCCGCGCGCGCGCCGCCGCGCTGTCGATCATCCCGACGACCACCGGCGCCGCGACCGCGGTCGGCGAAGTGCTGCCGGAGCTGAAGGGACGGCTCGACGGCATTTCGATGCGCGTCCCGACGCCGAACGTCTCGATCGTGGATCTCGCGGCCGTGCTCGACACGAAGACGACCAGCGACGAGGTAAACGCCGCGTTTCGCGAGGCGTCGACGGGATCACTGAAGGGGATCCTCGAGTACGTCGAGGCGCCGCTCGTCTCGATCGACTATCGCGGCAACCCGCACTCGTCGAGTCTCGACGCGCCGTACACGAAAGTCATGGACGGCGACTTCGTGAAGGTGCTGTCCTGGTACGACAACGAGTGGGGCTATTCGAATCGCTGCGTCGACCTGCTGCGGCTGATCGTGAAGAAGGGGCTGTAGGGGCGGGCCACGGAATACAGGTTCTAAAAGAGAATTGGCCACGGAATACACGGAATACACGGAATACGGGTTCTAAAGAGCATTGGCCACGGAATACACGGAATACACGGAATAGGGACCGGAAGGCGCGGAATGAAGCGGACGATTCGCGACTTGGATCTTCGCGGCCGGCGCGTGTTGATGCGCGTGGATTTCAACGTCCCGATCAAGAACGGCGTGATCACGGACGACACGCGGATTCGCGCGTCGCTGCCGTCGATCCGGTACGCGCTCGAGCACGGCGCGAGGACGCTCATCCTCTGCTCGCATCTCGGACGTCCGAAGGGCAAGCCGAATCCGGAATTGTCGCTCGAGCCGGTGGCGGAGCGCCTGTCCGCACTGATCGGCAAACCGGTCGTGTTCGCCAGCGACTGCATCGGGGAGCCCGCGCGGCGCGCGATCGAGCAGGCGGGCGACCAGGGCGTCGTGCTGCTCGAGAACCTGCGTTTCCATCCGGAAGAAGAAAAGAACGATTCGTCCTTCGCGGCCGCCCTTGGCTCGCTCGCCGACGTGTATGTGGACGATGCGTTCGGGTCGGCGCACCGGGCGCATGCCTCGACCGAAGGCGTCGTGCGGCACGTCAAGGAGGCCGCCGCGGGGCTGCTCATGACGGCCGAGCTCGAGCACCTCGGACACGTCCTCGAACACCCGGAACATCCGTTCGTCGCGGTGCTTGGCGGGGCGAAGGTCTCGGACAAGCTCGAAGTGATTGAGAATCTGATTCCGCGCGTCGACGCGCTGCTCATCGGCGGCGCGATGGCATACACGTTCCTGAAGGCGCGCGGCGTGCCGGTGGGAAAATCGCTGGTCGAGGACGAGCTGCGGGCGACGGCGAGCGCCGTCGAATCGCGCGCAAAGGCGAGAGGCCTGCGGTTCGAGCTGCCCGTCGATCACGTGGTCGCGCCGGCCCTCGCGGCCGACGCGCCGGCGGAAACGCTCGCCGTCGGGGATCCGGCGATCGGCGACCGCATGGGGCTCGACATCGGACCGCGCACGATCGCGACGTACCGTACGGTGATTTCGGGTGCGAAGACCGTCGTGTGGAATGGTCCGATGGGCGTCTTCGAGATCGACGCGTTCGCGAAGGGGACGCTCGAAATCGCCAGGGCCGTGGCGGCGGTCCGCGGCACGACGGTGATCGGCGGCGGCGACTCGATCGCCGCGGCGGCCAAGGCCGGCGTGACGGATCGCATCACGCACATCTCGACGGG
>JAICYB010000032.1 GCA_025934435.1 Actinomycetes bacterium | reverse complement strand
TCGTCTTCGGCGCGATCGTCACGCTCATGGCCGTCTCGGGTCCGCTTCTCGTCGTGGCGCGGTGGATCAAGCGGTACGCCGTGTGGCTCGTGCTGATCTCGTCGGCGTATCTCACGGGCTACGTCCTGTACAAGCACCCCCTCGGCGCGCTGCTCCACGCGCACGGACAAGGCATGCCGTTCTGGCAGGGCGTCGATCTCGTCGTTGCGATGCCGATCTCGTGGATCCCGCTCGTCGCCGATTACTCGCGTTTCTCACGATCGAAATCGGCCGGCTTCCTCGGCAGCGCGATCGGATACGGCGTCGCGCATGCGTGGTTCTACTTCCTCGGCGTGATCTTGATCTTGTCGAACGTCGCGAAGAACCCCGGCGACCCGACGAGCTTCATCACCGCGGTTCTCGCCGTACCGATCGGTCTGCTGGCCATGGTGATCCTCGCGGTGGACGAAACGGACGAACCGTTCGCGAACATCTACTCCGCTTCCGTGTCGGTGCAGAACGCGTTCCCGCGCATGTCGCAACGGCGTCTCTCGATCGGGATCGGTGCGCTGTGCACCGTCCTCGCCGTGCTCGTCCCGCTCGTGCAGTACCAGAACTTCCTACTGTTGATCGGTGCGGTGTTCGTGCCGCTCTTCGGCGTGCTCGCCGCGCATTACGCGGTCGTACGTCGCGGCTACACGACGGACGACATCTACGGTTCGGTCTCAGCGTGGCGCCCGTGGGCACTCGTCGCCTGGATCGCGGGCTTCGCGACCTACAACTGGCTCAACCCCGGCACCGTCACGTGGTGGGTGTCGGCGATGAAGACGATCTTCGGGACGCCGCCGTCGTTCATGAGCGCGTCGATCGCGTCGTTCGTCGTCGCGTTCGCGATCCAGGGGGCCGAGGCGCTCGTCACGCGGTAGTTTTCGGACATGCTCCGGGCGGCGCGTGCGGTTGTGACGCTTACGCTCGCCCGTGCTTCGTCCCGCAGGCCGTACGACCTGCGCAACACGATCGTCGTCTCGGGTTCACCGCGCAGCGGGACGACGTGGCTCGCCGAGATGATCGCGACGCTCCCCCGATCCGCGATCTGCTTCGAACCCCTCCATCTCGATCAGGTGCCGGCCGCACGCCGAGCGGGCTTCGGCTGGCGGACGATCCTCGACGAGATGTCGGACGAACCCGAGCTGGCGTCGTTCATGCGCAACGTGCTCGAGGGCCGCGTCCTCGATCGCTGGACGACACAGGACATGCGGCCGTCACTTCCACCGAAGACGTGGATCGTGAAGTTCGTGCGGACGAACCGCCTGTTGCCGTGGCTCGTATCGAACTTCGACGTACGTCGTCCGGTCGTGATCCTGCGGCACCCGTGCGACGTGGTCGCGTCGCAGCTCGCGCGGGACTTCCCGTCCGATCCGCCTCCGGACGAAACCGTCTTCCTGCGCGCACATCCCGAGTTCAGTGACGTCCACGCATCACTTGCGACACCCGAAGAGCGACTCGCGTTCGTCTGGGCGTCGGACACATTCCTGCCGCTCACGTCGGCGCTTCGCGACCGCTACGACGTGATCTGTTACGAGGACCTCGTGCGCGATAGCGTCGCGATCGTCGAGCGGTTGTTCGCCGGGTGGTCGCTGCCCGCGCCGAACGGTCTTCGCGCACGGTCAACGCGCCGGAGCTTCACGTCATCGGCCGACCGGTACCCGGGACTCACGAAGGAAGAAGCCAACCGCGTTCTGCGCGTAACGCACGCGTTCGGACTCGATTTCTACGACACCTCGCCGCAGCCCCACGGCGACCATCCGCTGCTCAGTTCGTCTGCAGCACCTCGATGAGACGAACGAGCATCCGCGCCGTCGCTCCCCACACCATCGCGCCGTCGACGTCGTAGTAGTAGATCTGGAACTCGCGACCGTCGCGCTCACGCGTCTCCATGCGGCGCCGTGATTCGTCCGCGAAGACCGCGAGCTTCGGCGCGAACACGTACGCGACTTCCATCGCTTGGTGGACGAACTCGTACGGGTGCGGGATCTGTCCGATGATCGGCCGGACGATGAAGCCGGACACAGCCGTCAGCTGATCGTCGAGCACGCCGAGCACCTCGACGTCCGTGCGCTTGAGGCCGACCTCTTCCTCGGCTTCGCGCAGCGCGGTGTCGACCATCGTCGCGTCCGACGCTTCCCATCCGCCGCCGGGGAACGAGACCTGGCCCTGGTGCGTGCGGACGTTATCGGTCCGCTGGGTCAGGACGACGTGAACGGCTCCGTCCGCCACACAAAGCGGCACGAGCACGGCCGCCGGACGGAAGTCGCCGGCCGGTTTGGATCCGTCGTCGGCTGGGAGTACGCGCCTGAGCTTGTCGATCGCGTCCGGGCCGAACCCCACTACTAGGAGACGGCTTCGGTCGCTATCTTCTCGCTCGAACGGTTCCGCGCGAGGGCGCGGCGCTCTTGGGCGTTCATGCCGCCCCAGATCCCGTAGCGCTCACCCGCCGCGATGGCGTAGGAGAGGCACTCGCGCCGCACGTCGCACTTCACGCACACGGCCTTCGCCGCCGCCTCGCGCACGGCACGCTCGTGCTTACCCATGGCGTCGTCGTCAGACGAGAAGAAATGCTCGGGGTCGAGCCCCTTGCAGGCGGCGCGTGCGCGCCAGTCGTTCTCGGGCTCGACGGCGAAAAGCCGGGCCAGTGAACTCGTCCTCTCAACTGCCATGGTGCTTCACCCTTCCTTCGCTTGCCTCTGGGGACACAAAGACCCCCCGGGTTCCACGGGGGGTCGGCATGAACCCAGACGCCGTTTCTCTCTTGTATCTACTGTACGATGCGTGGCAAATCTAGACCCAAGGATCGTTTGATTTACAGCTTCCGCGCACGTAGATAGACTCCCGGAGACAACGATGGACGCGTCACCCATCCCCATCCCGCGGGCTTCGGACGCCCAGGTCCTCGCGGACGCGCGGCGGCGGGCCGTCTACCTCTTCGTTTCCAAGGGGCACCACCCCGTGACCGTCAACGAGGTCGCGGACGCGTTCAACATCCACCGCAACGCCGCCAAGCACCACCTCGACCGCCTCCTCGAGGCCGGACTCCTCCAAGCCGAGTTCAAGCGGGTCAACGGCCGCCGTGGTCCGGGCGCCGGACGGCCCTCCAAGCTCTACACCGCGACCGACGTCGAGGTCTCGTTCTCCGTCCCCGAGCGCCACTACGACCTGCTGGCCCACCTCCTCCTGCAGGCGCTCACCCGCGGCGACGATCTCGAGACCGTGGGGGCCCGGTTCGGACGCGAGCTCGGCGAGGCGACGAAGGCCGAGTACCCGGATGCGGACGTGACCGACGGCGTCCATCGCGCGCTCGACCGGCTCGGATTCCGTCCGCGGGTCGAATGCGACGAGGGCGGGACGCTCTGGATCACGACGGAGAACTGCCCGTTCGCCGGTGTTGCGGCCGGAGCGCCCGAGGGAGAGGTCTGCCGGCTCGACCACTCGATCATCACCGGCGTGCTCGACGCGTTCGGAGCCCCGTCCGACGTCGCGGGCCGCACGTCCATCGCCGCGGGACACGACGTATGCGTTCGCGAAGTGACGCCTCGCTGCTAGACAACCTGCGTCGACTGAGCGCGACCTACCGCACGCCGTTCGTGCTGGGTGCCGTCTTCGTCGTGCTCGTCGCGGTCTTCGCCGTCGCACCGCATCCCCGCAGCGCGAGCGCCCGCGCGCCCCAGTCGACGGCGGAAGCGACGCCCGGCCCGCACGAGTGCGTCGTCTGCGGCGTCGACAAGGAGTGCGATCCCCGCACCGGGCAGTGCATCTTCATCGATCACACGCCGCTTCCCTGCGTCGAGTCGGCGAACTACGACTCGAAGGCCGGCTTCTGTCTTCCCGAAGGGGTCCCGCAGGCGCCGACGGTCGCCGCCAACCCGAGTGGCGGCACGAGCGGTGTTCGCACGCCGTCGCCTCCGCGCATCCCGAACATGCGATTGCCCGGTTTCGGTGACGGCGGGTCCGTCGGCAACAACCCCTAAGCCTCGATCACCGCGAAGAGCTGCCGGTCCTCGGGCACACCCTTGAGCGTGCGCATCCCGAGGTCCTTGAAGTTGAAGCCCGACCCGGCGACGAGATCCTTCACTGTGCGCGAGCATATGACATCGCCCCGTCCACCTTCGTTCATCACACGTGCGGCGATGTGCACGGCGATCCCTTCGATATCGCCGCCGCGGACGAGGTGCACTTCGCCCGTGTGCAGACCGGCGCGGGTGTCGATGCCGAGCGCGGACATCCGGTCCCGTACCTCGACGGCGCAGTGGATGGCGCGGCCGGGAAGGTCGAACGTCGCGAGGTAGCCGTCGTTCGTCGTCGTGACGATCGAGCCGCCGAACGACGTCACCGCGCTCCGTGCGATGCGGTCGTGCATCTGCAGCATCTCTTGCCACCGGCGATCGCCGAGCTTCGCCAGCTGTTCGGTCGCATCGGCGATGTCCAGGAACATCAGTGTCGTCAGGACGCGGTCCGTGCGGTGCGCGGAGCGTGTTCCGGTGATGAACTCCTCGATCGAGTCGAGGATGAGATCGGTCTCGTCGTCCCACGGCGACCAGTCGCCGCCGGGTATCTCGATGTACCGCGCATCCGGGATCCCCTCCGCGACGAACCGGCCCATCTCCGCCGAGACCATCGGAAGCTCGGCGCGATGGAGCACGAGCGTGGGGACGTGTATCGACGGAAGCGCGCTGCGTGCGTCGAGGCTTCCCATCGTCGCCATGGCCGTCGCCGCGGCGGACGGTGTGGACGATGTCCGGATCATCCGCGCGATCCACTCGATAGCCGCCGGATCGTTCACGCGACTCGGTTCGATGAAGCTCGTGAACTCCTCGCTCCCCCACGCCTCACGCGCGTAGTCGACGATCCCTTGGTGCTCTTCGGCCGAGTAGCCGATGCGATAGTCGTCCGCGCCGACGACGCGGGCGAACGAGTTCCAGAGGACGAGGCTCCGGACGCGTGCCGGGTTCGCCGCCGCGAAGAGCATCGCCGCGGCGCCCGCATCGAACCAGGCGATGAGGGTGGCCTGCTCCGATCCGACCGCGTCCATGACGGCGTGGATGTCGTCGGTGTACTCCTCCCAGGCGCCGGGATTGGCGACCGGGTCGGACGAACCCGTCCCGCGGCGGTCGAAGAGGATCAGCCGCGCGAACGACGAGAGGCGCTCGAAGAAGCGGCGCGCCGGCGGATAGTCCCAATAGATCTCGATGTTGCTGCCGAAGCCTTGCGCCGACACGAGATCGATCGGACCGTCGCCTAAGACCTGGTAGGCGACCTGCGCACCGTTCACGCTCGTGTACTTCGTCTTCGGACGTTCCATCAGCCGGGGTGCTACCCGCGTCGTCGGACCTGAACCGTCAGATCCCGACCACCGCTCCCTCGTCTCCACGCGCACGATCCGTCGCTCCCGTCTCCGCGTGCCGCCACGCCAGCAGCATGGCCCGGAGTGGCCGGAGTTTGTATGGACCGGTACATATGGTGGATGTGCAATTTTGAGGCCCCGTTCTGAGTCCGGAGACACGCTACGCGCAGCGCGAGGCCGGGGGCTACGTCGCCTACCAGACGTTCGGGGACGGCCCGGTGGACCTCGTGCTCTGCCAGGGCTACGGTCACGTCGAGCTCGTCTGGGAGGAGCCCCGGCTCGCGGCGTTCTACTCGGCGCTCGGCCGCTTCGCCCGGGTCATCGCCTTCGACAAGCTCGGGACGGGACTCTCCGATCCCGTTTCGCTTGCTTCTCCTCCGACCTTCGACGACTGGATGGACGACGTCCGAGCCGTGATGGACGCCGCAGGCTCGGAGAAGGCCGCCGTCGCGGCGTACTTCGAGGGCGGACCGATGGCGATCCTGTTCGCCGCGACCTACCCGGACCGCGTCCAGTCGCTGGCGCTCCTCGACACCTACGCCCGTCTCGCGCGCGCCGAGGATTATCCGTGGGGTTTCCCGCACGGCACGATCGAAGCGTTCGTCGAGGGCATGCCGGCGCGGTGGACGACCGGCGGCACGATCGACTGGCTCGCGCCGAGCCTTGCGAACGACGACGATATGCGGCGGTTCATCGCCCGCTACGAACGGCTCTCCGCGTCACCCGGCACATTCGCCGCGCTCGCGAAGATGAATACGACCGTCGACGTGCGGAACGTCCTGCCCGCGGTGCAAGCGCCGACGCTCGTGATCGCGCGCCGGGACAACATCTGGGTGCGCGCCGAGCACGGACGCTACATCGCCGATCACATCCCCGGCGCGCGATATCTCGAGCTCGCCGGCGAAGACACCATCCCCTTCGGTGAACAAGGCGTTCGGATCGCTGCCGAGTTCGAAGAGTTCTTCGTGGGGCGGAGGTCGGTCCCACCACATGAACGCGCGCTGGCCACGGTGCTCTTCACGGACATCGTCGGCTCGACGTCGGCCGTCGCGCGTCTCGGGGACGAGCGGTGGAGCGACGTCCGAAGCGAACACGACAGCATCGTCCGCTCGCAGATCACCGAGTTCCGCGGACGCGAGGTGCGCACGACGGGTGACGGATTCGTCGCCACGTTCGATGGGCCGGCACGCGCGATCCAGTGCGCGCACGCCGTCGCCCACCGCGTGAGAAGTCTCAGCCTCGACATCCGTGCCGGTCTGCACACGGGCGAGTGCGAGATCTACGGGGACGACGTCACCGGGATCGCCGTCCACATCGCGCGACGCGTCGCGGAGGCCGCGGGGCCCGGCGAAGTACTCGTCTCGAGGACGGTGCGCGATCTCGTCGCCGGATCGGGTATCACCTTCGACGACCGGGGTGTCCACGACCTCGAAGGGGTCCCCGAGCCGTGGGAGCTCTTCGCCGTCGTACGCTAAGCCTCAGGAAGTGTTCGGCCGACTCACAGGCGCCTATCACGTAAGCTGGTCATCCTCGATCGCATCGGTATCACGATGAACCTTCGGAAAAGTCTGTTCGCCAAGCTGTGGAGATACGCCTCCGTCTCGGTGGCGACGACCGCGCTTTCGCTCTCCGTCCTATCTGTGCTGGTCGCGGTGATCCACGTCGAGGCGGTGCGGGCGAACATCATCGCGACCATCTGCGGGATCGGTCCGTCCTACTACCTGAATCGGCGGTGGGTCTGGAAGCATCCGGAGAGCCGGTTCGCCCGCCACGTCATGCCCTTCTGGGCCATGTCGCTCGCGGGCCTGACACTGTCGTCGATCAGCGTCCACGTCGCCGATCGCCTCGCGATGTCGCTCCCCGAAGGGATCCGTACGATCGCGATCCTCGGTGCGAACGTCGCCGCGTTCGGGACGCTCTGGCTGATCCAGTTCGTCATCAACGACCGGCTCCTGTTCAAGGTCAAGCACCACGGCACGCATACGATCCCGGCCCCTGCGGGTAAGAATGAACCCGTATGGGAACCGAGCAGTACCACGAGCCACCCGACGAGCTAAGCGAGGCCACGCGCACCTTCGCGCGCATGGTCACCTCCCTCAAGGAGGAGGCCGAAGCGATCGGCTGGTACGAGCAGCGGATCGAGGTCGAATCCGACGACGTCGCGAAGGCCATCATGCGCAACGCGCAGCAGGAGGAGTTCAAGCATTTCGCGATGGCGCTCGAGTTCCTCATCCGCCGGTCACCGAAATGGCGTGTCGCGCTTGAGGACGTCCTGTTCAAGGAAGGCGACATCGTCGAGCACGGCGAGAAGGCCGAATCCGACGAAGACAAGGTCTGATCACTTCTCGCTCGTCGCGCCTTCGACGAGCAGGTTCCACGAGTTCCGCAACCCGATCACGAACAGCAGGATGAACACGAACCCGGTGTTCACATCCAAGACTCCGCCGTGTCCGGCAAGTTGACGCACGGCCCCGAGCACGAGCAACGCGTAGGCGGCGACCGGGCCGACGAGTATCCATGCGGTTTGCCAGAGACGGAACTCGATCCGTCCGGCGAACTTGTCGCGCCAGACCGGGCCCCACGTCCGCACGGACCTGACGACACCGATCACCGCGGCAACGATCGAGATCATCGCGCGGAACCGGACCGACGTCTGCGGAACGATGTACAACAGCGAGAGCACGAACACCACCGCGAGAACGGTGAACGTCGAGCGCGCTATCGCGTGTCGCGGGTTCGTCCGACCGGGAGTCGCAAGCGGCGGTCCGATGTGAACGGCGACGAACAGCAAGCCGACAAGTGTCGCCGCCGTGCCCGCCGCTACGACGTAGAACGTCACCTCAGCTTGCGTCGACCGCGGTGCCGCATTCCGGGCAGCGGAACGGCTTGCGCGCGGCGATCATCCGGCGGATCCCGTAGACGATGAACGGGAAGCTCACCTTCGGCATCTCCCGCATGGCTTCGATCTCGCCGTGCGTCGGACACGTCGCGGTCTTCGTCTGCACCTGGTTCGCCATCTCGTGCTCCTTTCTTTCGTGACTTCCTAATGACTGCGCGGTTGCCAGCTGAACCTGTTGACGGCGATGAGCACTCCCCCGAGCCCCCACGCCGCGACGACGAGGAGGTCGCTCCACGCGAATCCGGCGCCCGTGGTGTGCGGGTTGTACGCCGCGAGCAACGCCGCTGCGAGGTGACGCACGGGAAAGACCGCCGCGACGTCGACGAGCCAGCGCGGCAAGACCGACGTCGTCACGAAGACGCCCGAGATGAAGTAGAGCGGCAACATGATCGACTGCGTGATCGGCTGCGCCGAGTCGGAGTCGGAGATCAGCGATGCGACGGCGTATCCGAGGCAGCAGAACGTCGCCGCGCCGACGATGACCGTGACGGCGAGAGCGGGAGCGGTCCGCGCCGGAACGTGCGCGTGGAAGAACCCCCACCCGATCGCGAGCAGTACTGCGGTGATCGACAGCGCGACAACGACGGACGTCAAGACGCGACCGGCGATGACCGAAGATGCGGGGATCGGCGTCGCGCGGCGACGCTTCAAGACGCCGGACTCGCGTTGCGCCGTGATTGAGATCACGAGGTTGATGAACGAGGCCGAGATGATCCCGAGGGCGATGATCCCCGGGACGTAGAACACCGACGTATCGATGCGTCCGCCGTTGATCTCGGTCGTGCTGCCGTGCCCTCCGAACACCGACGCGAAGATCACAAGGAACAGTACGGGCAACGCCAAAGTGAAGAACCGCGACTGCGAGTTCCGCAGGAACGCGCGGAGGTTGTAACGGAACTCGTGCATGGACAGGCCGATCATCGCTTCCCCTTCCCCGGTTGTTGCGCGGTGAGCGACAGGTAGACGTCTTCGAGCGATGGGCGACGGACATCGATGTCCGCGAGTTCGAGCCCCTGCTCGAGCGCCCAGTGCGACAGCATCTGCAGATGCACGAGCGGACTCTCGCTGCGGATGACGGATGTTCCGTTCGTCCCTGACTCGATCAGCGGACGAAGCCCCTTCGGAAGCGTCGCCTTCGCCGCGCGCGGCAGCGTGAAGCTGATCGTCGTCGCGAGGTGATCTCGTCCACCGAGCGTCTTCGCGGTTCCTTCGGCGACGATCGAGCCCGCGGCGAGCACCGCGATGCGGTCGGCGAGGAACTCCGCTTCGTCCATGAAATGCGTCGTCAGGAAGATCGTCTTCCCGAGATGCCTGAGGCCGGCGATCACCTGCCACGTCGCGCGCCGCGCCGACGGATCGAACCCCGTGGTCGGTTCGTCCAGAAAGATGAGGTCGGGGTCGCCGATGAGCGCCAGCGCGACGTCGAGACGGCGCCGCTGCCCACCCGAGAGCTCGGTTCCCATCGCTCCCGCGCGCGCGGTGAGCCCGACGAGCTCGATCGTCTCGTCGACGTCGCGCGGCGTCCGGTAGTAGCCGGCGTAGAGCTCGAGGCATTCGCGGACGGACAACCCGGGCTCGGGAGCCGAATCCTGCAAGACGACCCCGATCCTGTCCCGCCACGCGCTGCCGGCTGAGGCCGGGTCTTCGTCGAGCACGCAAACGTCGCCGCCGGACCGGCGGCGGAACCCTTCGAGGATCTCGACGGTCGTCGTCTTCCCGGCACCGTTCGGTCCGAGGAAGGCGAAGATCTCGCCGTGCGAGACGTCGAGGTCGATGCCTTTGACGGCCTCGTGAGAGCCGTACCGCATGACGAGACCTCGGACACTGATCACGGTTTCGCCTCGCTTGCGTGGGCTCATGGCGACACGATGACACCGGGCGCGGGCATCGTCTTCGGCGCGGAGGTTGAAGTCGGGATGTCCACCCGTGGGTGGACGTACTGTCTTTGTCGATGGACGTGCAGGAATCGTGGATCCGTCCGCTTGCCGTCGGGGTCACGGCGCTGATCGTGATCGCGACCATCCGGAGCCATCCCGCGCCGGGAGTCGACGGACGTTCGCTCGTGATCACGATCGCGCTGACCGTCTTCGGCGTGTCGATGGCTGCGGTCCTACTCACCGCGCGTCGCGCGCCGCAGGTCCAGCTCGTCGCGATGACGCTCGTCGCGATCAGCGCCGGCGCGCTCCTCTACCTGCAACCGAAGGGCCCCGGCTTCGTCGGCGCGGTCCCCGTGGTGAGCGGCGCCGCTCTCCGGCTTCCGGCGCGTTGGTCCGTCGTCGTGCTCGCCGTCGCCGTTGCCGCCGTCGGAGCGGCCTACGCGATCGACGGGAGCCAACCCGTCTGGGGCATCGTCCTCAACGAGTTAGCCGTCGTCGGGTTCTATGCGGTGTCGACGTTCGCGCGGCGCTACCGCGAGAACAACGAGCGGACGGAGCACCTTCTCGCGGAGCTGCGTGAGACACGCAACGCGCAGGAGGTCGCGGCGACACTTGCCGAACGCCAACGACTGGCGCGAGAGATGCACGACGTTCTCGCGCACTCGCTGTCCGGGCTCGTGCTGAACCTGGAAGGCGCGAGACTGCTGGTTCATCGGGACGGGACGACGGGCGATGTCGGCAACGCGATCGAGCGCGCGCATCAGATGGCGAAGTCGGGCCTCGAAGAAGCACGGCGGGCGATCGGCATGCTGCGCGACGACGAACTACCCGGCCCGAGTCAGATCGCGACTCTGGCGAACGTCTTCGAGCACGACACGGGTACACCTTGTTCGGTCGAAGTGAGCGGGGACGCGCGAGAACTCGGCGCCGAGGAGCGCCTCACGCTCTACCGCGTGGCGCAGGAAGCGCTGACGAACGTCAAGAAGCACGCGCATCCCGAACGCGTCGACGTCCGGCTGGTCTACGGACCGGCGTCCGTGACACTCGACATCGAGAATGTCGACGGTGGCGGTGCACCGTCCGGCCTCGGTGGAACCGGATACGGACTGAGCGGGATGCGCGAACGAGCGGAGCTCCTCGGCGGGACGCTCGAGGCGCGGCCGACGCCCGGGGGCTTCCTCGTCCGGCTCGAGGTCCCGGCGTGATCCGCGTCCTGATCGCCGACGATCAGCGGGTCGTCCGCGAAGGGCTCGCCACGCTCCTCGCCCTTCTCCCGGATATCGAGGTCGTCGCCGCGGCCTCGGATGGGGACGAAGCCGTCGCCCTCGCCGCGGAGCTCTCGCCGGACATCGTCTTGATGGATCTCCGGATGCCTCGATGCGACGGCGTCGAGGCGACACGCCGCATGCGCGCGGCGAATGCCGACATCAAGGTGCTGATGTTGACGACATATGCCGACGATCGATCCGTGGTCGATGCACTTCGAGCGGGCGCCCGCGGTTATCTCACGAAGGACGCGGGCGCCGACGAGATCCGCGAAGCGATCCAACAGGTCACGGCAGGCGAAGCGGTGATCGATCCGAGCGTGCAGCGCCACATCGTCGACGCGTTCGCCTCGGGACGACCCCGAGCACGTTCCTCGACGCTTCCCGACGGGCTCACAGAACGAGAGGCCGAGGTGCTCACGCTGATCGCGAACGGATTGTCCAATGCGGAGATCGCCGAGCGGCTCGTCGTCACCGAGCCGACCGTGAAGAGCCACATCAACCACCTGTTCGCGAAGACCGGCGTCCGCGACCGAGCGCAGGCGGTCACGTACGCCTACAAGCACGGCTTCGCGTCGTGAGGGTCTCGATCCTCGACGACTACTTCGACACGCTCCGGACGCTGCCGTGCTTCTCGAAGCTCGCCGGCCACGACGTGACGGTCTTCACCGACCACACGGACGACATCGATGAGCTCGCCGCGAGACTCGCTCCGACCGAAGCGCTCGTCCTCATCCGCGAGCGAACCGCGATACGCACGCCGCTCCTCGAACGACTGCCGAACCTGAAGCTGATCAGTCAGCGGAGCGTCTACCCGCACATCGACGTCGACACGTGCACGCGTCTCGGGATCGTGGTCTCGTCCGACCTGCATGCGGGATCACCGTCGTACGCGACGGCGGAGCTCACGTGGGGACTCGTCCTCGCTGCGATGCGACGGATACCGCAGCAGGTCGCATCGATGAAGGATGGCCGCTGGCAGGACGGCATCGGGCACACGCTCCGTGGCAAGACGCTCGGCATCTTCGGCTACGGACGGATCGGCAAGGTCGTCGCCGCCTACGGACGAGCGTTCGCGATGGAGGTCCTCGTCTGGGGACGCGATGCGTCACGCGAGGAAGCGGCGGCGGATGGTCTGCGGGTCGCGGCCGGCAAAGCGTCGTTCTTCGGGGAGTGTGACGTCCTGTCGCTTCACATGCGGCTTGTGGACGCGACGCGCGGGATCGTCACGGCGCGAGATCTTGCGCACATGAAACCGTCGTCGCTTCTTGTGAACACGAGTCGTGCCGGGCTCATCGAAGACGGTGCGCTCGTACCCGCGCTCGAGCAGGGCCGTCCCGGCATGGCCGCCTTCGACGTCTACGAGACCGAACCCGCGGTCGAACATCCCCTGCTGGCGATGGACAACGTCGTCTGCACACCGCACATCGGCTACGTCACGACCGACGAATGGGAGCTGCAGTTCTCGACGGTCTTCGATCAGATCAATGCATTCGAGCAAGGGATGCCGATCAACGTCGTGAACGCAGACGCAACGCACGCGGCAGAGACGTGACGAAGACCAGGACGCTCCCGACTTCGATGAGCGTGGCGGCCCAGAGCAGGTAGGGCCGCACGTTCGCACCCGTCGACGGCAGGTCGTTCGACGGTGTCGCCGCCGCCGCGGCGACGCTCGCCGACGGCGCCGCACTCGCGGTCACGATGGGAGCCGTGGTCGCGGTCGGCGTTGCCGATGGTCTCAGCGTGGGAGCTGGAGTCTTCGGGGCGGGCGTCGATGCCGCAGCGACGGTGATGGTGCCGTGCATCGTCGAATAGCCGTGGATCATGCAGTAATACGTGTAGGTACCGGGCTTGTTGAACGTCATGCTGAACGTTCCGTTCGGCGAGATCTGCGAGCTGCTCGGCCCGGCCTGATTGCCGCTCCCGGGCCCCGTCCCGTTGCACGCCGATGCCGTACAGCGCGTGACGGTATGCGGCGCGGTCGAGTTGTTCGTCCACGTCACTTTGTCGCCGGCCTTCACGTTCAACGTTCCCGGGGTGTAGCAGAACGTCGATGCGCCGCAGGACGGCGTCCCGTCGATCGACACCGCGTGCGTCGCCGCGTTCGCGACGAACGGTGTGGCGAGCACGACGAACGAGACCGCGGCGATCGCGAGCAGTCGCCTCATCAGCCGACGATGAAGGCGCCCTGCATGCCGGAGGCGTGGTGGTACTCGCAGAAGAACTGCAGCACGCCGGACGTCGGAAGTTTGACGCTGACCGTGACGCTCTCGCCCTTCTCGATGTCCTTGTTGATGTTGAGACTCTTGATCGAGAAGTTGTGCTCGACGTTACCGACGTTCTTGATCGTCACGTTGAGCGTGCCACCGCTCGACTTCACGCAGGACGGATCGAAGTAGAACTGGCCGTTGTCGTTGTCCGCTTCCAGAGAAACCGTCGAACCAGTCGCCGTCTGCGTGCCCTTATCGGTCAGCGGTGAGATGTGCGACATGCCCGCACACGACGCGCTCGCCGCGGGCGCGGCGGCGGTCGCCGCCATCGATGCCTCCGGCGACGACGAGGTGATGGCACCGCTGTTCGACTTCGAGCACGCGACGAGACCGATCAACAGCAGGGGGACGAACCGAGCCAGTCGTTTCACTCCACGCTCCTTGTCAGTAGCCCGAGGACGAGGAACTCTGTGCCGGCGCGGGCGCGTTCGACGACGACGGCGTCGAAGCGCTGTGTTTGCACGACGCTGCCAGCAGGCACAGCGCCGCCGCCACGATCAACACGAGAACCCTCACGCCCTCTACTACGGACGCGGGGGCCGAGCGGATTGCTACATCCGCGACTCGAGCGTCTTGAGGCCCGGCCCCGAAAGGCCGGCGAGCGCGGCCTTCCGCCCGGCGATCGCGAGCACGAGATCGAGCATCGGGCCGCTGACCTCGGCTCCCTGCCCGCCCGACCACCCGGTGTCGGTGGCCGAGAGCTTCAGACCCGCGACGCGCTTGCGCCCACCGATCACGAGGTTCGACTTCGAGTAGAAGGCCGCGACGGCCGCGAGGGCTTCGCCCGGATAGGAGTGGGAGATGTTGAGCGGACGGCGGATGTCCTCGCCGTGCACGATCACCTCACCGAGCCAGGTGTCCTTCGGCCCGGGCGGAGACTTGCGCGACGAGGCGCTGCTGCGGAACTCGGCGAGCACGTCCGTGTCGCGGCGCTTGGCGATCTCTTTCTCCGACATCTTGTCGAGCGAGAAGCCGGATGCCGCGAGCTTCGGCAAGAAGTTGAACGGCGTCGTCGTCGGCGTCGATGCCATGTGCGCGAGCACGTCGCGGACCGTCCATCCGTCGCAGAGTGACGGCTTCGTCCAATCCGTTTCCTTGATCGCGGCTAGGTCGTCAGCGAGCGCGCGACGTTCGGCCGCGATCGTTCCCCAGATGTCCATGCTCCCTCCTCGTCTCTTCGATCCGCCGTTCCAACAGTCGTCGTTCGGCAGCATTCGTCGCGAGCTCGAGCGCGCGCGATGACGCGTCGATCGCTTCATCGATACGGCCGGCCCTTCGGAGCAGCTCGCCGCGCGCCGCGTGATACGGCCCGTACGACGCGAGCGCGTCGTCGAGCGGTTCGAGCGCGCGCAGTCCTTGTTCGACGTTCTCGTCGTAGGCGATCGCGATGGCGCGATTCAGCGCAACGACCGGCGTCGGCGACCGGAGGTAGAGCTCGTCGTACAGATTCACGATGTCTCCCCACGGCGTTGCGTGGAACGACGGCGCCGTCGCATGCGCCGCTGCGATACGCGCCTGCAGGTGATACGGGCCCGAACGGGTCACGGACGTCAGAAGCTCGACCGCGCCGGCGATCGCGTCGCGATCCCATGCAGCGCGGTCCTGGTCTTCGAGAAGCACGATCTCCTCACCGTCGAAGCGGGACGACGCTCGCGCGAGATGCAATCTCATCAGCGCGACGAGGGACCGCACCTCTGGTTCGTCCGGCAGGAGTTCGAGCAGCATCGACCCGAGCCACTCGGCTTCCGACGCGAGGTCCGGACGCTGCGGTGCGTCGCCTCTCGACGTCAGGTATCCCTCGTTGAAGATCAGATAGACGACGGCGAGCACCTGATCGAGGCGCGCGGCGAGCTCGTCCGCTGCCGGCAGGCGGAAGGGGATGCCGGCTTCGCGGATCTTCTTCTTCGCCCGGACGAGGCGCTGCGCGATCGTCGCCTCCGGCACGAGGAGCGCGCGAGAGATCTCGGCGGCCGTCAGCCCGGCAACGGCCTTCAACGTCAGCGCGATCTGCGACTCGGGACGAAGCGCGGGGTGACAGCAGACGAACAAGAGGCGAAGCCGTTCGTCGGTGACGTGCGCCGTCGGTTCGATGTCGTCGACGAGGCGAGCGAGCTCGGCGGCTTTCGCGCGGCCGACGTTGTCCCGACGCAAGCGATCGATCGCGCGACGTCGCGCCGTCGTGAGGAGCCACGCGGCGGGATTATCCGGGAGCCCGGCGCGCGGCCACGTTTCGAGCGCGACGACCATCGCGTCTTGGACGAGTTCTTCGGCGAGGTCCCAGTCGCGCACGATCGCCACGAGCGACGCCGTGAGGCGCGCGGCCTCGGCGCGAAAGATGCGGTCGAGCGTCGGTGCTGCGTCCATCACATCTGCAGCATCGGACGGATCTCGACCGCGTGATCGTCCAGCGGGAACGACTTCGCGAGCGCGATCGCGGCGTCGAGGTCGTCGGCGTCGATCAACGCGAATCCCGCGAGGATCTCGCGCGACTCGATGAAAGGTCCGTCCATCACGATCGGTTTCGTCCGCTCGAAGCGGACGGTGGTCGCCGTCGCGGCGCCGGTGAGCTCTCCGCCGCCGTGGACCCGTCCCTGCGCCGCCTGCTCCATGATCCACGCGCCGACCTTGGCGCGACGAGAATCCTTCTCCTCATCGGAGAGCGATTCCCACGCAGCGTCGTCCCGAGCGAACGAGAACATGTATCGCATCGTCTTAACGACGAGCGGAGGCTGCGGAACTCGACACCGCGATGCCGGGCGTGTTCCGCAGCGTCTGCAGGACGACGCAGTAGCGCTCCGTCGTCGCGATGAGCTTTTCGAGGTCCTCGGCGGACGCATCGCTTGTGAGCTCGAAGGAGAGCCGGATGTCCTTGAATCCCACGGGCGCGTCGCGGTCGACGCCAAGCGTGCCGCGGAAGTCGAGATCGCCTTCCGCTCGAACGGTGCCCGAGACCCTCATGCCGCGCTGGACGGCCACGGCCCGGAGCGTCACACCGGCGCACGCGACGAGTGCTTCGAGCAGCATGTCCCCGGAACAGGCGAATGATCCGTCCCCTCCGGACGCGGGATGGAGCCCCGCGTCGACGAGGGCCTTCCCCGTCTGGACCGAGCAGGACACACCCTCGTCACCGAGCGTGCCTTCGGCGTGCATGGTCACGAGAGCAGCGGATGGTTCGTCCTTGTAGCGCTCTTTGATGGGCGCCTGTATCGCGCGAAGCTCGTCACCGTCCACCGTCGAACTCTAGACAAGTTTCCCGCGCCGCCGAAATCGGGCATGATGTCCTCCGCCAGGGGGTGGCACACGTGCTCAGACGTTTGCGCGCGCTCGCGTTCGTATGTGCGGGAGCGCTTGTGATAGGTACCGCGGCGTTCGGCGCCGTCTCATTCACGTCCTCGAAGAGCGCATCGGGGCCGTCGGCGAGCGCCGTCCGTCAGAGCGCCGGGCGCTTCCTCGACCTCACCGCCGGACGCAGTTCAGCGGACGTCGCTGCGGGGGGTCCCGCTCCGGCGATCGACGGCGACTACGAACCCAACGGCTGGAAGATCCGTCCCGTCGGACGGCAGGTCAACGTCCTCAACTTCCCACTCGGACTCGCGTCGACGCCGGGCTCCGGCCAGATCCTCGTCACGGCGGACAGCGGCGGGCTCCAGGGCATCACGCAGATCGATCCGTCGACGCTGCGTCCGACGAATGTGCCGTCCGGGAACCTCTTCATGGGAATCTCGGTCACGAACGACGACAAGGTCTACGCCAGCGGCGGCAACGCGGATCGTGTTTTCCGTTATGCATTCGTCGGCGGACAACTCGCACCGACCGACGTCACCGAAGCAGAGCCGTTCCCGATCCACCACGCGCTCGACGCAAGTCTCGGTGCCGCGGCGCCGCAAGCCGATCCGCTTCCCGCGAGCGACGGCATCCGGGTGCCCGGCTACCCGGGTAACAGCGTCGTCGACGGACGGTACGTCTACGTCGCGGGAACACTTTCCGAACCGACCGGCACGGGGGCCGCTGCCTGTCCGGATGCGCAGTCCGCGTGCGCGCGCATCAGCGTCATCGACACGACGAACGACACCGTCGTGCACCGCATCCCGGTCGGTCTCGACGTATACGGCCTGACCATCGACGCAGCACGTCACCGCCTGTACGCGACGAACTGGGCGGACGAAGCCGGACGGGGCAACGGCGCGGGCGGCACGGTGTCGGTCGTCGACATCACGAACCCCCTGACCGCCAAAGAGATCGGCACGGTTCCCGTCGGACATCACCCGACCGCGCTGCAACTCTCGGCCGACGGCAGCCGGTTGTTCGTCGCGAACACCAACGACGACTCCATCAGCGTCATCGATCTGACAAGTGCTCCAACGGTGATCAAGACGGAATCCGTTCGCCCGTTCGCGGGCGTACCGATCGGCGCGCACCCGGACGCACTCGCTCTCGCGCCCGATGGCCAGACCTTGTTCGTCGCACTCGCCGGGATGAACGCCGTCGAGATCCTCGACGGTCGCACGGCGGCTCGCGTTGCCGGTTCTCCGATGTACATCCCCACCGGTTGGTATCCGTCCGCGCTGCTCGTCACGGGAACCGCGAACCACTACCGCCTGTGGGTGGCGAATGCGAAGGGCGCAGGTGCTTCGACCAAAGGCACCGGCTACAACCTGAGCATCGGACAGGAAGGCATCCCCTTCGACGCGGGCACGGTGAGCGTCATCGATCTTCCGGTCGCTGCGCGGGTCGCACGCGGATGGACGCAGCTTGTGAACGACAACGACCAGTTCGATCGGCTCAACGTGAACCCGTGCCGTCCGAGCGGCGTCCAGGTCTCGCAGGTGCTGTGTCCGCCGAAGGGGAAGCAGTCTCCGGTGAAGCACGTCATCTACATCGTCACGGAGAACAAGACGTTCGATCAGTACTTCGGTGACGTCGATCCAAAGACCTACGACGCCGATCCGAAATACGTGCTCTACGGCAACACCGTCACACCGAACCACCACGCCCTCGCCGACCGGTTCAGCCTCGACGATCGCTTCTTCTCGGACGCACAGGTGTCGGTCACCGGCCACTCGTGGACGTCGGGCGCGATCACCACCGACCACAACGAGAAGACGTGGCCGGCCGATTACGACCAGGGAGTCCGCGGAACGCACGGCAACAACGATCCGCTGAAGCCCGGCATCGGCGGATCACCCGGAGGCGAGATCCAGAAGGCAGAGGACGAACTCCAAGATCCGGAAGGCGGCTACATCTTCGAGGCGTTCAAGCGCGCGGGCGCGGTGCCGCCCGACCAGGCCGGAGCGGGCAAGCTGTCGATGGCGATCTACGGTGAGCACACGGCGCTCGAGTCCGGAAACATGGACGCCTACAAGGCCGTCAACTGGAAAGACGGCGACATCCAGTATTTCGACACATGCCGCGCGGATCAGTTCGTGACGGGGAGCTCACCGAGCGGATCGTTCTCGAGCGCACCGGATCAATTCACCGACTGCCAAGGACGGACACTGCCGCCGGCATTCAACCTTGCGCATTGGGAAGACGTGTACAAGAAGACCGGCGCCGACGTGATGCCGAACTTCATCTACATGTCGCTCCCGGACAACCACACGCTCGGCACGAACCTCGGCTCGCCGACGCCGGCATCGATGGTTGCGGACAACGATCACGCGATCGGGATGATCGTCGACGCACTCTCGAAGAGTCCGTTCTGGGAGTCGTCGGTCGTCATGCAGACCGAGGACGACACGCAGGCTGCCGGTGACCACATCTCACCGTTGCGCGATTACCTCTCGGTGTCCGGACCTTGGGCAAAGCCCGGCGCGAACCATCAGTGGGGCTCGATGCCGTCGCTGCTGCGCACGATCGAGCAACTCTTCAAGGTGCAGCCGATCACGCTGCTCGACCGGCTCGCGTATCCGCAGCACGGCGCATTCCGAACGTCGCTCTCGGACAAGCCGGATACGCGTCCGTACGACGTCATCAACCCGCTCGTGCCGTACGCGCTCAACGCACCGGGCGCACCGGGACAGGCGTTGTCGATGGGGATGGACTGGAGCAAGGTCGACCTCATCAACGAGCAGCTACTGAACGCGATCCTCTACGCGGATATGCGCGGCACGCCCTTCGTCTGGCCGCCGAAGAACTAGTCGTCCGTCTTCTTCGCGCGGCTCTTGCTGACGCGTGGTGGTTCGTCCGGCTGCTTGGGGTAGACGGGCGGCCAGGGGGCGTCGAGCAGGCCGTTCTCGCGGTCGCGCTTGTAGAAGTCGTGCAGCGGCGTGAGATCCTGCGGTTCTTCGTTGATATCCGCCCACGGATCGCCGCGGTCCGGAACGGTCCGCATCGTGAGGTCGTCGGGATGGATGTCGTCGAGTTCGTCCCATGACACGGGCGTCGACACCTGCGCGCCTTTTCGCGCGCGAACCGACCACGCGCCGAAGACGGTCTTGTGCGGACAGTTCTGGTTGAAGTCGATGAAGATCCGCTCGCCGCGGTCTTCCTTCCACCACTCGGCGGTGATGATGTCCGGCCTTCTACGTTCGAGCTCGCGCGCCACTCCGACGGCGGCTTGCCGCACTTCGTAGGAATCCCACTTCGGCTGCAGACGGATGTACACGTGAAGTCCGCGGTTGCCCGTCGTTTTCGGGTAGCCGTTGATGTCGAGCTCGTCGAGCAGCGCCTTGAGCTCCTTCGCCGCGGCTCGGACGTTCGTGAAATCGGTCCCCGGTTGCGGGTCGAGGTCGAGACGGAGCTCGTCGGTGTGCTCGGGATCGTCCGCGAGGTACGGCCACACGTGGAAGCCGAGCGTTCCGAGGTTCGCCGCCCACGCGATGTGGGCGATGTCGCCGATGACGAGCGCGCGGCTCGGGGTCCCGTTGACCGTCATCACCGTCGTGGTCTCGAGCCAGTCGGGGGCCGAGTCGGGGATGCGTTTCTGGAAGAACCCCGGCCCGTCGGCACCGTCGCGGAACCGCTGCAACAGGACGGGGCGTCCCTTGTTGACGCGGAGGAATCGCTCGCCGATCGCGACATAGAAGTTGATGAGGTCGAGCTTGGTTTCGCCGTGTTCGGAGAAGTAGACCTTGTCCGGATGCGAGACGCGGACCTCGCGTCCCTCCACCTCGAGCGTCATCTCGTCGGGCATCGTTGCCATTGTCCCGTAACGACTCCCGGACGCCCAGCAGGAAACATATGCGTGTGCGGCCGGCTTCCGTCGCTGTGCGGCTTCGTCCAAGATGAAGGAGTGATCGAACCGGGCGCTGTTCGGTACACCACCGTGGGCGACGCCATGGTCGCCTACCAAGTGACGGGCGATGGACCGATCGACATCGTCTACATGCTCGGTGTCGCGAGCAACTTCGAACGATGGTGGGACTTTCCGCCGTTCGCACGCGTACTCGAACGTCTCACCACTTACGGTCGACTCATCTTGTTCGACCGCCGCGGAAGCGGGATCTCCGATCCGGTTCCGGACGGCCGTCTCGCGACATGGGAGCAGTACACCGAGGACATCGACGCCGTCCTCGACGCCGCGGGCTCGTCGCAAGCGGCGATCATCGCCGCCTTCGACGGAGGTCCGGTCGCACTCGTTTACGCGGCGACGCGGCCCGAGCGAGTGCGCGCAGTTGTGCTGTGGAATTCGTACGCGAGATTCACGTGGGCGCCCGACTACGAGATCGGCACGCCTCCCGAGGCGACAGCGGCGATGAACGAAGCGCTGCGCGAGATCTGGGGAACGGAAGACCTCACGAAGCTTCTGCTGCCGGACCTGGCAGCCGACAAGGAGGTCGTCCGGTGGCATACGCGTCTCCTGCGCGGCGCGGTGACGCCCGCCTCCTACGCACGCCAGGTGGACGAGATGACCAACCTCGATGCACGTCCGTTCCTGCCGCTCATCGACGCGCCGGTCATGTTCATGAATTCGATCGAACATCCACTCGTGCCCGCGGACGCCGGACGGTACGCGGCGGAGCTTGCCAAGAACGGTCAGTTCTTCGGTGTAGAGGGCGGGAGCCTCGACGTCTATGCGGCGTCGAATCAGGCAGAGATCGAGGACAAGATCGAAGAATTCATCACCGGCGTCGCGCCGGCGAAGCCAACGGAACGCACTCTTGCGAGCGTGCTATTCACCGACATCGTCGGCTCCACGGAACTCGCGGCGAAACTCGGCGACGCGCGATGGAAGGACATGCTCGAGCATCACGATCTTGTGACCAAGCGCGCCGTCGATGCATGGGATGGCCGCATCGTGAAGACCACAGGCGATGGCGTGCTCGCAACGTTCGACGGTCCCGGTCGCGCCATCCGATCGGCCCTCGAGATGATCGAGGGACTGCGGCGGCACGGCATCGAGATCCGATCGGGCATCCACTTCGCCGAGATCGAGCTGCGTCGCGACGGCGACGTCGGTGGGATCGGCGTCCATGTCGCAGCGCGAGCGATGGGACTCGCCGGTGCGGGCGAAGTGCTCTGCACGCGAACGGTGAAGGATCTGTCACTCGGTTCGGACATCCGCTTCGAAGACCGAGGCGCACACACGCTGAAAGGCGTCCCGGATACCTGGGACCTCTTCGCAGTGGTGAGCTGAGGACCGCTTACAGCAGGCGCGTACAGTGGGCCGGGCCCTGCGGCGCGTAGCCGAGCTGCAGGTTCGCCGAGCCAACGGTCGCGACGACGCACGTTGACGGCACGGTCGCTGCGTGAGCCGTTCCGATGAACGGCAGAACGAACGCCCCAAGCGTCACCGCAAGCAGCAGAAGTCGCTTCTTCATCCTCACCCCTTTCGCGCGACCGATCCTACCCCGACTTGAAGTTGCTGAGGCTTGGTTGAGCCGGCTGGCCTAAGCGTCCGCGTGGCTACGACGGACGAGTTCCTCGCCGTCGACGATCTCGATCCGGCCGCGTCCGAGCTTGATGATGCCGCGTTCCTCGGCCGACTTGAGAACGGCATTGACTGTCGGGCGCGTCGTCCCGGCGAGGCTGGCGAGATCGTCCTGTCTGAGCGGGATCACCGCGGACGAACCTTCGGATCCGTACAGCGTAGACAGCGCGACCAGTCGTCGAAATATCCGCGTCTGGGTCGGGACGAAGAGCGCTTCCATGAGGTGGTCCGTCAGTCGCCGCGCCTCGGACGCGAGCGCATCGACGAGCATCCGATCAACCTCCGGGTTGTCCCGGCGGAGTCGATCGAAGTGCTCCTGATGGACCGACAAAGTTTCGGTCGCATCGAGCGCCACGGTCGTCGCGGACCGAGGCGCGCCCGGAGAAACGAGTGCCATCTCGCCAAAGAATTCTCCCGGGCCCATCACGGAAAGCGTTGCGACATCGCCTCGCGCCGTCGTCACGCGCGCCGCGACATGCCCAGCTTTGATGAGGTGGAGCGTGTCCGCCGGGTCACCGGCGTGGAAGATGATCTCGTTCTTCGCGAACTTCCGGGGGCGTGCGCGCTCCAGAAGCGTCCTGCGGTCTTCTTCAGGAAGCGCAAGCAGAAGCGGCCACTTTTCGACGGACATATCCCCCGCGCGAAGCTTACTGTTCGCCGAGCCGCGCCCGCAGCGACTCGACTTCAGCCTCGAGAGTCGTGACCTTGCGGTGGAGCGCCTGGATGGCGACGAGCGCGACCCCGGCCTCGTCCAAATGCCAGATGCGGCGGTCGCTGTCGCCGAGCCCGAAAGCCGCGGCGAAGTCCTGCGCCATGGGCCCGAGGTGACGCACGTCCGGATCCCATGTGTAACTCCACGTACTGATCGGCAGGTCGGCGACCTTCTCGAGTAGCTCATAGCCGTTGACCGGAGCCGGCGCGGTGCGCGGCGGCTCGTCTTTTAACACGCCGCGCACCTTGCGGGCCTTACGGATAAACCCCACGCGAGCGCGCGGCAGATCCACGATTGCTCTACCGCCACTCGACGGCGGCGAAGTCCTGCTTGAGTTCGTGGTCGGAGTTTCCGTAGAACCCCGCAACGCGACGCTTCACGGACCGCGCGACGCGGCGCAGAACTCCGCCTTTCTCGGCCTTGCCGGCCGGGTCCTTCGGTTCGATCTTCTTGCTCATCGCCTGCCCCTCTCTCTGCCTTGTCTGCCGTTAGTTCCAGCTAACGGCGACGACGCTTTCTTTCAATTCGCGGTCCGAGTAGGCCAAGAAGCGACCGACGCGGCGTCGCGCGGCGCGTGCGATACGTCGGAGGATCCCGCCGCTCCCGACCTTGCCGGCCGGGTCCTTCGGTTCGATCTTCTTGCTCATCTCGTGCCCCTCTCCTCGTGGACCTTTCCGTCACCGTAGCCTCTTCGGCTCCCGGCTACCGTCGCGGGTGGCACCCATCGTGTGTCGTCTTCCCGACAGAACGCCATCAGTGCTCCAATGCCAAGCCGGAGACCGCGTGCGGGACGAGTGCTCCGGACCGGAACGCGCGGCCCACGAGTGCGTCGAAGCCTTCGCGATCCATCCGGAAGGCACGAACGGGCGTGATCGCCCGAACCGTCGCCGTCCGCGGGGAGTAGGACAGCAGGCCGATCTCGCCGAAGTACGACCCGGCCCCGAGCTCGCGCACGTGCCGCTCATCCTCGATGACCTCGAGGCGCCCCGACTCGATCGCGAAGAATGCGTCGGACGGCTCTCCCTGCCGGACGATGGTGCGTCCCGCTTCGATCTGCGTCCATTCGCCGTGCTCGAGCAGCGCCCCGAGCTCCGCCGGACCGAGATGCCTGAAGCATGAGAGCGCGCGGAGCTCACCGAGACGCGCGAGCGAAGGACCGTACGCCGCACCGATCAGACGCTCCTTGAGCAAGCGCTCGAAGGTTCCGCTGTCGAGCTCGAAGACCTCGGCCCTCGTGGTCGCCCTGACCGTAGCCGTACGCGACGCGTGTTCCGCGATGCCGAGCTCACCGAAGGCCTCTCCGCGGCCGAGGGTCTTGAGCGTCCTCATCCGGGCCGTGATGGGATCCGTCTCCTCGACGGCGAAGCTTCCGGACCGCACGACGAAATAGCCGCCGCCGCGCTCGCCCTGCACGACGACCGGCTCGCCGAGCGCGACAGTTCGCAGGCGCACACGTCCGGCGACATCGTTCAACACCTCCACCGGCAGATCGTCGAACAATGGCAGGTCGTCGAGAAGCTCGGCAGCTTCGATCCGCCAGCGTTTCTGACCGGCGAAGCGCGCTCGTCTCCACGCGTCACGCGCGCGCGATCCGAACGCACGGACCCCGGCCGACACCGCGCGCAGGATCGGACCACCGACGAGGAGCGCAAGGAGCGCGAGGAGGATCCGTCCGCCCGCACCGCCGTGCCACATCGCGAGGATCACCGGGACGAAGATCCGCTTCCAGAAGAAATACGAGATCCACAACGCAAACAGGGTGAAGGCGACGCCGAACGTCCCGAACGCGAGCAGTCCGACCTCCGACCAATTCCAACGCTCGCGCTTCCGCAGTTTCCGCCACAGGTCGTGCCGGACGAAGGCGAGCGAGCGCGGGCGCAGGTCGGGCACCTGGATCGCATCGGACAAGATCCAGTAGCCGTCGAGCTCAAGCATCGGCATCAGGTTCATGAACACGACGAAGTAGTTGAGGACGGCCCACTTGTAAAGCGTCGACGCCATGAATCCGTGCGGTGAGAGCCACACATAGAGTGCGGCCGGCGCCGCGAGGATCAGCTCGGCGTACGGCCCGGCGAAGGCCTGGACGATGCGGGGCCCCCTGTCCATCATGAGCGCCTCGGAGGCTTCAACGTAGAAGGACGGAGCGCCGAAGTAGATACGGAAGCCGGCGCTGTTCACGCGCTTGCCGTGACGGACGAGCACCAGCGCGTGGCCGAGTTCGTGCACGCCGATGATGACGAGATCCAGGATGAGAATGACGGCGAACTCGCGTCCGGGCTTCGCCGGGACGAGGTGGTATCTCCCCGGCCGGACGAGGTCGACGAACGCCGCGAGGCCGAGGACGGCGACCAGCGCACCGATGATGAGCGCGGGCAGCGTGAACGCGACACGCAAGACTCGATACAACGACCGGACGAAGCCGTCCGCGTTGGGCCAGTCGATCTCCAGGGTGCGCAAGAACGTTTCGAGACGCTCGCGCCACGCCGGAACGTCGCGCAATCGCCGTTCGATGAGTGCATAGGTGTCGACGTACTCGCCGTCGAGGAACCCACCTTCCCGCAAGCTGTTGACGAGATCGGTGACTGTGTCCGCATCGAACTCGCCCGTGGCATCGAGGTTCGTCACGACGAGGTCGTTGATCGTCCGGGTTCCGTCCATCGACCGCGCGAGCTGCGCTTCGGATGGCGTGAGGCGGTAGTACACACGGTCGCGGGGGTTCTTCGCCATCGCGTAGTCGTTGCCCCACCGCAGCGCGAAGTCGCGGATCTCAACATCGGGAGCAACGCGCGGCCGCACCCTTGCGGTATCCGTTCGATCGGCGACAGCGTCCCAGACGTCGACGGTCGTCATCGCAACCGAGGGAGACGCTCAGTCGAGTTCTGGGAGTGGGACAGGGTCGGGACGTGGTTTGCACGTGCCGCACCACAGCGCGTCTTCGACGACGAGAGCGCGGCGCGAGCCGGCCTCTCCGAACACCTCAAGGACGTACGGGCGCGTCTGCGCGTGGTCCTCGCAGGCGGCTCGTCCACAGAATCGGCAGACACCAACGGCGGTGCGCTTACACGTCCAGCAGTCCAATATCGACCTCCGGTCGTTCCTATGGTGCGAATCCGTGACCGACTCATCCGACAACGGTCCGTGCCGACGCATCGATCTCGATCCGGAATGGATGGAGGTCGCGGGCGACGCCCTTCAGCGGGATCGGCTCGAGCGCTTGTACTTCGGGCTTGGTGTCGAGTCGCTCGAACAGATCGCCGGACACGACGACCTCGCCGGCCTTCGCGAGCGAGCAGAGTCGCGACCCACAGTTCACCGTGTCGCCGATCGCTGAGAACTGGCGGCGTCGATTCGTCCCGATGTGCGCGGTGACGACCGGTCCGGTGTGCAACCCGATGCCGTAGGCGATCGTCGGCAAGCCCTGCTCGGCGAGACGCGAGTTGATCGCCGGCGCCGCCTTCTGGAAATCGATCGCGCACGCGAGCGCGGTCGCCGAGCTGTGATCGTCGTCGATCGGCGCGCCGAAGAGCGCGTAGACCTCGTCGCCGACGTACTGCATGAGCGTCCCACCGTGCTGGAAAACCAGCTCCGTCGTCGCGTCGTAGTACGCGTCCAGCAATCGGCTGACTCCGGCCGGCTCGAGCTTCGCCGCTGTCGCCGTGAAGCTGCGCAGGTCGCAGAACAATACGGTGACGTCGACGCGCCGTTCGCGCGTGAGCTCGTCGGTGCCATGTTCGATGAGCTGTTTCGCGACCGACTCTGGGACGTACTGCGAGAAAAGGGCGGAAACGCGCGTTCGCTCACGCCGCTCACTGAGGTAGCGCAAAGCCAGCGATGCGACGAACGCGACGACGATCGCAAGCGGAGGGTAGATCAGATCCAAGACGCGACCGGTGTCGAAGCGCGTAATCGCAAGGACGACGTAGCCGATCCCGACCAGGACTGTCAGCGGTGCCGCGATCCAGATCGAGAGCAGCAGGGTCGCCAACCCGACGGTGAAGGCCAGGATAAGGACCCACGTCGTCGTCGCCGTGCGCGTCGGCGGGAACACGTAGGAACTCGTAAGCATCGTGTTGAGGGCGTTCGCATGGACGAAGACTCCAGGTGTTCCATTCGACTTATCGACGGGCGACAGCTTGTCGTCGCCAAGCGTCGGATCGGTGACGCCGACGAGGACGATCTTGCCGTTGAGTTTCGCTTTGCCATCGAGGACGTCCGCCGCGGAGACCATCCGCGGGCTCGGTGCGTAGCTGACGTTCATCGCGGCGTGTTCGTCCGTCGGGATGAAGCGGTCGCCGATCTGGATGCCGGTGGTCGACTGGGTGAACGGCCCAGACAGATGGTCGACCTGCATGAGTGTCGCGAGCGAGAGCGAGGGGAGCTGTGATCCGTCCGGCGTATCGACGATCAGAGGAAGCGAACGGACGACACCGTCCGCGGGGTCGGGCGTGACGCTCGTGTGTCCGATGTTCGCGGCTGCCCTTTGAAGGATCGGTGCCGGCGGCGTGAGCGACGTGACCGTAGCTAGCTTCGTCCCGGCGCCGTCCTTCAGGTCGGCGAGTGCGCCCAGGACGACGGAACGCTTCGACGCCTTGATGGACGCAGCGAGCTGGTCGTCGCCCTTCGATGGTGGGTCGAAGATCTCGTCGAACGTGATGGTTCTCGCACCGGCCTGCGAGAGCCGATCGACGAGCTTCGCTTCTGTGGCCCTCGGCCACGGCCAGCGTCCGATGGCGTCGATCGATCTCGCATCGACGCCGACGACGACGACGCGCGGATCGGTCTTCCCCGTAGGAAACAGCGCGTCGGACGCTTGGAGCTGATAACCGCCGAACACGCTCACGGTGCGGCCGAGGAACGATACGGCTCCGATCGCTGCGGCAACGATCATCGCGCTTACCACGACGCGGCTGATCGACGCTCGGCGCATCATCCGGTCCGAGCGCACCCGCTGCACCCGGCCGGGGCGCCGAAGATATCGGCGACGCCGTTCGTATCGCCCGGAACGAGGTTCGTCGCTAAGGACTCGAACGTCACCATGCTGCCGTCACCACTGATGACAGCATTCACGCTCGTCCCGTTGCCGTCGCTCCCGTCCGTGCCGATCGTGACCCGACTCGTCGTCTGTGACTGGGTGTCCCGCACGAATATGTCCGACTGCCCCCCGCTATCGCCGGTGACGAGGTTGCTCGCGGTCGACTCGAACGCAATATAGCGGCCGTCATCGGAGATGGATGGGCGAGAGCTCGTCCCGTTCGCTTCCGACCCGTCGTTCGCGAGGCTCTCGCGGACCGTCGAGCCGTCAGTCAAGCTGTGGACGAACACGTCGCCGCCGCCGATCGTGTCGCCTGCCACGAGGTTGGACGCGTACGACCAGAACACGACCTTCGTGCCGTCGGGCGTGATCACCGCGCTCTCGCTGGTGTTATCGCCCTGCGTACCGTCGGACGCAACGCTCACGCGTTGCGTCGTTCCCGTCTGCCGGTCACGGACGAAGTCATCGAACTGTCCATTCGTGTCGTTCGCCACGAGATTCGTCGCATACGACCCGAACGCGACATAGCGCCCGTCGGCGCTGATCGACGCACCGTCGCTCAAGCCGTCCGCAGTGGTACCGGTCATCGGTTTGCTGATGAGCTCAAGCGTTTGGGCCTGAAGGTCGTACACGTAGACCTCCTGTTGGCCCGCTGTTCCGCCGGGATTGAGCACATCAGAATTGAAGGCGATGTAGCGGTCGTTCCCGCTGATCGTCCCACCAAGGATGTCGCCGGCGTTCGACGAGATCACGAGTTGCGTCGTGCCCGTCTGCATGTCGTGGATGAAGATGCTGAAGTGTCCCGACGCCCCCGACGCGAGGTCCGTCGCGTTCGAATTGATGACGACGTAGCGGCCATCTGCGCTGATCGACGAAGGCCCGGCGCTGCCGCTCGACTGCGATCCGTCGCTCGCGACGCTCACGCGCGTCGTCGTACCGGTCTGCCGGTCGCGCACGAAGGCGTCCGACTGCCCGTTCGTGTCACCCGGTACGAGATCGGTCGCAGAGGAATGGAACGCTACGTATCGCCCGTCGGCACTCATGAATGAACCAAGGCTGATCCCGTTGCCCTCCGCGCCGGTGCTGGATACGCTCTCGCGCTCGATCGAGGAGTGCGCCGTTGTGGCACCCAGAGCGAAGTCGACGGTGTTCGTACCGGAGTTCAGGCTGACGGTCTTCGAGGAGGTCTGGTAGCCGCTCGCGGACGCAATGATCGTCTGGGAGCCCGTCGCGAGGTTACTCAGGGTGTAGGTCCCATCGCTCGCCGTCTGGGTCGAGTGAGATCCGTCGGTCACCGTGGCTCCTGAGATCGGTCTCGTGGTCGACGCATCGGTGACCGTGCCGCTCACGGTCGCAGTCGACACACTCGTCCCCGTCATCTGGAAGTTCACGGTGTTGGATCCGTTGACGAGGGTCACGCTCCGATCGACTCCTTGATATCCAGTCGCCGTGACGATGAACTCCGTCGGGCCCGTCTGCAGGTTCGACAGCGTGTAGTTCCCGTTGCCGTCCGTCTGTGTGGAATCGCACCCCGAACTTGTTGCGACGGTCGCCCCGGCGATCGGCGCGCCGGTGCTGGCGTCCGTGACGGTTCCCGTGACGGACGCGATTTGAGCAGCGGTGAGCGCGAAGTTCGCCGTCGTCGTTCCCGTCGTCACGCTCACGCTCTGCGACGACGCCTGGTAGTTCGTGGCGAACGCTTCGATCGTTTGGCTGCCCGTTGGGACGCCGCTCAGCGTGTACGTCCCGTCTCCCGCCGTTCGCGTCGAGTCACCATGGAAGTCCTCAACGGTCGCTCCGCTCACCGCCGCACCTGTGCTCGAGTCCGTGACGGCACCCGTTACGGTGCCGCGCTGGACGGCCGTCAGCGTGAAGTTCGCGGTCGTCGTCCCAGTGGTCACGGTCACACTCTGCGACGACGACTGGTAATTCGTGGCGAACGCTTCGATGGTTTGCTGGCCGGTCGGAACGTTGTTCAGCGTGTAGCTACCGTCGGACGCCGTCTGTGTCGAGTGCCCCGAGAAGTCCTCGACCGTCGCGGCCGCGATCGCGGCATTCGTCGATGCGTCCTTCACCGTTCCGGTCACCGTCCCGCGCTGGATCGCCGTCAACGTGAAGTTCGCCGTCGTCGTGCCGGTTGTGACGGTGACGTTCTGCTGCGACGACTGGTAGTTCGTCGCGAAGGCCTCGATCGTTTGGTTCCCGGTCGGGACGTTCGTCAGGGTGTAGCTCCCATCCGTTGCCGTCTGCGTCGAACCGCCGGAGAAGTCCTCAACGGTCGCACCACTGATGGCGGCCCCCGTAGATGCATCCTTCACGGTGCCGGTGACGGTTCCGTATTGGATGGCAGTGAGCGAGAAGTTCACTGTGTTGGGCCCGCTCGCCACGTCGACGTTCTGGCTCGACGACTGGTAGCCGGTCGCGTCCGCAAAGACGGTCTGCGACCCCGTAGCGACGCCGTCGATCGTGTAGCTGCCGTCCGAAGCCGTCTGCGCTGAAAGACAGCCGACGCTCACGGTCGCGCCGCCGATGGGCGATCCGGACGTGGCATCGGTGACGACCCCGCTGATCGTCCCGACTCCGGCCGCCTGGAGCGCGAAGTTCGCCGTGTTCGTCCCTCTTTGGACGGTGACGTTCTGCGACGCGGCGCGATAGTTCGGCGCGGTCGCGCCGACGGTCTGCTGTCCGGTAGGAACGTTCGAGATCGTGTACGAACCATCCGACGCGGTTTGTGTCGTTTGCGAACCGATCGAAACGGTCGCGCCGGCGATCGGCGACGTCGTCGAGCCATCGGTTACGTGTCCCGTCACGGTGCCGGTCGTCGAGGTCGTCGCGGCCAGAGCAAGATCGACCGTGTTCGACCCCGCGCCCACTGTCACCGTCTTCGTGTTCGACTGGTATCCGGTAGCGCTCGCGGTAACCGACTGCGATCCCGTCGGAACGTTCGAGATCGTGTAGGAGCCGTCCGTCGCCGTTTGCGTCGACCGGGAGCCGATCGAAACGGCGGCACCGGAGATCGGCGACGTCGTCGTCGCGTCGGTGACATGTCCGGTCACCGTTCCCGTGCTCGCGGTCGCCGGAACGAGAACGAAATCCAGAGAGTTGGTGCCCGGGTTGATCGTGGCCGTGGCCGATGCGCTCTGATATCCCGTCGCCGTCGCCGTGACGGTCTGCGATCCGGTCGGCGCATTGGTCACGGTGTATGTCCCGTCAGCCGCGCTCTTCGCCGAACGCGAACCGACGGCGACCGTCACGCCGCTCACCGGCGAACCGCTCTGCGCGTCGGTGACCGTCCCGCTCAGCGTCGCTTGTTGCAGGAGGTCGAAGTTCTCCGTGTTCTCACCTTGCGCAAGGCGAACCTTCTTCGTCCCCGCGTCGTAGCCGGACGCCCTGATGCGGATCGTCTGCGGACCGCTCGTCAGTCCGCGCAATGCATAGGAACCGTCGGAGGCCGTGAGTGTCGACTTCGACGCGGTCGCATCTCGAACGCGTGCCCCGGCGATCGGTGTTCCGCTCGTCGAATCGGTGACGACGCCGGACATACGTGCGGCATTCCCGCCGCCACCTCCGCCGCCACCTCCGCCGCCGTTCCCGCCGCCACCTCCGCCGTTGCCGCCGCCACCACCACCACCACCCCCACCGCCGCGTTGCGGTAGCGGCGGAAGGTTCGACGGCAACGGTCCGGACGACTTCGTCGGCGGGACGACGACGTTCGACTCTACAACCGCCGGGCTGTCGGACGACGTCGGAGACGTCTGCTGCGTCGACGAGTCGGACGAAGCCGTCGGCGACGAACTCGTATTCAGGTCGGTTCGTGCTTTCGCTCGTTCTACCGGAGCGATCGCGTCGCCGAGCACTTCAGACTTGCCGTCTCGCACCAGGTTCGCCCGTATCCAGGGATCACGAAGCAGCTGCGAACCGCTGACGTCTCGCACGCCGAGCAGATGACCCGCGCCGTCGACGCCGACGCTCTGTCCGGCAGTCAGGAGTACCGACTTGCCGTCCGAGGTCGTGACGAGGACGAAGCCGTCGATGACCGTGAAATAGCACGTCGGCAGATGACGACAGTCGACGATGAACGCAGTGCCGCGGACGGCTGCGATCGCATGGGGCGAACCGATCTCGAATCGATCCTGCTTCGTGGTGAGCTTCGCGACACGGTTCCACACTCGACCAACATGCAGCTTGCCGGTCGCAACACGGCGTCCCGGTTTGTCGATGAGATCGCCGAGAGTGAACCTCGTGTTGACGTCGAGCCGTGTGACCGAACCCTTGAACCATCTGACCTCGGCTTGTCCGGCCGGGTCGGTCTGGACGGTGTCACCCGTGCGCAACCGGTCGGCAGCCGTCGCCGCCTTGAGCGAACGCCCGCCGATCTCGACGCCGACGTTTCGATGTAAGACGCCGACCGCAGCGGCAGCTGACGAACCTCCTCGCAGCGCGAACAGCGGGATCAACGCACCAACGAGTAGAAGTGCGACGGCGCCCGCGATCAAGACCGGCAGTGACGGCTTGCGTCGTGGCGACGACACACGAGGTCGTGCGACCTCGAGTTTCGAAACGCTACGCCCGCGCTCACGCGTGGGCGGGACTGCCCGCGCTCCCATCCAGAATCCCCCCTGCAGCTACCTACCCGAACCCACCCTAGCTTTCAGGTGGCGACCATACAAGGGAACGCTGCCGGTGTCCGTTCCGTTCGGCACAGATGAACGCCTCCAACGCGGTCGCGAGAATCCCCACCGCTGAAGTTGACTCACCTGCTAAAGGCGGTCGCACGTTCGAGCAGCTGGCAGCAAAGGTCCGGTAGCGGAATCCTGGTTTCACCACCACAGGCAACACAAACAGAGGGACTTGCCAACCGTAGCTTCGTGCAGCTTGCCGGCTCTTCTCGGCCTCGGATCGACGAGTTCCGAACGCGCCGGATCGGGCAACGTGGCCGTTCGCGCACGCCTTGGGTCAGCAGTATCGGATCCTTCGTCTCTTGCGTGAGCGCCTCGACTCGCGACGCGACGTTTACGACGTCACCGATGACGGTGAAGTCGAGCTTCGTTCCGCCGCCGATCGTTCAAGCACGACGGCTCCCGAGTTAAGCCCAACGCCGGCGTGCAGCGAATCCCGGTAGCGGTCGGCCAAAGACAGATTCGGCGTGATCTCCGGCATGTCCTCCTCGTCGTCGTTCGCTTCCGAAGGTAGGACGAACCCCTCTCCTAGCGGCTCATCGCCGGGTCTTGACAGGTGACCAAAAGGTCACATATCCTTGGCACGTGGACGACGAAGATCGTGTCTTCAAGGCGCTCGCAGACCCGACGCGGCGCTTCCTCCTCGACCGGCTCTTCGAGCGTGACGGCCGCACGCTTTCCGAGCTGGAGTCGGAGCTGGAGATGACGCGGTTCGGTGTGATGAAGCACCTGCGAGTGCTCGAAGATGCGGGTCTCGTCGTCACGCGACGGCAGGGCCGGGAGAAGCTGCACTTCCTGAACCCGGTCCCGATCCGTCAGATCCACAACCGGTGGATCGACAAATACACGGAGCGACAGGTATCCGCACTCCTGGAGCTCAAAGACGAGTTGGAGGAGTTGGCATGACGATGACCGAAGTGAGGACGACGCAGGTCTACGAGGTGTACATCAAGGCGTCCGCGCAGAAGGTGTGGGACGCGATCACTTCACCGGAGTGGACGCAGAAGTACGCGTACAAGTCGCGTCAAGAGGTCGAGCCACGCGTCGGCGGTTCGTTCAAGGCGTACGCGACGGACGAGATGAAGCAATTCGGTGGTGCTCCCGACGTGATCATCGACGGCGAGGTGATCGAGTACGACCCGCCGAAGCGACTCGTCCACACGTGGCACGCGCACTTCAGCGACGACTACACCACCGAACCGGCGACGCGACTCACCTACGAGATCGCGGAAGAGTCACCGGGGTTCACGCGGCTGACGCTCGTGCACGAGCTCGAAGGCGCGCCGCTCCACGCGCAGATGGTCGCGAGCAAGTGGACGGAAGGCGCCGGCGGCGGGTGGACGTGGATCCTGTCCGACCTCAAGTCCTTCCTCGAGACGGACAAGACGCTGTCGGAGTGATCGCTTCCTCGGGGGTCCGGCTTCGGCCGGGCCCCCTTTTCTTACGCCGGGACCCGGGAGAGGGCGGCGAAGACGGACACGGGCTCGGCGCGTCCGCGGATGTCGATCGGCCCCCGGCTCGACAACGCCGGCTTGGGAAGCGTGAGCCGTTCGCGCACTCCTTCCGTGAGCAGGATCGAGTCACTCGTCTGACGCGTCAGTGCTTCGATCCGTGACGCGACGTTGACGACATCGCCGATGACCGTGAAGTCGAGCTTCGTCCCGCCGCCCATCGTGCCGACCACGACCGGTCCGGAGTTGAGGCCGACGCCGGCGCGAAGCGTCCCGCGGTAACGCTGGTCCAGCCGCTCTTGGATCGCGAATGCTGCCTTCAGCGCACGGTCGGCATGATCATCGAGCTTGACCGGCGCACCGAACACGGCCATCAGTCCGTCGCCGAGGAGCTTGTTCGTGTGGCCGTCGAACTCGGTGACAGCAGGGATGACGAGTCCGAAGAATTCGTTGAGCATCGAGCAGACGTCCTCGGCCGGCATCAACTCGGCTCGCGCGCTGAACGAAACGATGTCGACGAACATGATCGTTACATCCACCGCCTCACCTTCGAGGATCTGTCCTTCGGCGATGAGTCGCTGCGCCACGCTCGGTTCGACGTAGGTTCCGAGGGCCGAACGGAGCGCTTCTCGCTCCGCGAGACCATGGACCATGTTGTTGAAGCTCCGGGCGACTTCGCCGATCTCGTCGTTCGTCTCGATCGGAACGCGAGTCGTCAGGTCGCCGGCCGCGACGCGTCGTGTCGCAACGGCAAGTGCGCGCAGTGGCCTGAAGATCGAAACCGAGAGTGCAAAGGTCAGACTGAGACCGAACGTGATCGCGATCGCGAGCCCCGTGAACACCCCGAGCGCGATCTGCTGCCCCGGTGACCTCGCGTGTACCACGAGTCCCGCGGTGAGCCATCCGCTCGCCCACACCACGAGCAAGCTCGAGATCACGATGCGCGGACGCGCCGACACGGCCCGTTCTTGCACCGCCACGCTCGTCTCCGGGAAATCCCGGTCGAGCTCCACGAGGATCGGCCGGTTCAGCGTCTCGGTGATCGCCATGAAGATCGCGACGCCGAGCGAGATGCCAACGCAGTTCCCGAGAGCGATGGACGCTGACTGGTACCACGTCGGATGCGCGGTGTGCAGCAGGGTGATCAATGCTGGAAAGCTCCCGATGACGATCGGCGGCGCGCCGAGGATCGGATGACGGCTGGACAGCCGCCCGATCTGACGCCGCACCTCGACGGCGTGCTCCGCGTCCCGTTTCCCGAACATCCACCGGAAGGCCGCGGGTGAGCCCGCGATCGTGAACACGCCGGCGAGACCGAGCCCGCTCTGCATCCAGACGATCGCGAGGATCTCGATGTGCCGGAACTGGTTCGCGGTCAGGCCGAGGTACGGGACCGCGGCGACGTACAGGAAGATCGACGACAGAGCGAAGGTCAGGATGGACGCGGCGGCGAACAACAGGACCACATAGAAGCGTCCCATCCGCCGATAGAGCCTGCCCAGCCCCCCAGCCATGACCGGAGCATGACGGGTGGGACGTCACTGTTCTAGGTCGAAATACCTAGAACGTTCGGGGACGGCTCAGCCGTGGCAGTGCCGGACGCTACCGCTCGGCGCGCAGTTATCAGGGGTATTGCGCCTGATGACGGTGCTTCGCGGTGTGATCTGCGGGCCGTCGTTTCTGACCCCGCCTCCGGTACTGACAACGCCGCCGGACCCCGACGTTCCCGCCCGATCACCGACGATCGACGAGTGACTGATCTTCGTCGGCGCCGTCGTGCCGATGTGGAGACCGCCTCCGGCGCCGCCAAAGCCTCCGGTCATAGCGCTTCCCCCTCCGCTGCCCGCGGAGTTGTTCGCCAGGGTCGTCCTGATCATCGTCAGCGAGCCGCTGTTGTCGATGCCGCCGCCGTTCCCGCCGGGGCCGCTGACGAAGGCGCCGAGGGATCCGTCGCCGGCGTGGTTCGACGTGATCTTCGAGCCGACGATCCTGAGGGTGCCGGCGTTGCTGATCCCTCCGCCGCTACCGCCGCCGGCACCGACAGCGCCGCCGGCGTCGCTCGTGCCGCCGCCGGCGACGTTCCCGGTCACGATGACGGACTTCAGCGTCAGGGTTCCGGCGTTCGCGATCCCGCCTCCGCTTTGGCCCGGATTCGGACCGGGCGCCGCGCCGTTCGGCGCGTGCCCGCCGGCGACCGTGAGATGCGAGATCACGACATGAGTGGCCGAAAATACGCCAAGCACCCGGAACTGCGCGGTCGCGTTCCGAAGCAACATCGAGCCGTTGCCGACGATGGACAGGTCGGACGTGATGTCTATGGCGTCACTTCCAACCGCCGAGGTGAGGACGTACGTGCACCTGTGCGCGAGGACGAGCACGTCGCGGTTCGCGGCGGAATTCGCCGCGGCGATCTTCGTCAAGAGGTCCGAGGTATCGCAGGCAACGTGCGTCTTCGACGCCGCCTGCGCGGGCGCCGATGTTAGACCGGCGATCAGGCAGAAGAAGCCGACAACGGCGAGCGAACGCCAACGCATGGTTCCCCTCCGAGTCCGGATGTCAGGACGCGACCGTAACACGACATGTCACGCTGTCGGCGTGCGCCTCTACCTGTCGTCGCAGGGTCTTGGTGATTCGTCCGAACGACTTCTCGCGATGCTTCCGGACGAACCACGCGCCGCCGTCATCGCCAACGCGATGGATCCGTACGGCGAGCGCGGTGTCGACGAGGAGATCGAGACGCTCAGCTCGATCGGCGTCGAAGGGACGGAGCTCGACCTTCGTGAGTCGTCCGATATCGAGGGCTTCGATCTTCTGTGGGTCCGTGGCGGGAACGTCTTCGCGCTGCGGCATGCGATGGCCGTCCACGGCACCGATCGGAAGATCGTCGATCTCCTGCGTCGCGACGCGATCGCCTACGCGGGTTACAGCGCGGGCCCCGCCGTGCTCTCCCCCACGCTTCGCGGGCTCGACCTCTGCGACCCTCCATCGGATCTGAGCGGTGAAGCGATCTTCGAGGGCCTCGGTGTGCTCGACTTCGTATTCGTGCCGCACTCCGGGCTCGCCGAGATGGATCCCGTGGTCGCGTACCTGCGCCGGGAGCGCGTCCCACACCGGACGTTCCGGGACGGCGACGTCCTCGTGATCGACGGATGACCGAGCTCTGGTACGGCGGCGAACTCTCCGCGTCAGACGTCGAACGCTATCTCGGGCGCATCGGTCTGGAAGATTCGGACGGGTCCCTCACGACGCTCCATCGCGCGCACGTCCGTAACGTTCCGTTCGAGAACCTCGACATTCCGCTCGGGCGCCCCGTCCGGCTCGATGTGCCGTCGCTCTTCGACAAGATCGTCGTACGTCGACGCGGCGGCTATTGCTTCGAGTTGAACGCGCTGTACGCCGCGCTACTCGAGCAACTCGGACACACGGTGAGTCGCCGGCTCGGACGCGTGCGGATGCGCGATCAGGTCTC
>JAICYB010000036.1 GCA_025934435.1 Actinomycetes bacterium | reverse complement strand
TCGGCCGTGTCGTTCTCGGTACGGAGCAAACTGTCGGCACGCTCGACCGTGCCCGGCTGCACGACTTCTACCGCGCGGGATACGTCCCCGACCGTCTCGTCGTGTCCGCGGCGGGCAACGTCTCGCACGACGAGGTCGCCTCGCTCGTTCGTGACGCGTTGCCGACCGGGACGAAGCCGTGGCGGCGCGTCAGCGACGTCAGCGCTCGGTTCGGCGCGCCGCACGTGCGGCACGACAACCGCCGGAGCGAGCAGGTGCACCTTGTCTGGGGCGTGGACGGACTGTCGAGGACCGATCCGGACCGCTACGCGCAGATGGTGATGAGCGTGCTCTTCGGCGGGGGTATGTCGTCCCGGTTGTTCCAGGAGGTCCGCGAGAAACGCGGCCTCGCGTATTCGATCTACTCGAGCGAGCATCTCTATCTCGAGTGCGGCACGTTCGCCGTTTACGCGGGTACGCAGGACTCGTCCGCCGCGGAGGTGCTTCGTATCGTCCGGGACGAAGCCGCCGCCGTGGCCGCCGGGGATGCGTCGGAGGACGAGATCGAACGGGCGAAGGGCCACGTCCGAGGGGGCATCGTCCTGTCGATGGACGACCCGGGCGGACGCATGTCCCGCATCGGGCGCTCGGAGCTCGTCCACGGCGAGGTGGCAACGGTCGACGAGATCCTGGCCCGAGTCGATGCCGTCACCGCCGAAGACGTCGCCCGCGTGTCGAAGCGGCTGTTCGGCGGCGGGGGAGCGGTGCTCGCCTGCATCGGTCCCGTGCCGGAAGGCGCACTCGACTTTGCGGTAGAACCTCTGACGTGACGAAGGTTGCCGTGCTCGGCGCAGCGGGACGGATGGGGCAGACCGTGTGCGACGCCGTTTCCGCCGACCCCGAGCTCGAGCTCGTCGTACGCGTCGATCCGTCCGGTGGAGACGGGATCGAAACTTCGATCGAGTCGCTCGTCCCCGCCGGGGCGGAAGTCGCCGTTGACTTCACGCAACCGGCGAGTGTGAAGCAGAACATCCAGTGGCTCCTTTCGAACGGCGTCCATGCCGTCGTCGGCACGACCGGCCTATCGCCGGCGGACGTCGACGAGATCCGCGCGCTGTCGGGCGCGAACGTCTTCATCGCCCCGAACTTCTCCATCGGTGCCGTGCTGATGATGCACGTCAGCAAGCAGATCGCTCGTTACATGGGTTCGGCGGAAGTCATCGAGATGCATCACAACCAGAAGTTGGACGCACCATCGGGTACCGCGCTCAAGACGGCACGTGAGATCGAGGCCGTCTGGGAAAAGGTCGGGCGTCCGCCGGGTGGGACGTCCCATCCCGACGAGAAGGAAGTCGTGCAGGGCGCGCGCGGCGCGGACGTCGAAGGTGTGCACGTGCATTCGGTACGGATGCTCGGAGGAGAAGCGCACCAAGAAGTGATCTTCGGCGCACTCGGCCAGACGCTCACGATCCGTCACGACGCGATGAACCGATCGTCCTACATGCCCGGCGTCCTGCTCGCGGTGAAGAGCGTCGCGTCCCGCCCCGGCGTGACGGTCGGTCTCGAGAATCTGCTCGATCTGTAGCGGCGCAATCCGTTCGACCGCGCAGGCCGTATACCGAACGTGAAGGGCCTCCGGGTATTGGCCATCGTCGCGCTCTGCTTCGCCGGTGCGTGTAAGCATTCGGCGACAACGGTCGTGAATGAGGCGCCGACCGTCACGACTTCCGCGCCGACGCCGTCGGCGACGTCCCGTCCGACACCGGCGGCAACGCCGGTGCCGCGGACCGCGGCGCCGGTCCGTACGGTACGACCCGCGACGATCCGTCCGGCGGCCGCGACCGCGAAACCGGCGCCGAAGGCAACCCCGGCGCCGACGCCGATGTACACCTACGCGCCCTCGAGTCCGACCGTTCCGATCTACCCCGGCGGCGGATACTGAGCAGAACCCGTAGGCGCTACGTCCGGACGTACGTCACGATCACGGCGATCGCCATCGCGATGCTGACGAGTGCCAGGAACCCCATCGCGGGCCAGAACCAGTCGATGCGCGCCACGAGCGGCGGCGTCGTGTCGACGTCGTCCGGGCGCCAGCCGCAGATCGGGCAGACGCCGTCGGTGTAGCGCGGTGCGAAGTCCCAGTCGTCGACCGGGCAATGCGCGACGACGTCGTCGCGTTCGCGTCTGCGGAACCGCGCGATCAGATCCGTCATGCCGGATCGGCCCTCCAGAGCCACAGCGCCGCCGCCGAACCCACGATCGAGCTCTGCCACGCGAAGTAGAGGAGCAGCAACCAGAGTGGCTTGTTCGCGACGGCCTTCCGTGCTTGCGCGCTTTCCGGCATCGCGTAGGAACCGCCGCTCGAACTCGTCGGCGTGCCGGGAGATCCCGGGCTTCCGGGCGATCCCGGGATGAACGACGTCGTCGGTGCGTTGTTCGTCAGTCCGCCGACCGCGGTTGGCCCGGCCGACGGAACCGCGTTGCTCGGGACCGCGAGCGAGAATGCGAACGCTTCGCCGATGTCGTTCTCGACGAACGAGCCGGGGACGCCCGGCGCGACGTCGCCGCCTTCGAAGCGCACGCGCACCGCCGTCGCTTCGATGGACACCTGATTGTTCCCCTTGGTGATCACCGGCTGGACGGCAGCGATCGTGAAGCCCCCGCTCGCCAGGGCTTGCTGGAGACCGGCGTTCGCCTGATCGATGACGCCGGATGTTCCGGGTACGGCCGTCCCCGCAACACTCACGCCTTCCGTACCGATCGTCACCGGAACGCCGCCGACGGACGCACCACCGATGTCGATGGTGATCTTCGGCGTCGGCGTTCCGTTGTTCGTGATGGACACATCGAGGTGCACGTCGTCCAGGGCGATCGCGCCGCCGCCGAATGATGCGTGCTCGATATGCGCATCCGCATCCACGGAAAGCAGCCCCGCTTTCGGGTCGAAGTTGCTGGTCGTGAGCGCCGTCAGGCCTTGTGCTCCGTCCGGGTCGCTCGCTTTCCCCGCGACGAACGGGTAGCGCGCGTTGTCGTCGGCGGTCAGGAACTCGTGCCGCCAGTCCGCCAGGGCTCGGTCCAAGCGATCGATGGACGCAGCGCGAGCGCGTGCCGCCGCGGCCGGCACGGTCGAGATCCGCGCGACGGCGGAGTCGGAGCTCGCCGTGTTCTCCGCGGCATGCGCCGTCGAATACAGCACGGGCGGCGAGCCGACCGTCACCGACGTCGCCTTCGGCGGGTACTTCGCCGACGCGTATTGCGGTTGTTGCACGCCCGCCGTCGCCGCCCCCGTCTGACCGAGCGGTCCGGTGTCGATGGGCGAACCGTAACCCTGCGATGACGAGTTGTCGACGTGCGCCGATGCGAGGGGGTAGCGATTGTCGATCGCGCCCGTCGCGAAGTTCGGGAACGCATCGTTCCCCGCTGATATGTGATCACCGCCCGCGGTCACGGTTCCGTTCACGACATCGAAGTCGGGGCCGGCGCCCGAGCGACCGACGAGCGCGAAGAGCAGCGCGCCCGTCGACAGCAGCGACAGCGCGGCGAACAACTTGACGCGCCTCATCGGCGGCGCCTCCTCGCCGGAGCCTTCCGTTTCGGTTCGTCCGTGCCGATGACCTTCGCGATCAGGTCGCCGACGGCCACGCCTTCGCGATCCGCGCGCTCTTCGAGCGTGCGGAGCAGGGCCGGCGGCAGAGAGACCGTGACGGGCTCGGTGAAATGATCCTCGCGGATGGGTCGCGGCGCTTTCCCGTTCGTCTCACCGAGATAGGAGCCGCGAACGAAGGCTTCGTCCTTCGCGAGCTTCGCGGACGGACCGCTGTAGGTGATCTCGCCTTTCTCGAGGACGTACGCACGTTGCGCGACGCCGAGGGCTTGCCCGACGAACTGCTCGACGAGAAGCACGGACACGCCGCGTCGACCGAATTCTTCGATGCGCTCGAACAGGTCGGCAACGAGCGCTGGTGCGAGCCCCTGCGACATCTCGTCGACCATCAGCAGCTTCGGACGAGCGATCAGGCCACGCGCGAGCGCGAGCATCTGTTGCTCGCCGCCGGAGAGCGTCCCGACGGTTTGCGTGTCTCGTTCCGCGAGCCGCGGGAACGTTTCGATGGCGTCGGCGATACGTTGCGCCGAGTCGTCGGCGCCGACCATCGCCGCGGCGAGACGAAGCGTGTCGCCGACGGTCAGCGTCGGGAAGAGGCCTCGTCCTTCGGGGACGTGCAGCAGGCCGCGCTGTGCGATCTTCTCCGCGGCGAGTCCGTCGATCCGTTCGCCGTCGAACGCGATCTCGCCGGACATCAACGGGATCATCCCGGAGATGGCGCGGAGCGTCGTCGTTTTCCCCGCGCCGTTGCTGCCGAGCAGTGCGACGATCTCGCCGTCACCGATCTCGAGGTCGATGCCGAACACGACGGGGATCCCTTCGTATCCCGCCCGGATCCCGCGAACCTCGAGCAGCATCACGCCACCTCTTCGCCGAGATAGGCACGGATGACGCGCTCGTCCTTCTGGACGACCTCCGGCGGCCCGGAGCAGATCACCTCACCGAAGTCGAGCACTGTGATGTGGTCGCACACGCGCATCACGAGTGCCATGTCGTGATCGACGAGGAGCATCGTGGTCCCGAACCGTTCGCGGATGCGGGGGAGTGCTTCGGCGAGCTCGGCCGTTTCCCGGGCGTCGAGTCCCGAAGCGGGTTCGTCCAAGAGCAGCAGCTTTGGACGAAGACACAGCGCGCGCGCCAGCTCGACGCGGCGCTGCATGCCGACCGGGAGATCGTTCGCTCGCTGATCGTCGATGCCGTCGAGGTGGAGGAGATGGAGCGTCGCCCGCGCGCGTTCGCTCGCGCGACGTTCCTCGAAAGACGCCGTCGGGAGCCGGAAGGCGTCCGAAACGATGCCTCGCCGCGCGAAGGCATCGACCGGAAGCATCAGGTTCTCGAGGACGGTCATCGCCCCGAAGAGCTGGAGGTTCTGGAAGGTGCGTCCGATGCCGAGGCGGGCGCGCTTGTGGGGCTTGAGGTGACCGATCTCCTGCTCGTCGAAGCAGATGCGTCCCGTCGTCGGACGAACCACTCCGGTGACGGCGTTGAAGAGCGTCGTCTTTCCGGCGCCGTTCGGGCCCACGAGACCGAAGATCTCGCCGCGGTTGACGTGGAAGGTGACATTGCTCAGCGCGCGAACGCCGCCGAAACGGACGCTCACGCCGTCGACCTCGAGGAGGCTCATACCTTCGCGAGCTCCTTCGTGACGGCCGGCGGGTCGTCCGTGGTGCTTCGTCCGATCAAGCGTTTCACGTCCTCGGTCATCTTCACGATCGCGCCCTGTGGTGCGAAAACGAGTTGGACGATGAGTGCGACACCGACGATGAGCTGGAAGTAGTCCGGCGAGATCGGCGTGTGCGAAAGGATCTCGGGGATCCCGATGAGCGCGAACGCGCCGACGGCCGCGCCGCCGATCGATTCGACCCCCATGACCGTCGCGAGGGCCGCGATCGTCACCGAATGCAGGAAGTCGAACGAAGGTGGACTGACCGCGCCGACATCGGCCGCGAGCAGTCCGCCGGCGAGCCCCGCGAGTCCTGCCGAAAGGCCGAAGGCGGCGAGTTTCCACAGCGTCACGTCGATGCCGATCATCGACGCGGCGATCTCGGAGCCACGGATGGCGCGCAGGACGCGTCCCGTCTTCCCGATCCGGAGATTCCATACGAGCCAGGCGACGACGACGAACGCGGCGAGGGCGAACGCGTAATACGCATACGGGCCCTCGAGGCCGATCCCGACGAACGAGGGCCGGCCGATCTTCCACGGCTCGAGGCCGCCGGAGAACGAGTCCCACGTGCCGGGCGCCAAGAGGAATCGATCGAAGAACAGCGCGACGGCGACGGTCAGGATCGCGAGGAACAGTCCGGACAACCGGAGCGCCGGGATGCCGACCAGGATGCCGACGACGGCGGAGAAGGCGACGGCGACGACGAGGGCGAGCCAGAAGCTCCAGTGATGTCCGCCGACGAGCGAACCGACGGTGAATGCGCCGATCGCCGCGAATGAGTACTGGCAGAAAGAGATCTGTCCGACGAAGCCGGTGATGAGAACGAGCGAGAGGACGAGGATCGCAAGCACCGCGATCTCGGACGCTTCGTACTGGTAGTAGTCGGACAGGAAGAGCGGTACGACGATCGCGACGAGCAGGCCGGCGACGATCGTTCCGTGCCGGAGGCGCTTGTCGGTCACGCGAGCCTCACGCGGGACGTTCCCGGACGGAACAACACCAGCAACGTGACGATGACGAGCAGGAAGGTCGCCACCTCACCGGAGCCGGCATTCGACACGAATGCGCGCGGATACGTCTGCGCGAGTCCGAGGAAAACGGCGCCGACCACGGTCAGCGGGAGACTCTGGAGCCGTCCGATCAACGCTGCCGTGAAAGCGTCGATCACGATCAGCGTCAACGCGAATGTCGTGAAACTGATGAGCGGCGTGATCAGCACGCCGGCGATGGCCGCCATCGCGGAACCCACCATCCAGGACGCCGCGGTGACGCGATCGACGTTGACGCCCCAAAGACGTGCGGAGTCCGGGTCGTCCGCCACGGCCCGCATCGATATCCCGAGCGTCGTGTATCGGAGCAGCGCGGCGGTTCCGAGCGCGAGCGCCACGGCGACGATCATCGTCGTGAGCTGGTCGTAACCGATGATCAGATGTATGAGCGGCACCTTGAACCCGCTGCGGGAGACGAGTTGGACGGGGCGGTGGTACGCGGTGTTCTTCCAGATCGCGCCGGCGAGCGTCTGCAAGACGAGGAGCCAGCCGATCGTCACGACGACCTTCGTCAGCGCCGGACGATCGCGCAGCGGCCGGATCGTGAAGCGCTCGATCAGGTAACCGAGGCCCGCGCCGAAGATGATGGCCGCGAACAGTCCGAGGATCGACGGGAGCCCCCACTCGACGGCAACGGTATAGGCGATGAACGTCGAGAACATCGCAACCGCACCGTGTCCGAAATGCAGCACGCCCGAAACGCGGTAGATCAGGACCAGACCGATCGCCGCGAGGGCGAACGTTCCGCCGAGGACGAGGCCGATGACGGTGTAGCTCGGAAGAAGTCCGAAGTTCGCCGAAGCTAGAAGCACTTCCAGCCCGTATAAGTGGTCCAGGTGCCCTTCTTGTCCTGCGTGTACTGGAAGCACCGGTTCGGGTCGTGGTTCCCCGGTTTGTAGGACAACGGAACCGTGATGCCGTTGTTCCAGTTCTTGATCGCGTTCGCCGCGGCGACGAGCGACGTGCGCGTGACCTGCTTACCGGCGCCGATCTGCTTCAAGGCTTGCACGAAGAACCTCGCCGCGACCCACTGCTGCTCGGTGTAGACGTCGAGCGCCGCCACCTGGTTCGGGAAGTACTTCTGCACCGCGGACAGGTACTCGCTCACCGCGGGCACCGTCTTGTGGTCGTCCACCTCCAGCACCGGTGTCAGCGAGTACGCGTTGTACACGGTCGACGCGTATTGCTTCTGCGCCGATCCCTTGTCGAGACCGAGTCCGAGGAAGTACTTCGGGTGATATGCCTGCCGATCCATCGCCTGAAACAGTCGTGCGTACGAGAACGGGTCGAGCGCGGCGATGATCGAGTCCGCGCCTTCGGAGCGGAGCTTGATGACGATGTCGGTGTAGTCCGCCTTTGTTGCGTCAACCTCGTTGACGCTCGTCTCGTGGATCCCGTGCTTGTGCAGCGAGTCGGTGAGTGACTTCTCGACGGGCTTGATGAAGTTCGCGTTCACGACGATGATCCCGGGCTTCTTGATGCCGATACCGGCCGCGTCGTCGCCCATCGCCGTGCCGTACGTCAGGAACGCGGCGGACTGCGGGAACGAGAGCGAGGTCGTGTATTCGGACGGAACACCGAGTCCGCCGAACACGGGGATGCCCTTGCTCGCGAGGTAGGGCGTCTCGGGCTCTTCTCCGTTGACCGACGTCCACCCGACGACGGCGAGGATGCCCTGCGAGATGAGGCGGTTCGAACACTGCCGCGCGAGCTGCGGGTCGTAGCCGGAGTCGCAGTCGACGAGCTGCAGCTTGTAGCCGTTCACGCCGCCCTGCGCGTTGACCTCGTTGAAGTATGCGCGGACGGTGTCGCGCTCCGTCGTAGCGTCCACCGGACCGGTCTCGTCGAAGATCCCGCCGACGGTGATCGTTCCTCGGTTCACCCCGACGCTCGCGTTGGAGACGTTCGACGTCGGTGCCGACGCGGACGAACCACCGCCACTGGTCACGGTCCGTCCGGCCGTCGCAGCCGTTCCGGAAGTTCCCGACGTGCCGCTCGTCGTCGGTGCCGACGCAACATCGGATGAGGACGAACCACCGGCGGTGTTCGCCGCGCTCTGGGACGTCAGAACCTCACCGTGAGGATGTCCGACTTGGTACGCCACGGCGATACCGAGGATGAGCGTCATGATCGCGCTTATCGTCATGAAGACGATCGCGACGCGCTCTTTGGATGACGTCATGTGAGCCGCTCTCTCACGAGTAGCACTCTACGCCTCCGGGGCACTCGTACGGATAACATCTACCCCCTATTCCTCGAGGAGGTCATATGGCGTATACGACTGCCGGCGACGTTAAGTTCCGCGCCCGGCGCTCCTGCCTGTCCGTTCCCGCTTCGAGCCCGAAGATGCTCGGCAAGGCCCCCGGACTCCCGGCGGACGAGATCTTCATGGACCTCGAGGACTCCGTCGCGCCCGGAGAGAAGGAAGCGGCCCGCAAGAACATCGTCGCGGCCCTGAAGGACAACGACTACGGCAACAAGACGGTGGTCGTCCGGATCAACGGCGTCTACACGCACTGGTGCTACCGCGACATCCTCGAGATCGTCGAGCCGGTGGGGGACAAGATCGACTGCATCATGATCCCGAAGGTGCAGTGGGCGTCGGACGTGACCTTCGTCGACAACCTGCTGCGTATGGTCGAAGAGACGAACGGCTTCGAGAAGAAGATCGGTATCGAAGCGCAGATCGAGAACGGTCAAGGGCTCACGAACATCGACGAGATCGCGGCCTCGTCCGAGCGGCTCGAAACACTGATCTTCGGACCCGGCGACATGGCGGCCGCGATGGGCATGCCGCACTCGACCGTCGGCCAGATCGTCGACTCCTACCCGGGGGACCACTGGCACTGGATCCTCATGCGCATCCTCGTGGCCGCGCGCAACCGCAACCTGCAGGCGATCGACGGTCCGTACGCGGCCGTGAGGGACGCCGACGGTTTCCGTGAAGTCGCGGTGCGTTCGCGTCAACTCGGTTACGACGGCAAATGGGTGCTGCACCCGGATCAGATCGCGATCGCGAACGAGATCTTCGCGCCGTCGCAAGAGGAGTACGACCGCGCGGAGGACATCCTCGAGGCCTACCAGAAGGCGACCACAGAAGAGATGAAGGGCGCCGTCATGTTCGGCAACGAGATGATCGACGAAGCATCCCGCAAGATGGCCGCGGTGCACGCAGCGCAAGGACGAGCGGCAGGGTTACAGCGCACCAAGAGCTAGGGATGTACGACGACCCCCGGGTCAATCAGAAGATCACGCTGTCCGACGGTCGCGAGCTCGGGTACGCCGAGTGGGGGACCGACCGCAGCGATGTCGTCGTGTTCGATCTGCACGGCGGTCCGGGTTGCCGGTACTCGCTGAGCGGCGATCTGTCGGTCATAGCGTCGAGTGGCCTCCGGTGGATCACGATCGACCGGCCCGGTCTCGGGCTCTCGTGGCCGAAGGTCGGACGAACCGTTGCCGACTTCCCGGCCGATCTCGTCGAGCTCGCGGACGCGCTCGGCATCGAACGGTTCCACGTCGTCGGGTGGTCGATGGGCGGACCGTACGCGGGTGCGTGCGCGGCGTTGCTCAAGGATCGCGTTCGTTCCGCGACGTTGTTCGCGCCGGCTTCACCCGTCCTGCAAGAGCCGGACGGAGCCGAACGGCAAGGCAAAGACTTCTTCTGGAAGCTCGCGCGTGACGATCCGTGGCAGGCGGCGCAGCTGTACACGGCGCTCGGACTCGAAGCGCGACGGAACCCGGCGCTCGCCGTGCAGCTGTTCTCGGGGAGTGGTGAGGGGCTTTCTCCTCCCGAAGCTGAAGCGATGGCGCGGCCGGAGGTCCAAGAAGAGTTCGTCGCGATGATTATCGAAGCGACGCGCCAGGGTGCGGTCGGGCTCGTCGACGACAACCGCGTCGTGATGGCACCGTGGGGCTACGACCCCGCGACGATCGACGTCCCGATCTCGCTCTGGCAAGGAGACGACGACTCGTTCACCGGCGTCGAGAACGCGCAAGCCTGGGTCGACGCGATCCCGAAGCTCGACTACCGCCTTCTCGAGGGCGAGGGCCACACGTTCGTCTTCGACCGAACCGAAGAGTTCATCGGGTGTCTTCAAGGTCGCGCTGACCCCTAGTTGGTACTGAAGTTGATACTGCTACCGCCTGTCTATCTGCGTTCCACGGTGTTTAAGGTGAGCCCGGATAGGGTCTCCGGCGCCGTCGGAGGAAGTACTGACAGCGGACGGGGGCAACACCCCTTGTATCGACCACTCCCTCGCTTCCCGTGCGCGAGCGTTCTGCTTGTCCTGCAGCGACACACTCAGCTCAGGGATGACCCCGAGCTGAGTGTGCTGTCTCGGGGACGGATAGGGGTTCGTCCGGATAGTCATCGGGCAGCGACTGCCGCATGATGCGCCGGTGCGGAGAACACGGCGTGTGCTGAAGGTCGTCGCGATTGTTGTCCTGGGCGCGTTGGTGCTCGGCTTCGTGACGAACACGATCGTCTCGGCCCGCGAAGCGAGCCGCTACAAAGCGCCGGGATCCTTCGTCACCGTCGACGGGCGCCGCGTGCGCTACCAGTGCAGCGGATCGGGTTCGCCGACGGTCGTGTTCGAATCTGGCTTCGGGGGGACGTCTCTCGATTGGTCGCTCGTGCAGCCGGAGATCGCGATGCACAACCGCACCTGCAGCTACGACCGCGCCGGCTACGGCTGGAGCGATCCGCCGCGCAAGCATTCGCTGGTGACGATCCGCGACGACTTCGACGCCGTGCTGACCGCGGCGCATGTCGACGGACCGATCGTGCTCGTCGCACACTCGTTCGGCGGCCTGCTCGCGGTCGACTACGCGTCGCGCCATCCCCATCGCGTTGCCGGATTGGTGTTCGTCGATGCGGCGACCAAGCCAACGTACGAGACGATGAACGGCGCGATCCCCGCGTTCTACGCGAACGGGAAGAAGCTGGCCGTCGTCACGCGGGTCGGGTCCGTTCTCACGCGCTTCGGTCTGACGCGTCTCGCCAACCAGCCGATCGCACCGAAGACGACGGCCCCCAAGGTCCGGGCGGAGTATCGCGCTCGCGGCTGGCTTCCGTCCGCGTACAACGCGTACGCCGCGGATCTCGATGCCACGAAGTCCTACGTCGAAGGGGCTGAGGACGCACCACCGACGCACGTTCCGGCGGTCGTGCTCACGCACGAGACGCCGGGGACCATGTGGACCGGCCTCCCGGCGGCGAAGGCCGAAGCGCTCTGGCAAGACCAGCAGCGAAAGCTCGCCGCGCGGTTCGATGCATCACACGAGATCGTGCCGGGGACCGGACACTTCATCGAGGTACTTCGCCCGCGGGCCGTCATCGACGCGATCGAGGACGTCCTCGTCCGTCTACCAGCCGGTTAAGGAATCGCTGCTGCGGCGATGGTCCACGGTGCGCGATATATCTCGGCCCGATATAAGCGCGATGCGACATACCTGTGAGACGGACTTGAGACACAACTTGAGACGATTTCCCCTTGCGTTCGTGCAAGCGAGCGGTAATGTGACGCTCGGATGGGGGCGGATGTGCATCGCAAGCGCCCGAAGGGCCGACAGGGATCGTTCGTCGCGACATCGCATCTGCGGGTCGCGATCCTTGCAACGCTCGCCATACTGAGCGGCGGCTTCGTCGGGACATCCAGATCCCAAGCATCGACCGCTCCGCCGCTCGAGCGCGTCATCGACGAGTGGCCGGCGGCGAGCCTTTTCAACAACCCGAGCGGGGTGGCTGTCGCCGGGAACGGCGATATCTTCGTCGCCGACACGAACAACGACCGCGTACAGGTCTTCGACAACGCCGGCAATTTCCTGCGGCAATGGGGTTCGTCGGGAACCGCGGACGGCGAGTTCAACGGCCCGTTCGACCTCAGCGTGGACAGTTCGGGGAACGTTTACGTCGTCGATACCGGCAACGACCGGATCGGGAAATTCGACTCGGTCGGTAACTCCCTCCTGAGCTGGGCCATTGTGGGTGACGGCGATCCGACGTCGATCGCCGAAGATGCCGCGGGCGACGCGATCTATGTGGGGGTCAAAGGCGGCCCCGGCAGTCGCATCGAGCAATTCGATGACACGGGTGCGTTCGTCCAACAATTCGATGGGAGCGGGATCTTGCGGGATCCCGAAGGCATCGCTGTTGGTCCGTCCGGCAACGTCTTCGTCATCGACGCCGCGACCGAAGACCTTGAGGAGTTTTCTTCGGACGGCACGCTCGTCAACGGCGTTTCGTCGAGCGCCTTCGCGGACCCGCAAGCGGTGGCCGTCGACGCGGCAGGTGATGTCTTCGTCTTGACCGGCTTCAATGATCAGATCGCTGCGTTCGACTCGAGCTTGATGCCTCTGCGGTCGTTCGGCGCTGCAGGTGTCCGCGACATAGACGCCAGCTTCCCGCGCGGTCTCGCCCTCGACCAAGCGGGAGATTTCTACGTAGCAGACACGGGTTCTAACCGCATCGACGTACTGGATGTAGCGGGCAACGTCCTTCGAACGTTCGGATCGCAGGGCGGTCGTTCGATCACACCGAACGCGGTCGCGACGGATGCATCGGGTGACCTGTTCATCGCCGATGCCGCAGGCCGCGTAGAGGAATTCGCGCCCGACGGGACGTTCCTCGACACCTTCGGGTCGACCGGCTCGGGCGACGGTGAGCTCCATAGTCCCGCCGGCATCGCGATCGACGGGACGGGGAACGTGTTCGTCGCCGACACCGGCAACGACCGGATCGAGGAGTTCGACTCGACCGGGACGTTCGAGCGCCAGGTCGGGACCACAGGATCTGGCGACGGCGAGTTCCGGTCTCCGCAGGGAGTCGCGGTCGACGCTTCGGGTACGCACGTCTTCGTTATCGACGGCGGGAACAGCCGCGTGCAGGAGTTCGATCAGAACCTTGCGTTTGTGCGGCAGTGGGGGTCATTCGGATCTTTGGACGGTGGTGAATTCAACGCGCCCTTCGGGATCGCGACCGACGCGGCCGGTGACGAAGTCTTCGTCGCTGATACGAGCAATCACCAGATCCAGGAATTCGACGCGTCCGGGGCGTTCGTCCGCCGTTGGGGGTCCAACGGAACGGACGACGGCCAGTTCGATCTGCCGCAGAGCCTCGCGGTGGACGGTGCCGGGAATGCGGTCTTCGTCGCTGACACCGGGAACGACCGGATCCAGGAGTTCAACGAGGACGGCACCTTCATCCGCGCATGGGGACAGGCCGGTTCGGGGGATAGCGATTTCGACTCGCCGCTCGGAGCCGCGATCGATCCCTCCGGGAACGTCTTCGTCGCCGACACGAGCAACAAGCGGGTCCAGGAATTCGGCCCGGTTGACACCGGGACGCACACGCTCGCCGTGACGAACCCCGTCACGAACGGATCCGTCGCTTCGTCCGACGGCGGCATCGAGTGTGGATCGACCTGCACGCACGACTACGTCGATGGCACGACCGTCCTACTGACGCCCACCGCGGGGACCGGCGCACACTTCGTGGATTGGTCCGGCTGTGACAGCGTCGACGGGACGACCCACGTGTGCACGGTGACCCTAACGGCGGATACGACCGTCACACCGAGCTTCGCGCTCGATACTCACACACTCACGGTCACGAAGCCCGACCACGGGTCGATCTCGTCCGACGACGGAAACATCGACTGCGGTGCGACGTGCACGCACGACTACGACTACGGCTCGACGGTGCAGCTCACGCCGAACCCGGACACCGGTTATCACTACGTGCGCTGGACCAACTGCGACAGCGTCGACGTCAACACGAACATCTGCACCGAAACCATGACCGCGGACAAGACGGCGACCGTCGAGTTGGCGATCGACGTCTACAACCTGACGATCACCACGCCGACGCACGGAACCGTGACGTCCGCGGACAGCGGGATCGACTGCCCGTCGACGTGCGGACACAACTATGACTACGGAACGATCGTTGACCTCACGGCGAATCCTGCGACCGGTTACCACTTCACGGGTTGGACCGATTGCGACAGCGTCGACCCGAACACGGACGTCTGCTCGGAGACGATCAACGCGAACCGCATCGTCGCTGCGAGCTTCGCCATCGACACGCACGGCCTGACCGTGACGAACCCGGTCTCCCACGGCTCGGTGACGTCGTCCGACCACAACATAGATTGTGGGTCGACGTGCTCGCACACCTACGACTACGGCACGAGCGTCGACCTCACGCCTCAACCGGACACCGGTTACCACTTCACCGGCTGGACGGGATGCGACAGCGTCAACGCGGACGTGTGCACGGTGAGCGTCACGTCGGACGAGACCGTCACGCCGAGCTTCGCGATCGACACGCACAGCCTGACCGTGACGAACCCGGTCTCCCACGGCTCGGTGACGTCGTCCGACAACAACATCGATTGTGGGTCGACGTGCTCGCACACCTACGACTACGGCACGAGCGTCGACCTCACGCCTCAACCGGACACCGGTTACCACTTCACCGGCTGGACGGGATGCGACAGCGTCAACGGGGACGTGTGCACGGTCAGTGTGACGGCGGACAAGACCGTCACCGCGACGTTCTCGCTCACACCGGTGTACCAGCCGGACGCGATCATCTCCCTCACCGGATCCCGTACGAGCGTCGGCGACGGCGTCTACTTCCCGACGGCGCAGGTCTCGAAGACGAGGCAGCGTCGAGGCGGTTCGGTGTCCTTCGACCTTACGTTCCGCAACGACGGGAACACTCCCGACCGGTTCGTTATCCAAGGCTGCGACACGCTTCCCAAGCCGGTGAAGCACCACTACGTCCGCTATTTCGACGGAACGACCGACGTCTCGAGGGCGGTGAAGCACGGGACCTACGAGACGGCCCAGCTTTCGCCGGGGCAGACGGCGACGATCACGATGCACATGCGGGCCCAGTCGAAGACGTCCAAGGGGCGACGCTGCGACGTGTCGGCGACGTCGGCAACGTCCCGGTCGATCAAGGACGTCGTCACCGCGCTGATCCGTCTGATCCGCTAAGAGCGCCCGCGTTCCGACGGACGGAACGACGTCACCGGCGGGTAGAGCCCGCCCTGACGGACCCTCCGACGCATCGCAGAGGTCCCCGCGTCGCTCCAAGCGTCCGCGACGATACCCTACGTGTTCGACCTATAAGGAGGACCGCAGTTGACCCTGACCACCGAACTCACCGACGTCCAGAAGGAGATCGTCGCGACCGTTCGCGACTTCGTCGAGAAGGACGTCATCCCCGTCGCCAACGAGCTCGAACACGCGGACACCTACCCGGCCGAGATCGTCCAGAAGATGAAGGAGATCGGGCTCTTCGGCCTCAAGATCCCCGAGGAGTACGGCGGCCTCGGTGAGCCGCTCACGACCTACGCGCTCGTCGTCGTCGAGCTGGCGCGCGGATGGATGGCCCTGTCCGGGATCCTCAACACGCACTTCATCACGGCGTGGCAGATCGAGAACTTCGGCACGCCGGAGCAGAAGCAGAAGTTCCTGCCGCGCATGGCGACGGGGGAGGTGCGCGCGGCGCTTTCGATGTCCGAGCCGCACGCGGGCTCCGACTCGCAAGCGATCAAGTGCAAGGCGATCCGCGACGGCGACGTCTACAAAGTCACCGGAACGAAGATGTGGGTCACGAACGGCCTGCGCTCCGGGATCGTCTCGCTCATGTGCAAGACCGACCCGAGCGCGGACCCGCCGCGGCGCGGCATCTCCGTCCTTCTCGTCGAGAAGGAACCGGAAGCGACGAAGCTTCCGGGGCTCGAGGTCTCGCCGAACATCGACAAGCTCGGCTACAAAGGCGTCGAGACGACGGAGCTCATCTTCGATGAGTACGAAGTTCCCGTCGAGAACCTGCTCGGTGGGGAAGAGGGGCAGGGTTTCTACCAGATCATGGCCGGCATCGAAGTCGGACGGGTCAACGTCGCCGCGCGCGCGATCGGCGTCGCGCAGCGCGCGTTCGAAGAAGCGATCCGTTACGCGCAGGAGCGCGAGACGTTCGGCAAGCCGATCGCCCAGCACCAAGCGATCCAGTTCAAGCTCGCCGAGATGGCGACGCAGATCGAAGCCGCGCGCTTGCTGATGATGAACGCCGCGCAGAAGAAGGATCGCGGCGAACGGACGGACCTCGAAGCGGGCATGGCGAAGCTCTTCGCGTCCGAGATGGCGATGTTCGTCACGACCGAAGCGCTCCGCATCCACGGCGGATACGGCTACTCGAAGGAGTTCACGGTCGAGCGCCTGTACCGCGACGCGCCGTTCTTCATCATCGGAGAGGGGACGTCCGAGATCCAGAAGCAGATCGTCGGCCGTCAGCTGCTCGAGCGATACAAGATCTAGTGCGGTCCCTCGAAGCAGCCGCGCTCGAAGCGCAGTGCAGGGAGCTGGTCGCGCTCGTTGGTGAGCTCGACGGCGCCGACTTCGACAAAGCCACGCGTTGCCCCGGTTGGACGGTCAAAGAGCTCGTCGCGCACTGCGAGAACATGCTCGTGCGTCTCGTCGGTGAGAACGCGAAAGCCGTCGACGGGTCACCGGAGATCGACCGAGCCGGCTATTACTCCTACGACCCCGACGGTCCGCGAGAAGACGAGCCGGACAAGACCTTCTCCGAATCGATCAAGCAGCGCGTCATCGACGAGGTCGGCGGACGAAGCCCCGACGAGCTGAAACGTTCCCTCGAAGACTCCATCGAGGGCGCGATCGCCGGCATGCGCGACATCGAGCCCGATCGGGTCATCAAGCGGACGGGCCATCCGAAGATGCGCTTCGACGAGTTCGTCGCGACGCGTGTCCTCGAGTTCGGAGTCCACACGATGGACGTCGGTCACGCGACGCTGCGCGGTGAGCGCATCGTCCCGGAGGCGGTTCCGGTGGTGGTCGGCATCCTCAACGGACGTCTCGACGCCGAGCTCCCGAAAGGCATGGGATGGGACGCGCGCACGTTCATCCTGACGGGGACCGGACGCCGCCATCTCGAGCCGAACGAACGGTTCGCGCTCGGCACGCTCGCCTCGAAGTTCCCCCTACTGAGATAAGGAGAGTTCGTGAGCAAGGAATTCCCGTTCGGACGATGCCTCGAAGACTTCGAGGTCGGCGACGTCTACAAGCACTGGCCGGGCAAGACCATCACCGAGTACGACGACCACCTCTTCTGCATGATCACGATGAATCACCACCCGCTGCACACGAACATCCACTACGCGGAGAACGCGACCCAGTTCAAGAAGAACGTCGTCGTAGGTAACCTCGTCTACTCACTCGTACTCGGTATGAGTGTCCGTGACGTGTCCGGATCGGCGATCGCGAACCTCGAGATCGAGAACCTCAAGCACCCGGCCCCCACCTTCCACGGTGACACGATCTATGCCGAGACCGAGGTGCTCGAGATCGTTCCCTCCAAGTCGCGTCCGGACCGAGGCATCGTGAAGGTGAGGACGATCGGCTACAAGCAGGACGGAACGGTCGTCTGCGAGTTCGTCCGCAAGGTCATGATCCCGACGCGCGAAGCGCGCGGATCCGACCAGCCGGCGCGTCCGGAGCCGAAGCTAGCCGAGTAACGCAACGATCGGGTTCACTCGGTGGAGCTTACGCGGCCCTCCGGTCGGCGAGGTATCCGTCGAGACGCGCGAGGAACTGCGGCCAGCCGCCCTGATGTGCGTCGCGGCGTTCGGCACTTTCGAATCCGAGTTGCTCGAGCACGACGAGGGTCTTCTCGCCTTGCGCCTCGAACGTGACGACGACGGTCGTGACCATGCTTCCGCTCGCGTCTTCCAGCCGGCGCATCGTCTCCGTATAGACGATCCGGTGAGGACGGTCGATGTCGGTGTACGCGACGTCTTCGCGGTATCGCTCCTCGCCGCCGAAGGTGATCGAGGTCGTTCCGCCCACCCTCGGGTCGTAGGATTCGATGCTCGTCGTCCAACCGGGCTCGAGCTTGTACCACTCCTTCATCGCGTCCGCGTCGACGAAAGCGTCGAACACTTCTTCCTGCGTGGCTTCGATCAGACGCTCGACCCTCATGTCGTAGGTCATCTCTTCCCCTTCCTTCTGTCGTCGATATACGTCTCCAACCGATCCAATCGCTTCTCCCACCGTTCGCGGTAGCGCTCGATCCACTCCGCGGCGTCGTCGAGCCGCGCGGCGCCGAGCGTGCACTGACGTGTCCGGCCCTTCTTCTCTGTCCTTACGAGATCGGCCTCCTCGAGGATCCGCACGTGCTTCATCAATCCCGGCAGCGAGAGGCCGAGCGGCTGCGCAAGCTCCGAGATGGAAGCCGGGCCGCGTGAGAGGCGATCGAGGATCTCGCGGCGGCTCGGATCGGATACCGCGGCGAAGGTCCGATCCAGGACGGGTGATGAATACTTAACCATACGGTTAACTATAGCTGGAGGAACGACGAAGTCAAACTGGGGCATGCACGTGCGACGCGGACGTCCGGGGGAGGAGCTCGCGGTGGCGCGCGTGCACGTGGGGACGTGGCAGGTCGCATACCGCGGCATCGTCCCCGACGACTACCTCGATGCGATGGACGTCGAGCGACGTGCGGCCACATACGACGCCGACATCTTCACGAACGACGAGCGTCCCTTCTGGGTCGCCGAACGTGACGGAAACATCGTCGGCTTCGGCGGCGCCGGACCGAGTCGTGACGTCGACGGCGAAGGAGAGCTCTATTCGATCTACGTCGATCCGTCCGAGTGGGGAGGCGGGGCCGGAAGGATGTTGATGGACGAAACACTGTCGTTCCTCGGCGCGCGTTTCGATGCCGCGACGCTCTGGGTCCTACGCGACAACCCCCGGGCGCGGCGCTTCTATGAGAAGTACGGCTGGTTCGCGGACGGCGAGACGAAGGCCGCCGACGCCCGGGGCTTCGTCCTGCACGAGGTGCGGTACCGCATCAATCTGGCCTGAGGAGATCCTCGCGGTCGTTCCAGTGATCGCGGAAACGGAAGAAGTTCTTGCGCGACGCTTCCTTACGTTCGCCTTCAGGTGTCGTTTCCCACAGCCGATGTTCATGCCGCGCGAGCGGCAGCGCCGGGTCGACGATCGCCGCGAAGCCGTGCGAGCGGACCTGGAAGCTGAAGTCGATGTCCGCGTTCCGGTACCACTTGAACTTCGGATCGAAGAGCCCTGTCGTTCGGAGGATCTCGCGGCGCATGGCCATGAAGTACGCCTCGACGGCGGACACCTGGGGGCCGTCCGATTCTTCGAAGTGGTAGATGCTCTCGGTCGCGCGCAGACCCCATCTGCCGAGGAGACCTTGCGGTTCGGGCAGCTCGAGGGGTCCTGTGATCTCGACGGACGTGTCGACGATGCAGACGATGCGTCCCGTGGCAAGACGCAGACCGAGATTCCGTCCGGCCGCCCAACCGAGGCGGTCGCGGAGCGGCACGTGGACGACCCGATCGAGCGCTGCGATCCGTTCGGACGCTTCGTCGTCGCCGGGATTGTCGACGACCACGACTTCGAAGTCGGACGGAACGAAGCGCTCCACCGATGCGTGAAATCGTTCGACATCGTCGACCCAGCCGTCGAACAGGAGCACGAACGACACGTCGTGCGCGTGGGCGTCGGCGAGGTGATCTCCGAGTTTCTGCGGGTGGCGGACGCGTTCCACGGCGGACTGCCTACCTCAACCTCGGCCGTTCGCGCTACTTCGTATCCGGCGCCCGGCAGCGGCGAGTCGCCCGCGCCGGCTAGCTGTTCCTAGAGTGCCTACTGTTCGAACTGTTGCTGCTGTTATCCTGGGCCGGTCCTGGGCGGGCTCCGGCTGGGCCTTAGACTTCGGGTCCGGTTCCCGCCTGGAGAGGAGACAAGATGGCCCGGTTCGGCCGCGTTATCACCGCCATGGTCACGCCGTTCCGCCCGGACGGATCACTCGATCCGGACGAAGCGCAGCGGGTGGCTCGCCATCTCGTCGATCACGGCTCGGAAGGCCTCGTCGTGGCCGGCTCGACGGGGGAGGGCGCGACCCTCACCGACGACGAGAAGACGACGCTGTTCCGTGCGGTCGTGGACGCCGTCCACGGTGACGCCAAGGTCATCGCCGGGAGCGGGACGAACTCGACGGAGCACTCGGTCGAACTCACGCGGATAGCGGAGAAGGCCGGCGTCGACGCGGCGCTCGCCGTCACGCCGTACTACAACCGTCCGCCGCAGGACGCCCTGCTGCATCACTTCCGCACGATCGCGGATTCGTCCAACTTGCCGGTGCTCATGTACGACATCCCGAGCCGCAGCGCGATCAAGATCGAGGTCGACACGATCGTCCGGGCCGCGGAGCACGCGAACATCGTCGGCATCAAGGACGCGGGGAGCGACCTGTCGTCTTCGACGCTGATGGCCGCACGGGTCCCGGACGACTTCGAGATCTACTCGGGCAACGACCCCGAAACCCTCGGCCTGCAAGCGATCGGCGCCGTCGGCGTCATCAGCGTGCAGAGCCATGTCATGGGTGAGCTGCTGCTCGAGCAGTTCGAAGCGTTCGAACGCGGCGACATGGCGCGCGCACGCGAGATCCAGTTCTTGCAGCGACGCACGCAGCCGGCGCTCCTCACGAACAACCCCATCCCGATCAAGGCCGCGATGCGCATCCTCGGATTCAACGTTGGCGAACCGCGTGCACCGCTTCGTCCGGCGAATGCCGACGAAGAAGAGAACATCCGCAAGGCGTTAGCAGAACTCGGCGCGCTCTAGAACCTCCGCGGTTCTTCGAGCGCGCCGTCTGAAAGATAGGAGCAGGGCGTGCTCGGACTGAAGAGGAAAGGCTCGCGTCGTCCACGGGGGCGCAGCCGCGCGTCGACGAAACCGCGATCGAGAGCGCGCACGGGCGGTCCGGCGCGCAAGCCGCGAACGACGGGCGGTTGGCGTGCGCACGGTCCGGACGCACTCGGCCTCACCGTCCTGTTCCTCGCCGTCCTCATGTGCCTTTCGCTCGCGCACACGGCGGGACCTGTCGGCGTATGGGTGAACTGGATCCTGCGCGCGGCGTTCGGAAAGATCGCGTACATCGTTCCGATCGGAGCGTTGACGGTCGCCGTGGCGGCTTTCGTCCGCCGTGACGAAGCCGGACGGATCCTCGTCGGTTCGTGTCTCATCGTGGGTGCGTGCGCGGGTCTCGCGCACCTGGCGACGGGGACCGCCCCGCTGTCCGGCGGCTACGACGGACTCGCTGCCGGCGGCGGCGCCTTCGGGGCGATGATCGCCGTGCCGCTGCACAATTACATCGGCGCATGGGCCGGCGCTCTCGCGTGCACGTTCGCGACACTGCTCGGTGTCTGCATCGTGACGAAGACACCGCTCCGGCGAGCGGTGCGCACGACGTGGATCACGTTCGGGGCGATCGTCATCTGGACGGCGAAGCACACCGGCTCGCTCGCTTCGTCCCTCTTCGCGCGGGAAGAGACGGCCGGCGAGACCTACGACGACGACGAACCGGTCTACGAGGACGAACCCCTCACGTCGGACCTGTATGTCACCGCGGAGATCACCCCACCCGCGCAGCCGGCGCTTCTCGACGAACCGACGAACGTCGTCGAGATGAAAGCGCGAGCGAAGCCCGCGCCGAAGCCGCCGGCGAGCGGTCCCTACAAACTCCCGCCGCCGACGATCTTCCGCCGATCCGGCTCGTCCGGACGCGGCAGCCAGCGCGGCGCCGAAGAGGTCGCGCGCGTGCTCGAGAAGACGCTGCGCGACTTCGGTGTCGATGCTGCGGTCACCGCGATGACGCGCGGCCCGACCGTCACTCGCTACGAGGTCGAGCTCGGTGCCGGCGTCAAGGTGTCCCAGGTGCTGCGTTTGGCGGACGACATCGCCTACGCGCTCGGCTCCCCGGACGTCCGTCTGATCGCGCCGATCCCCGGCAAGTCCGCGATCGGTGTCGAGGTACCGAACCGCGACCGTGAGCTCGTGCTCGTCGGCGACATCGTCCAGTCGTCGGCGTGGCGCGACGCGACACATCCGCTCACCTGCGCGCTCGGCAAGGACATCTCCGGTGAGCCGCTACTCATCAACCTCGCGGAGATGCCGCACCTCCTGATCGCCGGCTCCACGGGGGCCGGGAAGTCGTCGTGCCTCAACTCCCTCATCTCGTCACTGATCGCGCGTGCGCGACCGGACGAGGTGCGGCTCGTCCTCATCGACCCGAAGATGGTCGAGCTATCGCACTTCGCGAACCTCCCGCATCTCGTCTCGCCGGTCGTGACGCATCCGAAGCGCGCGGCGGAAACGCTGAACTGGGTCGTCCGGGAGATGGAGCGACGTTACGAGCTGCTCTCGACCGTCGGTCAGCGGAACATCGACTTCTACAACGAAGCGCTCGGCAACGGGCAGTTGCCGCCGGATGAGGACGGCGAGGAACGCGAGCACCTCAACTACATCGTCGTGTTCATCGACGAGCTCGCGGACCTCATGATGGTCGCGGCGCGACAGGTCGAAGATTCGATCTGCCGTATCGCGCAGATGGCTCGGGCCGTCGGGATCCATCTCGTGATCGCGACGCAGCGTCCGTCCGTCGACGTTGTGACGGGATTGATCAAGGCGAACGTTCCCTCGCGTATCGCCTTCGCCGTGGCGTCGCAGACCGACTCGCGCGTCATCATCGACATGGGCGGCGCCGACAAGCTCGTCGGGCACGGTGACATGCTCTATCTGCCGACCGGGACGTCGAAACCTCGCCGCGTGCAGGGTTCCTACGTCACGGAGAAGGAGCTCGAAGAGCTGACCGACTTCATCAAGTCGCAGGCGCAGCCGACCTACGAACCGCAGGCGCTCGAAGCGGCCGTGAACGACAACGGTGACGACGACGAGGACGGCGACGATCTCCTGAACGAGGCGATGGAGCTCGTCATCCGCGCGCAGATGGGTTCGACGTCGATGCTGCAACGTAAGCTACGCGTCGGCTTCTCGCGCGCCGGACGACTCATGGATCTCCTCGAACGCAAGGGGGTCGTCGGACCGCAGGAAGGCTCGAAGGCGCGCGCCGTGCTGATCTCTCCCGAGCAGTGGGCGGAGATGCGGGGCGCGTCGCTTCCGGACTAGCCTCGCCGCAGTGAAGATCGGCGACATCGAGATCTTGCCGGCGAACGACGGCGAAGGAAAACTCCCGTCGGGCTACATGCCGTCACTCGACTGGGACAAGCACGCCGCGCTGCTCGATAGCGAGGGCAACTTCCCGATCGCGCTCGGCTGCTTCGTCATCAAGACGGCCGGACAGAATATCCTCGTTGACGCCGGTCTCGGCCCGGTGACCTTCCCGCCGTTCCGCGGGGGTGATCTTCCTTCGAACCTCGCCGCCGCGGGCGTCACGCCGGACGAGATCGACATGGTGCTCATCACGCACCTCCACGTCGACCACATCGGGTGGCTCGTTCAAGAGGAGAAGCCGTTCTTCCCGAAGGCGACGATCCGGTTCGGTGAGAAGGACCTCGACCAGTTCATCCGGGCCGAGAATCCGGACGTGTTCGCGAAGCCGGTCATCGACGTGCTCGATCCGACGGGACGCATCGAAACCGTCGCCGGCGACGACTCCGTCGCACCGGGCGTGAACGTGCTGCAGACGCCGGGTCACACGCTCGGGCATATCAGCGTCGTCGTTTCGTCCGGCGAGGAGCGCGCCTTCCTCCTCGGCGACGCCGTCGGGTGTCCGGCGCAACTCGAGAACGCGGAGTGGGCGGCGATGTCCGACATCGACCAGGCGCTGTCGAGCCGTACGCGCGAAGCGCTCTACAAGGAGATGGAGCAGGACGGATCCGTCGCCGTCGCCTCCCACTTCCCGGACCTCGAGTTCGGCCGCGTCCTGCGCGCGAACGGCAAGCGCTACTTCTCCGTTTAGGACAGTTCACGGAACCCGTGTGAAGTTCGTCGCGTTCGTTCGCGTGCGCGCGACCTAGCGTCCCCCTGTCAGCGATGGGAAGGGGGACCTATGAGGAAGGTTGCAGCGGTGATCGGCTTGTCCGTCGCGCTCGTCGCGGCGACGGTTCGAACGTCGGACGCGCTTACGGTTTCGTCCGGCGACGCTTTTCCCGTCGGCAGCAGGCCGATGGTGCTTGCGAAGGCCGACTTCGATCGGGACGGACGAACCGACGTCGTCACGATGAATGCCGGTTCGTCGAACGCGTCGGTGCTGCTGTCCGACGGCAGCGGAGGATTCAGCGCCGGGAGCACCCCGGGCATCAATACGACCCCGACGGCGATGTCCGTGGGGGACGTCAACGGCGACGGCAAGACCGATCTCGTCACCGTCGGAGCAGCCCGGGGACGGATCACGCTGCTCTACGGCGATGGAACCGGAGCATTCCCGAGCGTCACGTCGTACAAGACGAACTCCGATTCGCTCGTCGCCGTCGCGGTCGGCGATGTGAACGGGGACGGTACGGCGGACGTGCTGTCCGACGAAGGCGCCGGAGTTCGCGTCCTCCTCGGCCCGTCGCTTGTGCTCGCGTCCGGCGCGCCCTACGCGCTCCGGTTCGCGCCCTCGGCTTTCGCCGTCGCGGACATGAACGGCGACCGTTACAACGACGCCGTCGTCGCGAGCGTCGCGGGTGGCTCCGTCTCCGTGATGCGTGGGGGCGCGAACGGCGTGCTGACACTCGTCTCCGAGCATGCGCTCGGAACGCGTCCGGCCGGGATGGTGGTGGGTGATTTCAACGGGGACGGCGACGGGGACGTGGCCGTCGCCGAGCCGGACGCCGGTGCCGTCGAGCTGTTGACGGGCGACGGCGCGGGGAATCTGAACACGCACGTCCGGATAACGGTCGGCGACGGCGCGCGAGGTATCGACGCCGGCGATCTGAACGGCGACGGCAAGCAAGATCTTGTCGTTGCGTCCGACACGTCGAACACCGTGTCGGTGCTCCTCGGCGACGGTGCGGGTTCGTTCGTCGCGGCGACCGGAAGCCCGTTCGCCGTGGACGGTGGTCCGTCCGCCGTCGCGGCTCTCGATGTGGATCAGGACGGCGTCGAAGACGTCGCCGTCGCTCGGGCGATGAACAACGACGTCCTGGTCGAGCGCAACGCGTCGGGGCACGAGCTGGACGCGTCGCCCGCCGACGTCGACATGGGAAGCGTCGGTGTCGGAGGTTCGAGCGATCCCGCGACCGTTTCGGTGTCGTCGTCCGGGCTCGCTTCGACGATCACGACCGTCGAGGCGAACGGAGACGACTTCCGGATCGTTGACGACGCGTGCACGGGTGCGATGCTCGGCGACGGACACGGCTCGTGCGACGTGCGCGTTGTCTTCACGCCGCAGGGCGAGGGCGACCGCGAGGGTACGCTGTCGATCGCCGACGACGCCGGAGCACAGACCTCCGTCGCGCTCCACGGCGTCGGAATCGACACGACGCCGCCGGAGACGACGATCACCGGCGGCCCGGCTTCGCTCTCGAACGACCCTGAGGCGACGTTCACCTTCGCCGCCGACGATCCCGACGCGCACTTCGAATGCAGCGTCGACGGCGCCGACTTCACGGCTTGCGACTCGCCCTACTCGGCGAACGTGTCCGACGGCGACCACGGCTTCGCCGTCCGCGGGATCGACCTCGCCGGCAACGTCGATCCGACGCCGGCGACCGCATCCTTCACCGTCGACACGACCGCGCCGGACACGACGATCACGAGCGGTTCGGCCGACGCGGTGTTCACGTTCACGTCGGACGATGCGGAGGCGTCGTTCGGATGCAGCATGGACGGAGCCCCGTTCGAGGCGTGCACGAGCCCGTACGACGGCGGGCCGCAGGACGCCGGTGAGCACACGTTCGAAGTCCGTGCGACCGATGCGGCGGGCAACGTCGATCCGACGCCGGCGTCCTTCCCCTTCACCGTGGACGCACCCATCGAGCACGCACCCGAGACGACGATCGTCGAGCACCCGGACGCGCTCACGAGCGACACCACGCCGACGTTCCGGTTCGTCTCTGACGAATCCGGCGTGACGTTCCGGTGCAGCATCGACGACGCCGACTTCACCGACTGCGGTTCACCGTTCACGACGGACGAGCTCGCCGAAGGCCACCACACGTTCCGGGTCGCGGCGGTCGACGGTGACGGCGTGGCCGATCCGACTCCCGACTCCTTCGCGCTGACCGTCGACGTCACTGCGCCGAACACGGCGATCTCCGGACCGAGCCGGACGAAGCGTCGCCACGCATTCTTCATCTTCCGTTTCTCCGAAGACGTCGCGCGCACCTGGTGTTCGGTGGACGGCACGGGCTACTCCGAATGCCGCACGCCGTACAGCGGCCGTGCGTTGCGCCCGGGCAAGCACGTCCTGCGCGTCTTCTCTGAGGATCCGGCAGGGAACCGGGAGGGATCGCCCGCGGTGAAACGGTTCACGATCGTCCGCGGACGATAGCGGAGCGGAACGCAAGACCGGCCGACAACGAGGATCGGCCGGTCTTGCTTACACTCACCTCATGTCGTACGTCGTGATGAACGTTGTGGACGTACCACCGGAGCGAGCCGCCGAATTCGAGCAGCGGTTCGCCACGCGCGCGGGAAAGATCAAGGACAACCCCGGTTTCGAAGCGTTCGAACTGCTGAAGCCGGACGGAGAGTCGACGAAGTACATCGCCTACACGCGGTGGCGGTCGAAGGCGGATTTCGAAGCCTGGGTGAGTTCACCCGACTTCGCGGCCGGACACCGTCAGCATGCGAACGCCGGACCGGTTTCCACGAACAGCGAAACGTGGATGTTCGACGTGCTCGAGGGCGAGTACTCCTAAGAGCGCGCGTCGAAGCGGCGCCGCACCGCCCACAGCATCCCGAGCGCCGTCGCCGTTCCGATCGCCGCGAGCAGAGCAAGCAGGTCGGGCGCCGCGGTCTTCGTACGCGAGTCGGTGCGGTAGTCCTTGATGATCGGGAGGCTCCGGGCGCCCGGCATCTTCGCGATGGACGAGATGTCGAGCTTCGAGTCCGATGTCTTCGCCGCCGACGTCACGTTCGGCGCCGGGTTGCTCGACTGCGTGGACTGCGCGTTCGTCGACGGCGCGCTGGCCGGCTTCGACACCTGTGGCGTCTGGTCGTGCGTCGCTTTCGCGACCGCATCCATCCCGGGCAGTGCCGGAAACGTCTGCGCGAAGCTCTGTCCGCCGACGAAGATCAGGAACGCAATCGTGACAAGACCGATGCCGACCCGCATCAACCGCTCCTCTCGAGAAAAGGTTCAGGGGGGCGCCGTGCGCCCCCCTGAAACCGCCAAGTCGTGCTAACTACGCCGACGCGAGGCCACGGCGAGCCCGCAGCGCGACGGCACCGAGGCCGACGAGCATGAGGGCGTCGAGCGCGAGCGAGCCCGCGTTCGTGCCGGTCTTCGGCAGCATGCCCGGAGCTCCGACGCTACCGCCGGTCCGTGGAGTCCCAGGAGTCCCTGGGGTGCCCGGAGTTCCAGCGGTACGTCCCGTTCCAGCCGTACGACCGGTCCCGGCCGTACGTCCCGTTCCGGGGGTGCGGCCCGTCCCTGGTGTCCGCCCGGTTGCCGTTGCGCCGCCGTTGACAGTCGCGCTGCCGCCGGACGGAACAACGACCTGCGCGACCGCGACCGGCATGATCGCGAACACGCCCACTACGAGGGCGAGAAGTACGCCCTTCTTCATACGAGCCTCCTTCCCCTGAGGTCGTGACAGGCAGGACGTATGCCCAACCTGTGGAAAACCCAATCGGGCCCTGTGTATATCCGGTGGAGTCAGAGGGTGTCCAAACGGCGCAGGACCTGCGCTGCGATGTCCGCGGCGGGGGCCGCGGCGTCCACGACGTCGATGGTGTGACCCGCTCGGCGGAGCAGTTCGATGGCGTCCACGTAGGACGCTCGGAGGCCCTCGTTGAAGCTCGGTTCCTCGTACCGTTCGCGCCCCTCGCGCCCCGCCATCCGCTCCTCCCGGACCTCGTCCGCGGCCTGCAGGACGACGGTCAGGTCGGGCACGTCGAAGCCCGACGAAGCCGCCAGGATCGCCTCACGGGACACCCCTTCGGCCCCCTGGTAGGCGAGCGTCGAGAGCAGGTAGCGGTCGCAGACGACCCATTCACCCCGCGCCAGGGCCGGACGGATCGACCGGGCGAGGTGGTCGGCCCTGTCCGCCGAGAACACGAGGGCCGTCGCCGCCGGGTCGAGTTCGATCTCGCCGCGCAGGTGACGGCGCAGTACGCGGCCGAGCGGTCCGTCCGTCGGCTCAGCCGTGAGACGAACGCGCAGGTCACGGGCGCGTAACCCGTCGGCGACCAGGCCCGCTATGGTGGTCGTCCCAGTACCGTCCATCCCCTCGAGGACGAGGAAGCGGGGTTGTCCTGATGCCTGCATGCGCCTATAGTCTCTTGCTTCAGCCCGTATGACCTCTCTAGGGCAAGCAACCAAACCCGGCCTCGGCGCCGCATTGCGCGCCGAGCGCGAGCGACGCCGTGTTTCGCTCGACGCTGTGGCCCGCGGCACGCTCGTCCGCCACGATTTCCTCGAGCTGATCGACCACGATCGCCTCGAGGATCTGCCCTCGGGCGCGTACGCGAAGGGGTTCATCCGTTCCTACGCGATCTATCTCGGGCTCGACCCGAAACCGTTCCTCCGCGCGTACGAGCAGCGTTGCGGACGTCCGGAACCCGAACTTTCGCGCGTCGTCCGCCGTGGCGTGCGCGTCCCGCCGCGAGCGCACAAACGCGCGTGGCAGATCTCGATCTTCGCGGCCGCCGGTGCGCTGCTGCTCCTCGCATTGCTCGGCGCCTTCCGTTCCGGCGGGAGCGCGCTCCCGGCGTCACCGGCGTCGGCACGCCTCGTGGGTTCGTCCGCGCCGAGCGTCGCCGGCACGATCGTCCGCGTCGAAGCCGTTACGCACGACGCGTGGCTCGAAGTCGACGCGGACGGCAAGCGCATCTATGCCGACACGCTCCGCCGTGGTGACTTCCGGACGTTCAAAGCGAACCAAGAGGTCGTCATCTCGACGCCGCGGGCCGCGGACATCCGCGTCACCGCGAACGGGTTGATCCTCGGCGCACCGTCCGGTTCGCCATACCGCGGCGTGTTCACGCGCGGCACGACGACGATGCCGCCGAACGAGCCGCTCCTCGACGCCGGGCCGCCGCCGTCGGCCAAGCCGGCGAAGGTGGACGGAGCGACACAGACGCACGCGCCGCAGGTCCCGCAGGACGCGTACACCGGCCAATCGCGACCCGTACGCTTATAGCGGCATGGCGAAGACCGTTTTCATCCGTACGCTCGGCTGTCCGAAGAACGAGACCGACTCCGAGCACCTGCGCGGGCTCCTCGAAGCCGACGGTTACACCCGCGCGGACGACGCCGAAAGCGCGGACGTCGTCATCGTCAACACGTGCTCGTTCATCGACGCGGCGCGCCGCGAGTCGGTCGACGCGATCCTCGAAGAGATCGATCGCCGCGGGAGCGGACAGAGGGTCGTCGTGGCCGGCTGCCTCGTCGAGCGCTACGGGAAAGAGCTCGCCGACGAGCTCCCGGAGGTCGACGCCTTCATGTCCCTCGGTTCATACGGACGAACCACCGAGATCGTCGCCGCTGCGCGCGAAGGATCGCGCCAGCTCTGTTTCGACGCGGGGAAGGTGCCGCTCGGCATCGAGCTGCGTCCGCAGCCGTCCGGCCCGTCCACGTTCGTGAAGATCTCCGAAGGCTGCGACCGCGTGTGCAGCTTCTGCGCGATCCCGTCGATCCGCGGCGGACACCGCTCCCGCCCGGCCGACGCGATCTACTCCGAGGTCTCCTGGCTCGCGGCGCAGGGAGTCAAGGAAGTCGTGCTCGTCGCGCAGGACATGTCGCTGTATGGACGCGACCTCACCGGGAAGTGGGAGCTTCCTTCGTTGCTGCGCCGTCTCGGCGACGTCGACGGTCTGCTCTGGCTCCGGATGCTCTACCAGTACCCGCGCTACGTCAACGACGAATTGCTCGCCGCGGTCGCCGATTCGACCCCGGCCGTGCCGTATTTCGATCTTTCACTGCAACACGCGTCGGGAAAGCTCGTGCGGAAGATGCGGCGCTGGGGCGACAGCGAGAAGTTCCTCGCGTTGATCGATCGCATCCGTACTCGCTTCCCGGACGCATCACTTCGCTCGGCGTTCATCGTCGGGTTCCCCGGCGAGACCGAAGCCGACGTCGAAGAGCTCGCGTCCTTCCTTCCCGAAGCCTCTCTCGACTGGGCCGGGTTCTTCCCCTACTCGCGTGAAGAGGGGACCGAGGCGGGGGGATTCGTCCGCAATCGTGTCGCGGAGCGACAGATCGTACGTCGCGCCGAGGTGTTGTCGGAGATGCAGAACGAGATCGCCGAGAAGAAACGGTTGCAGCTCGTCGGTACGCACGTCGACGTGCTCGTCGAGGACCGGGACGGCGTCAACGTCACCGGGCGCACGTGGCGTGAGGCTCCCGAGGTCGATGCCGAGGTCAGCGTGAGCGGCGCACGGGCCGTTCGCGTCGGCGACGTGCTGCGCGCGCGCGTCACCGCGACCGACGGTCTCGATCTCGTCGCCGAGGCGGTGTAGCACGCCACCCCGAAGCGCAGCGGAGGGGCACATCGCACCGGCGCGACGCGTTTCGCATCTGAATCCTGCGAACGCATTCACCTTCCTGCGCGTCGCGCTCGTTCCCGTGTTCGCGTGGCTGCTCGTCGTCCGCAAGCCCTCACTCCCCGTCGTTGCGGCGATCGTGTTCGTCGTAGCCGCGGCGACGGACGGCGTCGACGGCTTCCTCGCCCGCCGCTGGAACATGACGTCGAGCTTCGGCGCCTTCCTCGACCCGCTCGCGGACAAGCTCCTCGTCGGGACGGCCCTCATCCCGCTCGCGACCGACCATCGCATCGCCTGGTGGGCGGTGATCGTCATCCTCGTCCGCGAATTCGCGATCGGGATCGGATTGCGCCTCGTCCTCAAGTCGCGTGGCCGCGCGCTGCGCGCGTCCTTCCTCGCGAAGGTGAAGACGAACTCGCAGCTGCTCGCGATCCTCGTCGCGACGCTTCGTCCACGCGGGGACGCCTTCACGGCCGCCGTCGTTGCCGTCGCCGTCGCGCTGACGGTGATCTCCGGGCTTCAGTACCTTTTCGGGACGATGCGCGGGAACGCGGGAGAGACATGGACGTAGCGCGGAAGTCGGTGATCGTCTGCGTCGGCGACGAACTCCTCGGCGGCGTGATCGTGAACACGAACGCGTCGATGATCTCGGAGACGATGCTGACGGTTGGCGTGCCCGTCGCGTGGCAGCTCGTCGTCGGTGACGAGCTCCACGACATCGTCGACGGCATCGCGCGCGCCGCGAAGGATGCCGCGGTGGTCATCATCACCGGCGGGCTCGGCCCGACGGCGGACGACAAGACGCGCGATGCGATCGCGATGCTGCTCGGGACCGACCTCGTCCGCGACGAGAAGATCGTCGACGACATCCGTGAGCGCTTCCGTGCGTGGGGCCGGCAGATGCCGGAGTCGAACGCGAAACAGGCGGACATCCCGCGTGGTGCGTCCGCGATCTTGAATCCGTGGGGTACGGCTCCCGGCATCCGCGCCGAATACGAGGGCGCGGTGCTCTACGCGATCCCCGGCGTCCCCGGCGAAGCCCGGCGCATGTTGACCGAGCAGATCCTTCCGGAGATCGGAGAAGGCGCCTTGATCCGCGCGCGTGTCCTGCACTGCGTCGGGATCTCGGAGTCGGGGCTCGCGGATCTCTTCCCCGACATATCCGTTGCGGACAACCCGCGCATGGCGTACCTGCCCGGCGGCGGTGAGATCAAGCTGCGTTTCGTCGCGATCGGTACGACGGAAGCCGAGTGCATCGAATCGTTGGACGAAGCCGAGCGGATCGTCCGCGAACGCGCCGGCACCTACGTGTACGGCGTGGACAACGCGTCGCTCGAAGCGTCCGTCGGTGCGGAGCTGCGGGCGAAAGGACTGACCGTCGGGACGGCGGAATCGTGCACGGCCGGTCTGCTCGCGTCGCGCATCGCGAGCGTGCCGGGCGCGTCCGACTATCTCGTCGGTGCGTTCGTGTCGTACACCGATCGCGTGAAGGTGGAATCACTCGACGTCGATCCGTCCTTGCTGCTCGAGCACGGCGCCGTGTCCGAACAGGTCGCGCAGGCGATGGCGACCGGTGCGCGCAGCAAGCTGCGCTGCGACATCGCGCTCGCGATCACGTGCGTCGCCGGACCCGGCCCCCAAGGGGAGATCCCGGCCGGACAGCTCTACCTCGCGCTCGCATCGCGGGACGGTATCGTGTCGCGCGGCGCGCGGGTACCCGGAGATCGCGACCAGGTGCGCCAGTTCGCCACGACGTACGCGCTCGCCATGCTGCGCGGGCATCTCGAAAGTCTTTGAGGCTCTTCGTAGCCGTCGACGTTCCCGAAGAGCTCAAAGCACGAGTCGAATCCGAGATCGTCGAGGTGCTTCGTCCGAAGCTTCCCGGTGCCCGGTGGACGAGGCCCGAAGGACGACACCTCACCCTGAAGTTCCTCGGCAACGTCGATGACGACCGTCGGGCGGACATCGAGGCTGTCGTTGCGGACGTCGCGTCGCTACACGAGCGTTCCGAGGCGGCCTTCGAGCAGGTGGGGGCCTTCCCGGATCTGCGCCGTCCGCGGGTCCTCTGGGTCGGTGTCGCAAGCGAGACGCTTGCGCGGGTCGCAGCGGATCTCGAGTCCGGCTTCGAGCCGCTCGGGTTCGAGCGTGAGGATCGACCCTTCCGCGGGCACCTCACGCTCGCTCGCTTCCCGAAGCCGGCCCGGGTCGAACTGCCGGAGCTCGAGGTGCCGGCCGAGCCGTTCGTCGTCGGGGAGCTGATCCTGTTTCGCTCGCAGCTGCACCCGAAAGGTGCGCGCTACACCGCGCTCCGGAGGTTCGCCCTAGATGCGTGACACGAACATCTGTTCTGGATAGGGTTCTGTCAGCACCGGCATCTACGTTGTCTGAGCCCTTCCCCACGGACACTACGCCTCGCCGCAGCGAAGCGGAGGCGTAAAGGAGGTCAGCGGTATGGAAAAGGACAAAGCCCTCGAGATGACGCTCACGCAGGTCGAGCGCCAGTTCGGGAAGGGCGCCGTCATGCGCCTGGGCGATCACACGGCCCGGCTGACGGTCGACGCCATCCCCACGGGCTCGATCGCGCTGGACATCGCCCTCGGTGTCGGCGGGCTGCCCCGCGGACGGATCGTCGAGCTGTTCGGCCCGGAAGGATCGGGCAAGACGACCGTCGCGCTCCACGTCATCGCCGAATCGCAGAAGCAAGGGGGAGTGGCGGCGTTCATCGACGCCGAGCACGCCCTCGACCCCATCTACGCGCGCAACCTCGGCGTGAACATCGACGAGCTGCTCGTGTCGCAGCCCGACACGGGGGAGCAGGCGCTCGAGATCGCCGACATGCTGATCCGTTCCGGCGCGATCGACGTGCTGTGCGTCGACTCGGTCGCCGCGCTGGTGCCGCGCGCCGAGATCGAGGGCGAGATGGGCGACAG
>JAICYB010000022.1 GCA_025934435.1 Actinomycetes bacterium | reverse complement strand
CGCCTTCCGTGCCGGCCATCGGATGTCCGCCGACGAAGGGTCGCTCCGTCCCGAGAAGCCGCTGCGCCTCCGAGACGATCTGCGCTTTGGTTGAACCGACGTCGGTCACGATCGTCCCCGGCGCGGCCGTCGACGCGATCTGTTCGACCGTCGTGAGCACTTCGCCGACCGGTGTCGCGATGATCACGAGATCGACGTCGAGCGCGTCAAGGCCGGTCCGAACGTCGGCGATGGCGCCGGCGGCGAGCGCCGCGCGCGCGTTGTCACCGGACGCGTCGAAGCCACTGACGGTATGTCCCGCGCGACGCAATGCGAGACCGACGGAACCGCCGATCAGGCCCGTCCCGACGACGAGGATGCGCTCGGCGTTCACACCGGGTCGGGTGGCTCGCGCAGGCGCTCGGTGCCGCCGAGGTAGACGGGTTCCGGCTTGGCGTCGGCGTAGATGTGCATCATCACGCGCACGCAAAGCGGCATCGTGAGCGAGCTCGTGACGTCGAGCTCACGCGCGCAGAGGAGCGGGACCCCGCTCAGCCCCATCAAGCGCGCCGCGGCCGCCGGGAACTCGGAGTGGACGTCGTCCGTCGCGGTGAATAGGACGCTCACGATGTCATCGGGAGAGACCCGGTTGCGCGCCATCAGCTCTTTCAGGAGCGTCTGCGTGCCCTTGACGACCTCTTCCCGCGTGTCTTCGGTGAGCGCGATGGCGCCGCGCACGGCGTACACGCGTTGCATGGTGGGCTCAGTCTAGGCGCTCGCTCAGGCGGAGCAGCGCCATGACCTCGTCTTTCTTCAGCTCGCGGTGCTCGCCCTCCGGGAGGCGCCCGAGCCGTATGGGCCCGATGGCCGTCCGAACGAGAGCGATCACGCGAAGGTCTTGCGAGGCGAGAAGGCGTCGGACGAGACGGTTCCTTCCCTCACGCACCGTCAGCTCGACGATGGTGCGTCCGCGGGACGCCGCCCGGATCCGGATGTGTTCCGCGTGAGCCTCTCCGTCCTCGAGCCGGACTCCCCGTTGCAGCCGTTGGACGAGTCCCTGCGACACTTTCCCGTCGACCTCCGCGACGTAGACCTTCGGAACCTCGTAGCGGGGATGCGCGACGCGATTCGCGAAGTCGCCGTCATTCGTCAGCAGCATCAGGCCGGACGTATCACGGTCCAGCCGTCCGACGGGAACGACGCGAGTTTCGCTCGGCACGAGGTCGAGAACAGTGCGCCGTCCGTGCGTGTCCTTCGCCGTCGTGACCACACCCGTCGGCTTATGGAGCGCGTAATACACGAGCTCGAGTTGCAGTCCCACGATGACACCGTCGATCGCTATCTCGTCTGTTTCGGGATCGACGCGCGTTCCGAGCTCGACGCGACGACCGTTGACGGTGATCCGTCCGGCGCGGATGAGGTCTTCGCTCGACCGGCGGGAACCGAGTCCGGCGCGCGCGAGCACCTTCTGCAGACGCTCGGCGGTCACGCTTCGTCGCTTGCGGCGGCTTCCTCGCGCTCCATGGCGTCGGCCGCGAGCGCCCGCTCGATCTCCGCGGCCGAAGCCGCGTCGGGTGCGAACGATGCGAGCGGTGGAAGGTCGGAAAGTGATCCGAGACCGATCTTCTCCAGGAAGAGCGGCGTCGTTCCGAAGAGCGGTGCGCGGCCCGGTCCGGGTTCTTTCCCAACCTCGACGACGAGTCCCCGTTCCGTCAACGTCTGCAGGACCGAATCGACGTTCACGCCGCGGACGCGCGAGATCTCACCACGGGTGATCGGCTGGCGGTAGGCGATGATCGACAACGTCTCGAGGGCCGGCCGAGACAGGCGTCCGACGCGCGATCGGTTCGCGAAATGACCGACGGCCTCGGCGAGCTCCGTCCTCGTGTAGATGCGGTATGCATCACCGATCTGACGTATCTCGAGTCCGCTGTCACGTTCCAGGTACGTCGCACGGAGTCGTTCGACGACAGCCGCGACATCGTCGGTCGTCGCACCGAAGGCCGATGCGATGTCGTGCGCGCGTACGGGCTCGGGCGTTGCGAAGAGGATCGCTTCGACGACGGGTTCGCTGAGTTTCATGACGCCTTCGCCAATCGGAGCTCGATGTCGCCGACGGTGATCCCCTCACCGATCTCGATCTCACCGCGCATCGCGAGCTCGAGCATGGCGAGGAACAGCGCCACGGACCATGCGAGGTTACGTTGGCGCGCGACGAAGTCGAAGCGGATCGGACCTTGCTCGAGGAAACGTATGAGCTCGGTTGCGGCTTCTTGCGTGGAGACCTGATCGACGACGATCCGCGACGTGTCGACCGTCCGGATCTGATCGCGCAGGACTTCGATGAGCACGCGCGCGAGATCGCGGGGTGCGATGTCGCCGAGGACGGGAAGGGCGCGGAGCGACTCGTCGTCGGTGGCGGGCTTCGGTGGGAAGCGCTTCTCTCCCATCTCGAGGAGCGAGGTGAGGTGCTCGCCCGCGGCCCGGAACGTCTGCACCTCGAGGAGGCGCGCGATCAGCAGGTCGCGTTCGAACTGTTCTTCTTCGTCGAGTTCCTCCACGCCCGGACGCGGCAGGATCGCCTTCGCTTTCAGCGCCAGGAGCGTCGCGGCGACGACGAGGAACTCGGTTGTGACCTCGAGGTCCATCTTGTCCATCTGGTCGATACGAGCGAGGTAGTCCTCACAGAGCCGCGCGATCGGGATGTCACAGACGTCGACGCGCTGGTCGGAGATCAGTCCGAGCAGGAGGTGGAACGGCCCCTCGAAGACGTCGAGGGATACCTCATAGGTGGTCATGGCCTACAGCTTGTCCGACATCGCCGACAGCCGGGCCGAACCTAGACGGGCAGCAGGTGGAGGAGCCCGCTCTCGATGATGTCGATCAGGCGGAAGAGCGGCTGACCGAGGACGGTGATCGCGAGCAGCAGTATCACGAACCCGAACGGTTCGATGCGGTCCAGGACACGGCGCCCCTCGATGCCGATGACCGGACGGAGCAGCCTCGAGCCGTCCAGCGGCGGGATCGGCAGCAGGTTGAAGGCTGCGAGGAGCAGATTCAGCTGGAAGGCGAACACCAGGATGCTCGCGGTGAGGTTCCCCGTCGGCGCGCCGTTCGCGTCGATGGTGAATCGCATGTGCTTGACGAGGATGACGGCGATCGCGGCGATGATCAGGTTGCAGACCGGACCGGCGAGCGCGACGGTGGCGAATCCCCAGGTGTCTCGTCCTTTCAGATTGCGCGGCGAGACCGGCACGGGTTTCGCGTACCCGAACACGGGTGCGTGCACGACGTAGAGGAACGCGGGAAGCAGCAGCGACCCGAGCGGGTCGAGGTGCTTCACCGGGTTCAAGGTGAGCCGTCCGGCGGCCTTTGCCGTCTGGTCGCCGAGCGCGAGAGCGACGACGCCGTGCGCGTTCTCGTGCAGGATCACGCTGACGAGCAGGACGACGATCTCGAGGATGCCGTTTCCGATGCTTCCCACGTCGTCAGCTGGCGCGGCGAGCGCAGTCCATGCACTGCCGGGCGAATGGACGCGCTTCGAGTCGTTCGTCGCCGATCGGCGAGCCGCACGTGTCGCACGTGCCGAACGTGCCGTCGTCCATACGGGTGAGGGCTGCGTCCACTTCGTGGAGGGTCTCGAGCAATCCTTCGGCGATGGACAGCACGCGCGCCTTCTCGGCGGTCGACTGACCGCTGTCGGCGAATCCTTCCTGCGCGAACTCGCTCGGCTGTCCGGTGTCGGGATCCACACCCATCTCGGTGAGTTGCCCGACGAGCGTCGTCCGTTCCTCGTCGAGCCGGCGACGAAGTTCTGTCTTCGTGGTTCCGTCCACGGTGGGTCCTCCCGACGCCTACGACGTGCGCTGCCGGCGGCGGCCTCTGGGGTGGGCCTCGTCGTACACGTCCTTGAGCTTCTCTCTCGTCACAAGCGTATACACCTGTGTCGTCGACAGCCGCGCGTGTCCGAGGGCTTCCTGCACGACACGGACGTCTGCTCCGCGCGCCACGAGGTGCGTAGCGAACGAGTGGCGAAGCGCGTGTGGGAAGACCCGGGCATTCGGGCTTACCCGAGCAGCGTACCGCTTGACGCATGCCCAGGCGCTCTGTCGCGACAGACGTCGACCGCTATTCCCGAGGAAGAGCGCAGGCGTCGGTTGCGACGGGCGAACGAGCTCGCGCCGTCCATCACGGATGTAGGTCCGGACGGCGGCCACGGCCGGGTTGCCGATCGGTACAACACGTTCCTTGTCCCCCTTCCCGACGCATCGCACCGTTCGGTCTTCGAGGTCGACGTCGTCGATGTCGAGGCCGACGAGCTCGGACACGCGAAGGCCGGCGCCGTACAGCAACTCGAGCATCGCGCGGTCGCGCAGCTGGCGAGGCGAGGTTCCGGACGCAGCATCGATCATCTTCGTCACGAAGTCCTCGTCGATCGCCTTCGGGAGCTGCAGTCCGCGCGCTGGACCGTCGACGAGCGCCGCAGGATTGGAGACGGCGATGCCTTCGCGGACACAGAACTTGTGGAAATGACGGACGGCGGCGAGCGTCCGGTTCAGCGTCGATGCCGCCGCGCCGGACGAAGCACGTTCGTTCATCGCGTCGAGCACGTGCTTCGGTTTCACACCTTCGACAGACGCGACCTTCGACTTCGCAAGCGACGCGAGGTAGCGCTTGATCTCGGCGCGATACGCGACGACCGTCGCGGGGGACGCACCGCGCTCCACGCGGAGATAGTCCTCGAAGGTGTCGGCGGCGCGGCGAAGCGCTGCGGGAACGCCTGCCATGAGCCAACCGTACTGCGGCTAGATGCGAAGAGCGAGGAACGAAAGACCGAGGAGCGACTTCGCGTCGCGGACCTCTCCCGAGGCGAGCAGCTCGCGCAGCGATGACAGCGGACGCCGCTCGATCTCGAGCACCTCGCCTTCGTCGAGCTGCGCCGTGGCTTCGTCCGCATCGGTGCAGAGGTACAGGTGGAACTGCTCGTTCGTGAAACCGGGCGTCGTGTAGTACGTCGCGAGATGCTCGAGCGCGCGCGGTCTGAGACCGACCTCTTCCGCCAGTTCGCGGGCGGCCGTTTGCTCGGGCTCTTCTCCCGGGTCGAGCTTCCCCGCCGGGATCTCGAGGAGTTCCTCCCCCGTTGCGTGCCGGTACTGCCGGACGAGCACGATGTCGCCGTCGTGCACGCACACGACGCCGACGGCGCCTCGATGCACGACGACCTCGCGCGTCGAGCGATGCCCGTCGGCCGCTTCGACCTCGTCGACGCGGAGCGTGAGGATCTCGCCCTCGAACATGGTCTTCGAAGAAAGAACGCGATCCCTCAGATGCCGGCCCTCTTGACCGCGGCACCGATGAAGTCACGGAACAGCGGATGCGGTCGGTTCGGACGCGACTTGAACTCGGGGTGGAACTGTCCGGCGACGAACCACGGGTGATCGGGCAGCTCAACGATCTCGACGAGTGTTCCGTCCGGCGACGTCCCGGAGGCGACGAGACCCTCGGCTTCGAGCTTCGCGAGGAACTCTGGGTTCACCTCGAGGCGGTGGCGGTGGCGTTCGTCGATGAGCGTTTGCCCGTACGCCTCGAAGGCTTTCGTTCCTTCCTTGAGAACGCACGGGTAGCTCCCGAGGCGCTGCGTCCCGCCCATGTCCTCGACGCCGGCCTGCGTGTCGAGCATCGCGATCACCGGGAACGGCGTGCGCTCGTCGAACTCGCTCGAATTCGCGTTCGTCATGCCGCAGACGTTGCGAGCGAACTCGATCACCGCGCACTGCAGGCCGAGGCAGATGCCGAGGAACGGGATGTTCGCTTCGCGGGCGTGGCCGGCGGCGACGATCTTTCCTTCGACGCCGCGAACGCCGTAGCCGCCGGGCACGAGGATCCCGTGGACGTCACCGAGCCGTTCGCCGTCGTCGATCATGCCGTCGGACGCCATCCACTGGATGTCGACGTGCACGCGGTGGAACGCTCCGGCGTGACGGAGCGCCTCACGTACGGAGAGGTAGGCGTCCTGGAGGTCGACGTACTTGCCAACGAGCGCGATCTTCACCGTGCCGATCGGAGACGCCATGCGGTCACAGAGGTCGCGCCACTCTTCGAGATCCGGTTCGTGCGTTCCGAGGTTCAGGTGTTTCGCGATCTGGCGGTCGAGACCTTCGCGGTGCAGATCCAGCGGCACGGCGTAGGGATTCGGTGAGTCGGGCTCGGAGATCACCGCTTCGGGCTCGACGTCGCAGAACAGCGCGATCTTGTTCTTGAGCGGCAGCTCGATGTCGCGGTCGCTGCGGCACAGGATCGCGTCGGGCTGGATACCGATCGAGCGCAGCGCCATCACCGAGTGTTGCGTCGGCTTCGTCTTGTGCTCTCCCGACGGCGCGAGGAACGGTACGAGGGAAACGTGCGCGTAGAAGACGTTCTCCCGCCCGACGTCGTGGCGGATCTGGCGGATCGCTTCGAGGAAGGGCAGCGACTCGATGTCGCCGACCGTCCCGCCGACCTCCGTGATGACGACATCGATGGACGGATCACGGCCGAGCGCGAGGATCCGCTCCTTGATCTCGTTCGTGATGTGCGGGATGACCTGCACCGTTTCGCCGAGGAACTCGCCGCGACGTTCGCGCTGGAGCACTGCGAGGTAGACCTGGCCGGTCGTGAGGTTCGAGGCGCGCGTATGGTTGACGTCGACGAAGCGCTCGTAGTGGCCGAGGTCGAGGTCGGTCTCCGCCCCGTCCTCGGTGACGAAGACCTCGCCGTGCTGGAACGGGTTCATCGTCCCAGGGTCCACGTTGATGTACGGATCGAGCTTCTGGAGCACGACGTTCAGCCCGCGTGAATGCAGGAGCCGTCCGATGGAGGCTGCGGAGATCCCTTTCCCGAGGGAGGACGCCACACCTCCCGTTACGAAGATGTGCCGAGCCACGTTTGCCCTCCCAGGTCCGCCAACATTTCGACCGATTCAACGCCAACGCTCTCGCTACGGCGTGGCCTGGTCGCCTCACCGTAACACGCGTTCTGAAGCTATGGGCCGCTGCTGACACGTCCCAGCTGGTCGAACCAGCGGAGCGGCGGAGTCGACTCGATCACGCGGGTGAAGGAGACCCGTTCCGACAGCAGGGTGAGGGCAACGAGGACGCCCAAGATCGCGACGAGGGCGGTCCTGCCGACCGACGCCACGGCGGCGATGCCGAGGGTCGTCCCGAGGAGATTGGCTCCCGTGTCCCCGAGCATCACCCGCTCGCGGAGCTCGGGCGCGGCGAAGACGACGCAGCCGGCGAGCACCGTGGCGAGGACGATCGCTCCCCCTCCCGTGACGCCGGCGGCGAGCATGGCCGCCGCGCAGACCACCCAGACCTTGAGCGCGCGACCGGGCCGCAGGTCGAGCAGGTTCGTCAGATTCGACGCGAGAGCGACGACGGCTCCGCCAACGACGATCCACGCGCCCCGCCAACCCACGAGGTATGCCGCGACGAGGCCCACGACGGCTCCCCCGACGGCCTTCATCATCCCGGTGGTGATGCGTCCTCGCAGGAGGGCACGGGCGTGACCGACGAGGCCGCCGGCGTGGCGGTCGCCGTAGGTGTCGTCGATGTATCCGAGCGCGCCCATCACCGTGCCCCCGGCCCACATCACGAGGGCGACGCGTTCGTGATGCGTCCAAAGCAGAGACGCGATCGCGCCGACGAACAACGGCTTCATGAGGACGATGCCCGCCGGCGCGAAGACCGTGCTCCCCCGGTAGTTCGTCTTCCAATTGCGCGGGCTCGTCATCACGATGGGCGCGACCGCCAGCGCGATCGCCGTCGCCACCGCGCCGATGGAAAGCGACAGCGCGTAGACGACCAGCGTCACGGCTCGGCCGCGCGGCGCGGCTTCTCGGTATCCACCGCGAGCAGGACGAAGTACGGGACGACGAACGCGAGCGCCAGTGCGGGGATCGAGATCCCCGAGTCGTTCACCGCGAACCCGAGCGCGCCGGCGACGAGCGTCCCCCAGAGTCCGGCGCGCAGCATCGGTCGCTGCGCGAGAACCTCGCGCAGGATCCCGCGCGGACGGATGAGCAACAGCACCAGCACGGCGAACGCGATCGGGATGAACCACGTCCATCGTGTGACGGTGAGGGACGTCAACGCGGCGATCGCCTTGCGATGGATGATCGTTTCGATCTTGGACGTGTCACCGGACGCGATCGTCGCGGCGAATCGTCCGAGGTGCGTCCGTTCATCGGGTGGGCGAAGGAGATCGAGGAAGCTCAGACCGAGCGCTCCCACCACGGCGGCGACGGCGAACGCGACGATCGTGCGCCAGCGGATCCGCCACCGTCGTCCGAGCGCGATCGTCACGGCGACCGCTGGGATGCCGGCGAGGATGCCTCCGAGGTCGGCTCCCGTCATCGGCAGCCCGTCGATCGGCACGAGCAGCAGCAGCGCGAAGACCGTCCACCACGGGATCTTGTCCTGGCCGCGGAGTTCCGCCAGTCCGGTGAACCCGAGGAGCGCCGCGGAGAACAAGATCGCGTACCCGGGATTCGAGACGCCGTAGAAGCGGCCGGCGACGAGCGGCGAATGTCCGAACACGCCGTTCACTTGCAATGGCCCGCCCATCGCGATGTCGCTCGCGAAGAGTCCCGCCGCGAGGAGCATGAGCGCGACGGCGCCCGCCCAACGCGGGCCGGGCAGCCACCACGCGATGAACGCGATCGCCGCGGAGACGAGATAGAGCCCGAGATGCGCGCCGCTCAGTCCCCAGTTCCAGTAATGGAGCGCCCGGATGACGTGCGCGGCCGGGAAGAACGCGAGACCGAAGTACGCGATCGCGACGAGCGGCTTGTAGAAGGGCTCGCGCCGTCCGAGGAACACGATGAACGCGAGGATCGCGAGAACGGAGATGAGACTCGCGATGACCCAGAACGCCGCGGACGCGAAGTGCTCTCTGATGCTCGACGCGTGGTCGAGCTGCGTGAGCGTCCGGATGTTCGCGCCGCTCCCGTGTTCGAAGATCGGTGTCCCGACCATCGTGTCGGGCTGCGCGACACCGAACGCGTGCAGGATCGTGGGTGCGACGTCCGACAGCACGACCATGCCGTCGCGGCGTGTCGTCGGAGATGTGAGCCATGCACCGTTCGAGGTGTAACCGGGTCCCGACGCGATGATCGGCGCGAGATGCTCGCGGAAGGAAGGCGGTGTCGGGCCGGACGGTGCGATGACGAACAGGACGTCCCCCGGGCCGAGCAGTGCGCGTACCTTTGCGAAGATCGCGTCGGCGCGCAGTAACGCCGCATTCTCGATGCGTGCGATCCGTGGCGACGTGACGTACTGCACGTACTCGTTCGCGCGGCTCGTCTCGCCGGTGTCGAGCACAACGACACGTGACGTAGCGAGCACGTGCTTCGTCGCATCGACGAACGCCGACGGATCGGTCGTGACGCCGTACGGCGCGAGGCGGTCCGGACGCAACAGACCGTCGAGCTTGCCCTCGTCGATCGTTCCTTCTTCGTCCATGAGCGAGAGGACGGACCCCCGGCGGAACTCGGACGTCGACGGATGGATCGCGATATCGGCGGCGGAAACGATCCCCCGCTTGATGTGTGCTCGTTCGAGCTGCTCGCCGAGCGACCCGATGACCGCGCCGTAGTTCCTCGAGCGCTGGATCGATCGGAGCGGTTCGATGTCGGCTTGCACGATCGCTCCGCGCGCCGGCCGTCCGGTTCGCCGCGCGATCGCGAACGCAGCGGCACCGTTCTCGTAGGCGGCGTCGTGCTCGAACGCGAGCTCCACGTTCGGGTCGTCGTTGAGGGAATAGGCGGGGTCCCCGGCACCAAGGGTGAGATAGCTCCGGTCGATGTCGGCCGTCCGGTTCGCCGTCCGCGCCGAGAGGTCGGCGATCGGCCGACCGTGCGGACACAGGACGACCAGACGCGCACATTCGCGAGCGATGTCGTCCCATGTCACGCCGGGGATCGATGCGATCACGAAGTGGTCCGGTCCGGCCGTCTTCGCGGACGAGACACCGGGCAGCGACACGATCATCGCGACGAAGAAGAAAGCGATGCCGCGCTTCATGCGTCGACCTCGTCGTAGACCTTGCCGATCTTCGCGACGAGCTCGAGCGGGTCGTCGAAACGACGCGCGCGGGCTCGCTGCACGAACTCGCGCCGAAGCGCGTCGTCCGAGACCAGGCGGCGAACGGCATCGATGAAGGCCGGACGGTCGCCGGCGGCGACGACGATCCCGGCATCTTCGATCAATCCGGGCATCGCACCGGCGTCGCTCGTGACGACCGGGAGCCCGGAGCTCAAGGCCTCCTGCACAGCGATACCGTACGCCTCACCCACCGACGGCAGTGCGAACACGTCCGCGGCGGCGAGCAGATCCGCGATGTCGCCACGCTGTCCGAGCAGGCGGACGTTGGTGCCTCTGGCCCGCGCTTCGAGGTCGGCCCGCAGGGGTCCGTCGCCGCAGATCCACCCTTCGGCATCGGTGTCGCGGAGGGCGTCGATGAACAGATCCAGCCCCTTGTCCGGATGCAGTCGCGCGACGGCGATGACGACGGTACGGTCCTGCGTCGTTCCGAGCGCTTCACGCGTGTCGTAGCTCGTATGCGTCGGCGGAGCGAGCGGCTCCGTCGGCGGCGCGATCACGCGCGCGCCCGGGAAGTCTCGTGCGACGACATCCGATACGGCGATGATGGCGTTCGCGCCGCGCGCGATCCGCTTCGCGAGCGATCGCAGCGCGCGAGAGTGGGCCGTCCTGCCCTGTGTCGTGATGTCCGTGTGGACGGTGATGACGACGGGTTCGTGCATGGGCTGGAGTGCGACTCCCCCGGCCGTCAGTCCGTGCGCGTGGATGACGTGCGCACGTTTCGGCCCCCGGATGCGATCGAGCGGCGTCGCTCGATAGAACGGCACGTTGTCGAAGTAGTCCTCGAGCTCGGAGGGGCCCCACACGCCGAGCGTTTCGTACCCGGCGGGCGGATGCTCGGCGAGATATCGCACGTGCCGGCGGATGCCTCCGGCCGACCGTCCGAGCAGGTGCGCTACACGTCGCGGCGCAGGAGCCATGTCACGGTTTCACGCAGCTGCGCGGACGGAGCACTGAGTGCCGCATAGACGAGTACGCCCACCCCGATCCCCACGACGGCTTGCGTCGTCGGTCCGTGGACGCGGTGGATGACGGCGAACACGACGAGCCCCATGGCGACCGCCCGGACGAGACACGCGAGCGCGAATCGCGCATCTCGCGCCGAGTCCCATTCGTGCACGCGCTTGCCGAGGATCCGCGCGCCGACGAATGCCGCGCACAGATGGCCGAGCGCGATCGCCGCACCGATGATCGCGAGCGCGTTCCCTCCGTGCGGACGGAACGCCACGGTAAGCACCACGACGAACGCGACAAGCATCCCGATCGACGCGGCATTCATCAGGACGGGGATCTTCGTGTTGTGTCGCGCGAAGAACGCGCGGATCAGCGGTTCGATGAGGAGGTATCCCGGAACGCCGAAGCCGAGCGTGCGGAGCGTCGCGCCGACGAGCTCGGGCGCCGCGGTCGACGGTGCGTGCTGGAGGATCGCGTGCGACACCGCCGGCGCGAGGACCACGAGGCCCGCGCCCGCGGGCGCGGCGAGCAGCAATGCGGCATGCCAGCCTTTCGACCACAGCTCCGCATAACCTCGCTCGTCTGTGTGCCCGAAGCGATCGGCCAGCGAAGGCAGCAACACCGCGGCGAGCGGCAACCCGACCAGCGCGTGCGGCAGATCGAAGAACGCGAACGCGACGCGGTACGCGATCACACCGCCGCGCACGCGGTTCGCGAGGATCAAGGTCGTCAGCAGGCCGACTTCCGTCAATGCGAAGTACGCGACACCCGCCGCGCCCGCGCGGATCGCGCGGCGCACCGACGGGTCACGCCAGGCGAGCTTCGCGCGCCACCGCGTCCCCGATGCGATCACCGACGGGAGCTGTGAGAACGCGAGGACGAACACGCCGGCCGTCGTGCCCGCAGCGAGGACGAGCTTCTGCAGCGAAGTGACGCGTCCGAGATCGGCACCCGCGCCGAGCATCGCGAACCACACGTACGCGCCGATGACGACGAGGCTCGAGCACAGCGGTGCCGCCGCCGGCGCGAGGAAGCGCCGGTGAGCGTGCAGCACTCCCGTGAACACCATCGCGAGGACGTACAGCGGTACCTGTGGCAGGAAGAAATAGAGGAAGAAGGTCCCGGTCTTGATCTGCTCCGCCCGGATCGTCGGGTCGGTCACGGCGATCGTGAGCAGACGCATGATCGGCGCAGCGGCGAAGGCGCCCACGACGACGATCGGGATGCAGAACAAGAGGAAGATGTTCGCGAGACTCGACGCGACGTCCATCGCGCGATCGCGCCCGGCACGCATCTCGCTGACGAAGGTCGGGACGAACACGGCCGAGAGCACTCCGCCGGCGACCAGATCGAAGACGATGTTCGGGATCCCGTTCGCCGACTCGTACGTGTTGCCGAGATACGTCGTCCCGATCGCGAGGCCGAGGACGACGATGCGCGCGAAACCGGCCATGCGCGCGAAGCCGTTGACGACCGACACCTTCGCCGACGCCTGCAATAACCCGTCGGACGCGATCGTTCCTTCGGCTGCTTCGAGGTCGAGCGGTTCCATCCGGTCCTACGAGGGGGGCGGAGCGTAGTTCACGCCGCCGGCGGTCCCGAAGTTCCCACCCTGCTGGTCGATCGCGGCCCGCAGTGCGAGGACGCACCCGACGCCGGACGGATCGGCCGCCGCCGAGTCGAACGTCGAAAGAGACTTGGACCGCTTCGGCAGATGTCGAACGCTGTCGACGGTGCCGAGAGCATCGACCGACGGCGACACCACCAGCGTCGCCGAATGCGCATCGACACCCTGGACGAACCGCGTGAGCCAGCCGTCGGTCGCGGGAGCCGCGAAGACGATGACGTCGACGTTCGCCGCCGGGAACGTTCCGGACGACGGTGGCGAAACGTTCACGAACCCGGCGGCCTTGAGCGCGCTGATGAGCGCGGGCCCGCCCGGCTGATCGAGGTTCGTCCCGAGGAACTGCGCCGCGCTCCCGGCCGGATCGTTCGGGTCGAGCGTCGTTCCGAGCGCGGTGGACAATCTCTCCGAGTCCTTCGGATCGGCGAGCGACCAACGGTTCGTGAACACGATGCTGCCGCCGTCGGCTGCGCCGGCGAGCTTCACCGCGTCGCCCACCGCGCCTTCCCAGCCCTGCCCGCCCCCGGCGCGGACCAGCAGCACCTGACGGCCGAGCAAGACGTCGTGCGTCACCCGCGGCGCGAGGTTCTTGACGAGGGCGTTGGTTTGACCCGCTTGGTCCTGCAAGCCCTTGATCGACGCGCGGCTCTCGTCGAGATCGCTCCGCAAGGAATGGACGCTACTCTCGAGCCGCGCGACCGTTACGCGATCGAGCACGCCCGCTCCGATGAGCATGCCGAGCCCGAGCGCGAGAAAGATCGCGACGATCGAGATGACGTGGTAGCGGAAGTTGATCAAAGCAGGCTGCGGAGGTGGAACCAGCTGTTCCGCACCGACTCCCACACGGCACCCCAGTACACGCGGAACGGTTCGAGCGTCGCACTCACGATGATCATCGCGAGGAGCGCGGCGGCGACGAGCAGCAGAAGATCGCGTGTGCGTACATCGGCGCGGCGGTAGAGCTGCGACACACCTTTCGCGTCGACGAGTCGCGGCCCCACGCGGAGTCGCGCGAGGAAGGTCGACGCCATCCCCTGGCGCCCTTTGTCGAGGAACTCGACCACCGAGTTGTGCGAACCCACGGCGACGATGAGCTCGGCGCCACGTTCGTACGCGAGAAGCAGTGCGACGTCCTCGCTCGTTCCCGGCGCGGTGATGATGCGCGGCTCGAGTGCGAGCGCTTGCAGCGTCTCGAGTCCCGGCGCACCGCCGTCCGGGTAGGCGTGCACGACGAGCTCGGCTCCCGATCCGAGCGCTTCGGTCGAGACGGAGTCCATGTCCCCGAGGATGATGTCGGGACGGAACCCGCGCGCGATGAGTGCGTCCGCGGCGCCGTCCACCGCGATGATCACCGGACGCATCTCGCCGATGTACAGATGCAAGGCGTCGAGGTCTTCTTTGTAGTGGTATCCGCGTGTGACGACGAGCGCGTGACGGCCGCGGATCTTGGTGTGGAGCTCCGGCGTCTTGATCGCTTCGAGCAAGATGTCCTGCTCGCGGCGGACATAGCTCAGTGTGTTCTCGGCGAAGTCTTCGACGGTCTCGGACAACCTCGCGCGCGCGCTGTCCATCCGTTCGGTGACGGTTTGTTCGGTGAGGAGTGTGCCTTCCGCGACGACATCGTCGTTGACGAAGAGCTTGTTGCCGTCGATGTGGACGCGGTCACCTTCGTGGACCCGCGTGAACACGTCTTCGCCGACACCGTCGAGGATCGGGATCTTCGCCTTCACGAGGACGAGAGGGCCGAGGTTCGGGTAGCGCTCCGAGACAGACGGCTTGGCGTTCACGACGGCGGCCACCCCACGGTCGACCAGGCTCTCGGCCGCGATCCGGTCCAGCTCGTCGTGGTCGATGATCGCGATCTCGCCGGGGCGCATGCGCGGCGCGAGGCGCTTCGTCCGGCGGTCGAGGCGTGCCTTTCCGGCGACCACGCCGGACGCGTGACCGTTCGAGGAGGCTTTCGGAGGCGCGTGCGTACGCCGGCGGAGGCGGAGTGCCATTACGCGGGAGAGCCTACCCCGTGGGGCCGTCCGGGAACGCTTCAGCCGGCTGGGCGGAGGGCTTCGTCCCGCTCTCGAGCGGCCAGGTCGACGAGCTCGGCAGCGTGTGCCTTGGCGAGGTCCGATGAGCCGAGGCCGGCGAGCATGCGCGAGATCTCGACGAGGCGGTCCGCGCCCTCGAGCGCATCGACCGCGATGTCGTCGCCGGAGCGCCGGACGACGATGTGCCGGTCCGCGAAGGCGGCGATCTGCGGCAGGTGCGAAACGACGAGGACCTGGTGCGTCCGCCCGAGTTTCGCGAGACGTCTCGCGAGGTCGAGCGCGGCCTCGCCCCCGACGCCCTGATCGGCTTCGTCGAAGAGCAGGACGGGAACGCGATGGGACGACGCCAGGGCGAGCGTGACGGCGATCATCGCGCGCGAGAGCTCGCCCCCGGATGCGATCTTTCCGATCTGGTCGGGAGCCTTCGATCGCGACGATGAGAACAGGAACGAGACGCGGTCGCGTCCCGTCTCGGCGAGTTCGCCGCGCCGACACGCGATCTCGAACGTCGCGTTGGTGAGGGCGAGCGCGGGTAGCTCCGCGGTCACGAGTTTCGCGAGTTGCTTCGCCGCCTTCTTCCGTCGTTCCGAGAGTTGCGCGGCGGCGTGCTCGACGTCACTCATCGCCGTCTCGATGTCATCGTCGATCGTCGCGAGTCGCTCGGCGCGGGAACCGATGTCATCAAGTCGTTGTCGCGCGGTCGTGCCGAACGCGATCACTTCGCCGACCGTCGCGCCGTACTTCCGCTTCAACGAACCGATCAGCGCGCGCCGTTCGCGCAACGCCTCGAGTTGCTCGGGGTCGACTTCGAGACCTTCCGCCCACGCACGGATGTCGCGCCCGATCTCCGACGCTTCCGCCGAAAGTTGCGCGAGACGCTCGACGAGCGGAGCGGCCGACGGATCCACGCTCGCCGCCGACTCCATCGCCCCGAGCGCGGTGGCGAACGCGCCGGCCGCACCGTCGGCATCGATCATGGCGACGACTTCAGCACCGATCGCGCCGAGCTTCTCCGCGTGTTCGAGCCGCGGCAGTGCTGCGTCCAGCCGTTCCTCGTCGTCGCCGGCAAGTCCGGCGCGTTCGATCTCATCGATCTGATACGTGAGCAGTTCGATCTCGCGGTTGCGCGTGCGCTCGTCGTCGTCCATCTCCTCGCGCTCGCGTTCGAGAGCGCGGAGCCTTGTCAGCGCCGCCCGATACGACGTGAGCAGTTCGCCGGTTCCGGCGAACGCGTCGAGGGCGGCGAGCTGTGTGGACGGATCACCCAGCGCGAATCCGGCGCCTTGTCCGTGGATCTCGATGACGTGGCGTCCGACGTCCTGCAATGTCGAGACGGGACAGAGCTGCCCGTCGACAACGGCGCGGGATCGTCCGTCCGACGAGAGCCGGCGAACGAGCACGAGCTCGTCCGACACATCGATCCCGGCGGAGGCGAGCGCCTTCGCCAGCGCTTCGTCCGGAGCGACAACGCCTTGGACGACGGCTTCGGACGCGCCGTCGGAAACGAGCCGCGCCGTGCCTCGCGCTCCACTGAGGAGGCCGACGGAGGTGACGAGGAGCGTCTTGCCGACGCCCGTCTCGCCGGTCACGACGTTCAGCCCCGGCGAGAACTCGACCGAGGCTTCCTTGATCAAGCCGAGGTTGCGCAGATGTACCTCGAGCAGCACGAGGCGATGCTAGGTGCGCCTACCGACGCTTTATGCCGGCGGGACGCCGAACCGGCGCGCAACTCGCGTGAAGAACGAATCCGGTGCGAGCCGTACGAGCCGCACGACCGAGGTGCCGATCGAGGCCCGCAGCACGTCGCCTTCACCGATCTCGGTCCGCACGCGGCCGTCGGACAGGACGATCCCGCGGCCCCCGAACCGGAGCGCGACCTCGACGTCCTGATCGTCGGCCACGACGAGTGGACGGTCGAACAGCGCGTGAGCTCCGACCGCCACGACGACGAGCGAATGCAGGCGTGGCGACACCACCGGTCCGCGCATCGAGAACGCGTACGCCGTCGACCCCGTCGGCGTCGCGATGATGAGTCCATCGGCGCCCATGGTCGTGAAGGGCTGTCCGCCGATGGTGAGGGTCATCTGGATGACCTTGCCGCCGATCCCGCGCTCGACCGAGAACTCGTTGATCGCCTCGCCGAGATCTTCAACCGATCCGTCCGGACGAACCACGCTCGCTCGTGCCGTCGACCGTTCGTCGATCGTGGAATCGCCGTCGAGCGCGCGTTCCAACGCGGTGTAGACGTCGGACGGCCCGACCTCCGTGAGGAATCCGAGGTAGCCGAAGTTCACTCCGAGGACCGGAACCCCCGCGAAGCCGGCCAGTTCGATGCCGTGGAGCATCGTCCCGTCTCCGCCGAGCACGACCAGGAGGTCGAGAGAGCCGAAGTCGTCGCGGGCCGTCGCGCACGCCGCCGCGCCGATGCGTTCGGCGTCCGGCTCGAGCAGGCACGCTCTGTGCCCGCGTTGTTCGAGCCATTCCACGAGATGCTTCGCGAGATCGGCGGCTTCGGACTTGTACGCGTGGAGGACGAATCCGACGCGACTCACAGCGTCTTTCCTTTCAGGAGCAAGAAGACCTCTTTGTTCCCGCGTGCTCCTTCGATCGCCGACGGCGCCGCTCCGAGCGTCTGCATGCCGAGTTCCTCCGCCGCGGACGATACATCCGCCACCGCATACATCTGCATCACCGGATCGCGCACGACGCCGCCCTTCGGAACGTTGCTCCGTCCCACTTCGAATTGCGGCTTCACCAACGCGACGACGGGTGCGCCGCGGGCGATCGCGGCGATCGCCGGTAGCACCGTCCGCAAAGATATGAAGGACACATCGACGACGACGAGATCCGGAGTCGGGATCGTTGTGGCGTCGTAGTGACGGACGTCCGTGCGCTCGTGCAATGTCACCTTCGCGTTGTTGCGCAACGACCAATCGAGCTGACCGCGGCCCACGTCGATCGCGATCACCGAGTCCGCGCCTCGCTGCAAGAGGCAATCCGTGAAGCCGCCGGTCGATGACCCGATGTCGACACACCGCTTCCCCTCGACGTCGATAGCGAACTCGTCGAGCGCCGCGTTCAACTTCTCGCCGCCGCGGGACACGAAACGGCGCGGCGGTCCCGCGACTTCGATCGGTTCGCCGGCGTCGACGAGGCGTTCCGGCTTCATGGCGATGCTTCCCGACACGAGAACCCTTCCCTCGAGGACGACGTCGCGAGCGCGTGCGCGCGACTGCGCGAGGCCGCGGCGAACGAGCTCGGTGTCCAGGCGTCTCCGCGTCAGGTGCTCTTGTTTCGGTTCGGCTTCGCGGGAGAGCGTTTGGACGACCCGCCCTTCTCCAGCTCGCGGACGCGTTTGTTGAGACGATCGATGTCCGTCTTCGTCGCGACGCCGAGCGTCGAGATCTGCCGGCGGATCTCCTTGCGGATCAGGTCCGCCAGCTCGCGTCGGTTCTGCGCGGAGCGCTCGGCGAGCTCTCGCGCCGACTTCTGGAGATCGCGGGCGCGGACTTCGCCGCGCTCCGCAAGATCGCGCACGATCCGTTCCGCCTGCTGGCGCGGTACTTCCGTCATGCTCGCGAGCGCGTCGACGTACCGCCGTAGGGCGTCCGCGATGCCGCTCGACGTGGGTTCGGATTCGTCCGGCACCCTTTGAGGATACTGAGTCTTCGATGCTTCTCGACTCCCTGATCCCGATCCGGGATCTCAATCCGACGCGGCGCTTCCCTATCTGGACGCTTGTCATCATCGTCGTGAACGTGCTCGTGTTCCTCGGCACCGCCCACGGCGTGGGGCTGAGTCAAGCGGAGGCCTTCCACTACGGCGCGATCCCGTGCGACGTCCTCTCGAAGTGCATCGGGCTTTCGTCCCAGCTGCGACACCAGTTCCCGTCACGCTCACCGGACGGTTCGATCTTCACCTCGATGTTCATGCACGCGGACATCCTGCACATCGGGTTCAACATGTTGTTCCTTTGGGTGTTCGGGAACAACGTCGAAGATCGTCTTGGACGGATCAGGTTCCCGATCTTCTATCTCGCCACCGGCGTCATCGCAGCCGTCACGTTCATCGCCTTCGATCCCGCGGGCCAGGCGCCGCTCATCGGTGCGTCCGGCGCAATCGCCGGCGTTCTCGGTGCGTACTTCGTGCTGTGGCCGCGCGCGTCGGTCCAGTCGGTGCTCCTGCTCGGTATCATCCCGATCCCGATCCGCGTACGTGCGTGGATCCTGCTCGGACTGTGGTTCGTCCTGCAGGTGCTGAGCGGTCTTGCCGGGCTAGGGCAGGTCGAACAGTCCGGGACTGCGTTCCTCGCGCACGTCGGCGGGTTCATCTCCGGGATGATCCTGATCTTCGTCTTCGGCGGACGCCGGGAGCGCGCCTTCGCCGCTTGACGAAGTGATCTCGCAGATCGACGACAAGATGTAGTCGGGACGGATCGGAAGCAACGGCAGGTCACGTTCGGTCGTCACGCCCGTCAACACGAGCGCAACAGCAAGACCGGCGGCCCGCGCGCCGGCGGCGTCGCTGTCGGCGCGATCACCCACAACGAGGGTTCGTTCCGGCGCGGCGCCCGCTCGCTCGAGCGCAACGCGGAACAGCTTCGGCTCCGGCTTGCCGACGATCGTTGCTGTGTGAGCGCTCGCGACTTCGATCGCGGCGATGATCGCACCCGAACCGGGCAGCAATCCGTTCTCGGTGGGGTATGTCGCGTCGCGATTCGCTCCGATGAACGGAACGCCGCTGCGCGCAACGTCCGCGGCGCGACGGATGTCGTCCATCACCATCTGCGGGTTCCACGCCACGACGAGCGCCTTCACGTCGTGCGTGTCGCCGGTCGCCACGAAGCGATGCGCGGCGACGAACTGCCCGAGTGCGGGCGTTCCGCATACGTGCACACGGTCTCCCGGCTTGAGCCCGATCGCACGCAACTGTTCGATGACCGCGTGGGCGGAGGAGATGATGTCGGCAGGTTCCGTCGGGATCCGCAGGCGCATGAGCTTCGCGGCGTAGTCGCGCGGCGAGCGCGACGCGTTATTCGTGACGAATACCACCCGCTTGCCCATGTCGCGCAGCGCCGTGATCGCCTCCGGAGCACCGGCGATCGGTTCCTCACCTCGCCACACGACCCCGTCGAGGTCGACGAGATACGCGTCGTAGGAGTCGGTGAGCCTCACTCGGGTTCCCGGCGCAGGAACGCGAGCCCGGCCTCACATCGTTTCAACTCGCGTTCGTAGTCTTTGTTCTCCGGATGCATCACGTTCGCCATCCGGAGGTGGCCGAGTGCCTTGGGCAGTTGGCCGAGGCGTCGCAAGCACAGGCCTGCGCCGAAGTGCGCGTAGTCGTTCGCCGGTGAGATGTCGAGGACCACTTCGAATTGTTCGAGCGCGTCGTCGAACCGCCGGGAGCCGAAGTACGCGCGCGCGAGTGCCTCGTGTATCGAGCTCTTGCCCTGCTCGGCGGCCGCGGCTTTCTCGAGGAGCGTCGCGGCCGCGTGATTGTCACCGGACTGCAGCAGCTCCAGCCCGCGCTGGTACCAGTCGTATGGGCCGGGCATCTCCTCCAGTATCTCCCACGCCATTACGATGTGGGCCGATGGCTACGGTTTCACCGTTCCCCGGCGTTTCATACGAGTCCGCGCGCGTGCCCGAGATGGCCGACGTGACGTGTCCGCCGTACGACGTCATCTCCGACGCCGACCGCGACGCGCTCTACGACAGGCATCCGTACAACTTCGTCCGGATCGTCTCCGGTCGTAGCGAAGGAGGCGACACCAGCGACGACAACAAGTACACGCGCGCGTGCGCGTTCTTCAGGTCTTGGCTCTGGGAAGGGATGCTCCACGAGGACGAATCTCCGGCCCTCTACGTCTACCGCCAAGCGTTCCACGACCCGACGGGATCGATGCGGCGCGTGTGGGGCATGTTCGGCGCGATCGGACTCGACGATCCGATCCTCGCGCACGAGAAGACGATGGCCGGCCCGAAGGCCGACAGGCTCGCGTTGATGCGGGCCCTCCCCGCGAACGTGGAGCCGATCTACGCGCTCTACCGCGAGGGATCGGGTTCGATCTCGCACAACCTGTCGAACTATGCGGACACAGCACCGGTCGCCGACTTCACCGACGACGCCGACGTGCGTCATACCGTCTGGGCCGTCCACGATCCGGCGTTCCACGAGAAAGTTGCATCGGCGCTCGCGCCGTGCCCCCTGCTCATCGCGGACGGACATCACCGGTTCGAAACCGCGAAGCATTACCGGGACGAACGCCGCGCCGCCGACGGCCCCGGTCCCTGGGACTCGATCATGGTCCTGCTCGTGGATGCCGGGGTGCAGCCCGTCTGCATCCTTCCCTACCATCGGATCGTCCGGCGCTCGTCGCGCGCGAACGTCCGGGATGTCGTCGGCGAACGCTTCGACCCGACCGACCTCGGAGAAGCAACGGACGACGTCGTGCGCGGATTCGTCCGGTCGCTCTGGGACGAACCGACGTCCTTCGGTCTGCTCGATGGCGGTCACCTGCTGCGGATGGCGCCGAAAAAGGAGGCGCCGGACGAGATCCCCGCGGGCGTCCTCGCGACGGGCGCGCTCGCCCCGCTCGGCGTCGGCTCGGTCGAGGAAGGCCTCAGCTTCACGCCCGACGAGCTGCTCGTGCGCGACGAGGTCGCGTCCGGTGCGGCCGTGTGCGGGTTCCTGATCCCTCCCGTCGAGGTCGAACGGGTATGGGAGCTCGCCGCCGGGGGCGGCAAGATGCCGGAGAAGTCGACCTACTTCTTCCCGAAACCGCGCAGCGGCGTCGCCGTGCGCCGGCTTGGTCCCTGCTGACGGCTTTCGGGTATACGTCTACAGACAACCCGTCCCGCGAAGGAGGTTCGCCCGTGGCTTTCACCCTGCCCGATCTGCCGTACGACTTCGGCGCTCTCGAGCCGCACATCGATGCCCAGACGATGCAGATCCACCACGACAAGCACCATCAGACCTATGTCGACAAGCTCAACGATGCCGTGAAGGGGACGGATCTCGAGAACAAGGACGTCGAGACCCTCCTGCGCGAGTTCTCGTCCGTTCCCGAGGACAAGAAGACCGCAGTCAAGAATCACGGAGGCGGCCACGCGAACCACTCGCTGTTCTGGACGATCATGTCGCCGAACGGCGGCGGTGCTCCGTCCGGCGATGTCGCATCGGCCATCGACGGTGCCTTCGGCTCGTTCGACTCCTTCAAGGAGAAGTTCGCGGCGGCCGCCGCCGGCGTGTTCGGGAGCGGCTGGGCGTGGCTCGTGAAGAACGGCAGCAACGTCGAGATCCTCGGGCGCCCGAACCAGGACTCGCCGCTGATGGACGGCCTGACGCCCGTTCTCGGGCTCGACGTGTGGGAGCACGCCTACTACCTCAAGTACCAGAACCGCCGGCCCGACTACATCACGGCATGGTGGAACGTCGTCAACTGGGACGAGGTCGGGAAGCGCCTGAAGGGCTAACTAGTCACAACGGGTAGTACCGGGCGCTCCCGAGCCGGATTCACCGCGTAGCGCAGGGGCCGAAGCCCCTGTGAGATGCGGACGAATCGCCCAAGGCTGTACGAAGCGGTAGCTCGCCTGCGCCGACGTATGCGGCGCGAAGGCGGGTTCACGCTCGTCGAATTGATGGTCGCCTCCGGTGTGATGGCGACCGCGCTCGCCATGCTCGCGGGCGTCCTGACGTCCGGGCTCAGTGCGACCGCGTACGCCCGCGAACGCCAGTCGGCGAACTCACTCGCGAACCAGGTGCTCGAGCAGATCCGCGGACTCCCGTTCAATCGGATGAAGAGCGGTCTGCTCACAAGTGATCTCGCCGGTGATCCGAACATCCTGCAAACGGGCTGTCCGACGGCGCCGTGCATCGGCGGCGAATCGATCGTGAATTCCGGAGGAGTTTCGGCGGTCACACCGCTCGTTCCTCATCGCCAGACGATCACGGTCGGAAAGACGGCTTTCACCGTCTCGGCGTACATCACCTACTACAACAACGACGCGACTTCCGACGCTCGCCGCGCGACCGCGGTCGTGACGTGGTCGAGCGTGCTCGCGAACACGCAGAAGAGCGTCAGCGTCCAGACGATCCTGTTCGACACCCAGACGGGTCCGTCCTCGTGCCAGAGCCTCGACGTCCATCCGGTGCTCGGGCCGTGCAGCCCGACCTTCGGTGCGAATGCCGGCTCGACCACCGCGGAAGCCGGCTCGATCTCGATCAGCGGGACGATCGGTTCACTGGGTATCGATCACGCAACACTGTGGACCGGCGCAGCGGCGTCGGACGCAACCATCCAGCAGATCTCGAAGGTCGACGGCACGATCAAGCAGTCCGGCGCGACGATCCAGGCGACGGGCGGAACTGAATCGACGGCCGGACTGGCGCTCCTGAGTTCGCACTCCGACACCGACCCCGACACCAGTTCGGCGGTCTACGACTCGCAGTCACTCACGCCCGTCGCGGGCACCTCGACCATCTCCGCGAGCGGAAACTCGCTGGCCGTCAACGCGTCCGCCGGCGACGGCGGATCCACCATCAGCACGACGTCGGCTTGCACGTCGAATTGCTCGGCACCTGCGTCACCGTCGCCGAGGAACTGCCCGGCAACGGGTGCCTTCTACACGCAGCAGAACGACGGCTTGCATTGCGGTGCATCCACGGAAACGACCGGCGGATCCACAACCGCCGTCGCGTCGCTCTCCGGCATCGGCAACGTGACGCTCGCGAGTCTCACGGGGCAGACGGTGAACACCGTTGTCGACCGACAGACATCTACCGGCGGGACGGCGTGCACCGCCACGAGTGGCGACGGTTGCGTGCGCGCGCAGATCGGACGATCCGGTGTCGCGCTCAGCGCCGGAAGCCTGCCGCCCGGGTTCAACATCGTCGGGCTTCTGTCGATCCCTCCGGTCATCCAGCTGAGCTCGTACGCCGACAGCGTCATGTCGGAAGCCGGGATCTCCGCCAACCCACCGACGGCGTCTCAGACGGCGGGAAGCATCACCGTCCTCTGCGGTGGCGGGCTCCTCGGGAACCTGTTCTGCCCGCTCGGCACGCTCCTCGGTTCAACCGTCACGAAGACCTTCAGCCAGATCACGAGTCTTGTGACCCTGCCGACGTTGACCGTGCCCGGACCGGGCGGCACCACGCTCTCGATCACCGTCACGATCACGCCGGGGACGACGTCGTGCAGCACGAACAGCGCTCCCGCCGTCAGCCCATGCCCGAACACCGGCGCGACGTCCACGGTCACCGCAGCGACGGCGACGTCGAGTCCGCCGAAGGTTTCGATCGCCTACGCGATCACCGGGTCGTCGAGCCCGACCAATCTGACGATCGCGATCGATCCCGGAACCCTCACATCGACAACGAGCTATGCGCCTCCTCCGACGTCTTGATCGTCGCGCCCGTCTCACGGGCGACGACGGCATGACACTCCTCGAGCTCGTCACGGCGATGTCTTTGCTCGGCGTCATCCTCGTCGGCCTGCTCATGACGATGAACGGCGCACAGCGAAACCTCGACAAGCAGGTCAGTCGTAGCGCGTCGAACGATCAAGTGCGGCTGGCGATCGAGAACCTCGATCGTGAGCTTCGCTCCGGCGACGTCCTCTACGACCCGGCGAACGACTCATACGCCGCGGGGGACATCGCTCCTGGGTACTCGCTGCGCATCTACACCGAGTCGAACCTTCCCACGCGCGGCGCGAAGATGTGTGTGCAATACCGGATCACGTCGGGCGGCAAGCTCCAGCGTCGGATGTGGGATCCGAGCAATCCCCCGACGTCCCTCGGCTTCAACACCGTTGCGACGAGTCTCGTCAATCGCTCGGAGAGTCCGGCCGTACCGGCGTTCACGCTCACCGGTTTGAACCTCATCAACCTGACGTTCGACGTGCAGGACGAAGCCGCGAAAGGGAATCCGGTCCGGGTGCAAGCGAGCGTGAGCGGACGAGACACCGTTCAAACGCAGAGCATCCCGGTGCTCTGCGGCCCGACACCTCCGGCGCCCGCGTCAGGCCCGAACGGTCTTCCGCAGTACGGATAGGAGAGGGACATGCGCAAGCTGCTCAACGACGACAGGGGCCTCGCGATGGTGACGGCCGTCTTGGCCTTGATGGTCGTCACGTCGCTCGCCACGGCCGGGTTCTCACTCGCGACACACGACCTGAACTCGAGCGCGGGTGACCGCCGACGCACGCAAGCGATCCACGCCGCCGAAGCAGGCCTCGACCGCTTCCTGCAATATCTCTCGCTCCCGACGACGTCCGTCACGGCGCCGGCATGCGGAGCGAACGTGGTTCCGAACGACACAACCCTTACTCCGGCATCGTTCTCCGTTACGGCGACGTATTACACGACGACGACCGCAGGATCCCAGATGACATGCACGGGTGGTGTCCTCTCGAGCGGGATCACCCCGGGGGCCGTCCTGATCCACTCCGTCGGTACCGCCGCCGGCGTCACGCGCACGATGGACGGCTGGTACGCGATCGCGTCGACGCCCGGCCAGAAGCAGATCTTCGGCGGAGCCATCTACGCCTTCGGCGACGTGACGATCCAGGGCCAAGGAGTCATCAATGGTCCGTCGACGAACCCGAACGGCGGCGACATCTACTCGGCGGGGAATGTGGCCCTCGGCGGCAGCGGGAACGGCGACACGATCAACGGCAAGGTGTGGGCTGCCGGCACACTCACGCTCAAGGGTGGTACCGAAGTGAAGCTCGACGCGATCTCGAAGGGCGACCTGACGACGAGCGGCGGCGCGACGGTCGACGGCAACGTTCGGTCGAGCATGGGTGCTCTGTCCTTGGGCAACAACACCGCGGTGTTCGGCAACGGCCTGTACTGCACCGGCTCGGCGCCTTCGTCGAGTGCCGTCAAGGGAACGATCACGAAGACGACACCCTGCGACCCGACAGTTCCGAACATCGACACATGGGGCCAGCACGCTTTCGTCTTCGATCCCGTCGCGGCGGCGAACAACGGCTACACCGTCAAGACGTACACGGGACTGACGGCATGTGCGAGCGCCCAAGCCTTCATACCGACGATCCCGTCCGGCGCCAAGTACGTCATCAGGATCCAGAAGGACCCGATCACCGGACTCTCCTGTCAGCTGTCGTATACGAGCACCGTCACCGTCAACGGCGACCTCGAGATCGTCAGTGACGGCACGCTCTCACTCGGTAGCCAAGCGCTCATCACATCGCCGGTCGAACGCAAGCTGATCCTGGCGTTCGACTACAGCACCGCCGGTCCCCCGTGCGCGAACCAGTCGATCACGCTCGGTGGACAAGCGTCGATCTCCACGAACCTGGACACGCTGATGTACACGCCATGCCAGGTCTCGTTCAATGCGGGTTCCAACACGCTCAAGGGCCAGATCGTCTCGGCCGGCGTGTCTCTTGGTGGACACGCACAGATCAACACCTATCCGATCCTCGTCGAGACCCAGAGCGGTTTCGGATTCGCGGAGACGATGCTCTACCGGCGCGAGGTCATCTCCTAGGACCGCCTACCATGGCAGCGTGCCGGATCGTCCGATCACGCCGCCGGGAGTAGACGTTCTCGACGTCAAGCTGTTCGGCGCCGACAACCTCTCGTGCAGCTACCTCATCGACGCGGCTGAGCCTGCGCTCATCGAGACCGGGCCGGCGACCGTCTTCGACACGCTTCGCGACACGCTCACGGCTCGAGGCGTCGAACCGAAGCACGTCGTGCTCTCCCATATACATCTGGATCACGGCGGCGGCATCGGACACATCGCCGAGCTGTTCGGCGACACGACGATCTGGGTGCACGACATCGGAGCGCCACACATCGTGGATCCGTCCAGGCTCGTCGCGTCGGCGCGCCGTCTCTTCGGCGATGCCCTCGACACCATGTACGGCGAGCCGAAGCCGGTGGACGAAGCGCGGATCAAGATCATCGACGAAGGAAGCGTCATCCCGCTCGGCGACCGCGAGCTGCACGTCCTGTACACACCGGGGCACGCGCGTCACGAGGTGACGCTCTTCGACCCCGACTCCCGGGTCGCGTTCGTCGGCGACACGGCCGGCGTGTGCTACGGCGACGCGTGGCAGAAGCCCGCGACTCCCCCACCAGAGTTCGACCTCGACGCCGCCCTCGACTCGATCGGACGCGTGCAGGCGCTGCGACCTGAGCTGATCTGCTTCACACACTTCGGGCCCGCGAACGAGTCGGCGCTCGAAGAAGCCGCGAAGGATCTCCGCGAGTGGGACGGCCTGCTGCGGCCGCTCGTCCTCCGCGGTGCGGACGAGGAGGAGCTGATCGCCGCTCTCGAGCCGAACGTAGGCGAGCCGCCCGGTGATCCGTCCTTCGTGCGAGCGGCCGTCGAGCTGTCGTCGAACCGGAACAGCCTGCTCGGGTTCCTGCGGTACTACAGGAAGAACGTCATCGGCGACGCTTGATCCCGAGCCTCCGATCGGCAACATCGAAGAACTCGGGGTCGTCGGCGTAGATCGCGTCCCACCACGCGCGCGCGTCGCGACGTCGGCCCGCTCCTTCGAGTGCGTCGGCGAGGGCGTACCACAGCCGCAGATGCTCGAAACTCGCAGCATCGGGACGGAGCGGGCCGCGTCCGAGAACCTCCACGGCTTCGTCGAAGCGCCCGAGGTCACCGAGCGCGCCCGCGTGCACGATCAGCGCCTCGATGAACACCTCCTCGGGAAGGTCGCCCTGCTCGAAGTCGGACAGGATCTCAACGGCCTTCTCCGGACGACCCACCGCGCGCTCGCAGTCGGCGATCTCAGGATCACGATCGCGACGGTCCGAGAGCCGCTTGTAAGCGGCGAGTTCGCGTGCTGCCTCTTTCCAGCGTCCGAGACGGTGATAGACGATGCCGAGAAGCTCCCGGACGTAGACCGATCGTGGCGCCCTGCGCTTCGCGTCGACGAGCGGATCGATCGCGTCCTCGTAGCGTTCCTCGTCGATCGCGTGAGCGGCCTCCGCGACGATCTCCCGCACCTTCGGCGCATGCCCGAAGTGAGCGACCTGATTGATCTCACGGACGATCTCGGGACGGAGATCGCTCACAGCAGGCGCGCGAAGTGCCGCTTGCCCACGCGGAGGATTTTGCCGCGGACTTCGTCGGCGCCGATCACGTTCGCCTCCACCGGAGCGCCGTCGAGGCGGACGCCCCCCTGGTCGATGAGACGGCGAGCGTCGCTCGACGACGACGCGAATCCGAGCGCTTTCAGAAGCGACGGGACGTCGATCCGTCCATCTTTGACGGCATGCGCGGGGATGGTCACGTCGTCGATCTGCTCGGGCAGCTCGTGGTCCTTGAAGACACGGTCGAAATGCGCGCGGGAATCGAGTCCGGCGCGTTCGCCGTGATACAGACGTACGACGCTCTCCGCCAAGCGCCGTTTCGCTTCCTGCGGTGGCTGCGCAAGCGCGTCGGCGATCGCTTCGTCCGAAAGATCAGTCGCGAGCCGGAAGTACTTCTCCATCAGCCGGTCGGGAACGCGCATCAATTTCCCGAACATGTCCTCCGCCGGCTCGGTGATCGCGATGTAATTGCCGAGGCTCTGCGACATCTTCTGCACTCCGTCCGTGCCCTCGAGCAGCGGCATCTCCATGACCACCTGCGGCTCCTGCCCGTACACACGTTGGAGGTGACGCCCGACGAGGAGGTTGAAGTGCTGATCGGTTCCACCGAGCTCCACGTCCGCTTCGACGGCTACGGAGTCGTAACCCTGCAGCAGCGGGTACAGGAACTCACGGACCGATATCGCGGATCCCTCCGCGAAGCGTTCCGCGAAATCGTTGCGCTCGAGCATCCGGGCAACCGTGTGATGGGTCGACACCTCGAGCAACCCGGCGGCGCCGAGCGACTCGAGCCACTCCGAGTTCCGCCGGATCTCGAGGCGATCGGACGACACGATGAGGTCGAACTGCTCGAGCACCTGACGAGCGTGCGCGTCGACTTCGTCCTTCGTGAGCATCGGCCGTGTCTCGTCCTTGCCGGACGGATCACCGATCTGCGCCGTGAAATCTCCGAGGATCAGCACCGCCGTGTGTCCGAGGTCCTGGAACTGACGGAGCTTCCGCAAGACGACGGCCCACCCGAGCGTGACGTCTTTCGCCGTCGGGTCGAGGCCGAGCTTCACGCGCAGCGGACGGCCCGTCCGGAGCTTGCTTTCGAGCTCAGGAACCGGGATGACCTCGGCGGCGTTCGCCGTGAGCGCTTCGAGTTGTCCGGAAAGGTCCATGCAGCGTGTTAGAAGTATAGGGACCGCTCTCGCGGATCCCATGAACAGACGCCTGATCGTCCTCGCCCTCACCGTGTGCGTGATCGCGCCGGCGTGTGGCCGCCTCGAGCCGCTCTCGACGAAACGCGCACTGGCTCGTCTCAATGTTGCGACGTCGAAGGTGTACGACGCGGACGGCAACGTGATCGCCGATCTCCACGGCGAGATCAACCGCGACAGCGTGCCGCTCAGCGCGATCCCGAAACACGTGCAGGACGCGGCCATCGCGATCGAAGACGAACGGTTCTGGTCGCACCAAGGCATCGATCTCCGCTCGCTCGCCCGCGCCATCGCGTCGGACGTGAGGCACCGTGGCGCGAGCGACGAGCTGCAGGGTGGATCGACGATCTCGCAACAGCTTGCGAAGAACCTCTACTTCACGAATCCCGCGCGGACCGTCGGACGCAAGGTCGCGGAAGCGCGGATCACCTATGAGCTCGAGCGCACGTATACGAAGTCGAAGATCCTCGAGATGTACCTCAATACGATCTACCTCGGACGAGGCGTGTACGGCATCGAGACGGCCGCGCACTCGTATTTCGGCAAGAGCGCATCTCAGCTCACGCTCGCGGAAGGTGCGTTCCTCGCGGGTCTGATCCACGAACCGGCGCGCTACGAATGGACGGCAGCCGACCCGCCGCAGGTCCGTCGCGCACGGATCGCCGACGCCCGCACGCGCCGTAACATCGTGCTCGACCAGATGCGCCTCCAGCGGTTGATCACGCCCGACGAAGCGACGCATGCCGAGGACGAACCGCTCACGGTCAAGCCGCCGACGCAGTCGCGATGGACGCACCCCTACTTCGTCGACTACGTCCTGCGGGAGCTCGGCGTCTTCGGCAACTCGAACCAAGCCGCCGATCCGCGGTTCGACTTCCTCGGCACAACCATCAAGGAGCGGTCGGAGAACGTCTACCGCGGCGGTCTCCGCATCTACACCACCCTCGATCCCACCGTGCAGGACGCGGCAGAGAACGCGGTCGATACGGTGTTGCCGAAGGACCTCGACCGGCTCTCCGCTGCGCTCGTCGCGATCGAACCCGACAACGGCTACGTCCGCGCGCTCGTCGGCGGGCGCGACTACTACCCGACGTGCACCGGGCCCGTCGCGAAGCAGCCCACCGTGTGCCGTGTGTCGCACGAGAATCTCGCGCTCGGGAGCTTCGGCGGCGGGAGCGGACGCCAGCCCGGTTCGTCCTTCAAACCGTTCGTCTTGTCGGCGGCGCTCGAACGCGGCATCCCGCTCTACAACGCATACGACGGCAGCCCCTTCACGGCGACCTATGCCGGCGGACTCACGTGGGACGTCGGTAACTACGAGGGCGAGGGCGGGGGCCCGACGACGCTTGTCGATGCGACCGCACACTCGATCAACGCCGTCTTCGCTCATCTCGAGATCGACGGCGTCGGCGACGGGAATCCGCTGACCGGTGCGGCGCGCGTGGCGTCCGTCGCGCGCGAACTCGGTGTCAACCTTCCGACGCCGGACCAACTCAAACAACGCTGCGGCGATCAGTACCTGCGCGTCGATGCGTGCCTCCCGGCGGACGACACGCCGGCGATCGCCCTCGGCGCGAAAGAAGTCTCACCGATCGACATGGCTTCCGCTTACGCGACGTTCGCCAACGACGGCGAGCGTTTCGATCCAACATCGATCGTGCGGATCACCGACGACAAGGGGAAGATCCTGTACAACGCGAAGCCGGACGAAGCACGCGTTCTCCCGTCGGGTGTCGCGCGCGGCGTCACGTACGCACTGCAACAGGTCGTGAAGTACGGAACCGGAACGGCCGCCGCGCTCGACCGGCCGGCCGCGGGCAAGACCGGAACGTCGGAGAACTGGACGAATGCATGGTTCGACGGCTTCGTTCCGCAACTCGCCGCGTCGGTGTGGGTCGGCAACCCGATCACCTCGAACGAGTCGATGACGCCGGACAACGGTTACCCGTTCAAGATCGTCGGTGGGACGTACCCGGCGGAGATCTGGCACGCGTTCATGTCGTCCGCGGTCCGGGGCCTTCCGGTCGAAGACTTCCGCGATCCGCCGCAGCAGCTGTTCACCGGCAACGGCATCGTCCTTCAAAGCTCGCCGACTCCGCTGCCGACGACGTCGGCGAATGCGACATCGACGGTCATCCAGGTCACACCGCCGCCGAAAGCGAAGAAGCAGCGAGTGCCGTCGGTGATCGGGATGGACTTCGGCTCCGCCGATTCGTCCTTGCAAGCCGCGGGATTCTTCCCGGTGAACGCGCGCGGATGCGACCCGAACCACCGCGCCGGACTGAACCAGGTCTACGCACAGAGTCCGGGAGGGGGCGCCCGTGCACCGTCGGGCTCGAGCGTCACCGTTACCTACCAGGGCGGCGGCTGCCGCTGACGGACGGACTGTCGACGAAGTAGCGCCACGCTCGGCCGTCGTCGGTCGTGAGGCCGATCCGGACCGACGAGCGGATCCGTCGCGTCTCGCCCTCACCCGGGAGGATGCGGACCGTCGATGCCGTGAGGTCGGCGCCGTTCAGGCTGCGGTCGATCCCGAGCGCGCGGCAGATCCTTCCGGGGCCGGAAGCGAGCATCCGATCGCCGAGGTTCGGCGGTGCTCCGTCCCGCATGAGTCCGATCCCCCAAACGGGCTCGAGGGCGCGCAGCAGCACGGCGCTTCCCCGTCCTTCCGGTCCGCACACGGCGTTCATGCAGTGGTGCATCCCGTAGGTGAAGTAGACGTAGGCGATCCCGGCCGGGCCGAACATGATCCGGGCGCGTCCGTTCGGCGCTCGGTCGGCGTGGGAGCCGGGATCCCCGGGACCCCCGTACGCCTCGACCTCGACGATGCGGCCGCCGACGATGGTTCGTCCGCGCCGGTGGACGAGATAGCATCCGAGGAGTTGTCGCGCGACCGTACGAACAGGACGTTCGTAGAAGGAGCGCGGAAGGGGTCCGTCGAAGTCTGCTTCGGGAGACACGGGTCGGAATGCTACGCCGGAGCGCAGCGTAGGCGGGCAATGGATCGAGGATGACCGAACCCACAGCGAGACCGGTTCCCCTTCACGAGACGAACCCGTTCCTTGCTGTTACGGCGTTCTTCGAGCGCGCCGCCGATCACATCGGCCTCGACGAGGACATACGCGAGATCCTGCGAACGTCCTATCGCGAGATCAGCGTTCAAGTACCGGTGCGCATGGACGACGGCGACGTCACCGTCTTCATGGGTTACCGCGTGCAGCACAACGGCGCGCGGGGTCCGTACAAGGGAGGCATCCGGTACCACTCGAGCGCCGACCTCGACGAGGTGCGCGCACTCGCGTCGCTCATGACGTGGAAGACCGCGCTCGTCGACCTTCCCTTCGGCGGCGCGAAGGGCGGCATCCAATGCGAGCCGCACCTCATGAGCGAAGGCGAGATCCAGCGGATGACGCGCCGGTTCACGCAAGCGATCTCCTACATCCTCGGCGTGAACCGCGACATCCCGGCGCCGGACCTCAACACGAACGCACAGACGATGGCATGGATCATGGACGCCTACGGGCAGCGGTACGGCTTCACGCCGGCGATCGTCACGGGAAAGCCGATCGAGCTCGGCGGCTCGCTCGGACGCGATGCGGCGACCGGCCGCGGCGTCGTGATCATCGTCGAAGAGACGGCGCGCCACCTCGGTCGCCCGCTCGAAGGCGCAACGGTCGCGATCCAGGGATTCGGCAACGTCGGCTCGTGGACGGCGCGTCTGATCACCGAACTCGGTTGCAAGATCGTCGCGGTGTCCGACGTCCGCGGCGGGATCTACAACGCGGCGGGGCTCGACATGACCGCGGTCTTCGCGCACGCGGCCGAGACGGGATCCGTCGTCGGATGCGCTGGGACGGAGCCGGTGTCGAACGACGACCTCTTGCTCCTCGAGGTCGACTGGCTGATCCCGGCGGCGCTCGGTGGCGTGATCCACGCGCGCAACGCGGAGAAGATCGCGGCGAAGGTCGTCGTCGAGGCCGCGAATCACCCGGTCACGCCGGAAGCCGACGCGATCCTCAACGAGCGCGGGATCCTCGTGATGCCGGACATCATGGCGAACTCCGGCGGCGTCACCGTCTCGTACTTCGAGTGGACGCAGAACATCCAGATGTACCGCTGGGAAGAAGAACGAGTGAACACCGAGCTGCGGAAGATCATGACGAAGATGTTCGGGGACGTCGAAGCCTTCAAGGACTCGCACGAGAAGGCGACGTTCCGCGAAGCGGCCTTCGCACTCGGCGTCCAGCGCGTGGCGCACGCCGTGCGCTTACGCGGCTACGTCTGAACGATCTTCCGTAAGCGCCGTACCTGCGCTCGGATGCTTTTCGCGGACGGACCACCGGGCATGTTCCGCGGCCGGCCCGCCGCTTGGAGCTCGTCGATCCGCCCGGCGACCTGCTCGTGGGCCTTCCGGAACGGGACGCCTTCCCGGACGAGACGCTCGGCTTCGTCCGTCGCGAGCAACGACGGGTCGGACGCAGCGCTCGCGAGGCGCTCGGTGTCGAACGTCAGCCCCGCGACCAACCCGGCCATCGCGCGGAATGCACCGATCGTCGTTCCGAATACGTCCCGCACGTGCTGCTTGTCGAGCTGCAGATCGCGGTCGTAGGCGAGCGGCAAGCCCTTGAGCGTCGTCACCAGGCCGGTCAACGCGCCGAGCGCGATCCCCGGCGCGCCGCGCGCGACTTCCGCGACGTCGGGATTGCGCTTCTGCGGCATCATGCTCGAGCCCGTCGCGTAGGCGTCCGGTAGGACGACGAACGCGAACTCCGTCGTCGACCACAGGACGATCTCTTCGGCAAGTCGCGACAGATGTGTGAGCGCCATCGTGCACGCGTCGGAACCATCGACGAGGAAGTCCCGATCCGAGACGGCGTCCATCGAGTTGTCGAACGTTCGGACGAAGCCGAGCTCGGCGGCGGCGACCTGCGGGTCGATGTCGAACGTCGAAGTGGCGAGTGCGCCGGCCCCGAGCGGACTGACGTCCGTGTTCGCGAGGGCGAGGTCGAACCGTTCGATATCCCGGACGAAGCTCCACGCGTGAGCGCAGAGCCAGTGTCCGAGCGCGATCGGTTGCGCGCGCTGCATGTGCGTGTATCCCGGAGCAAGCGTGTCCGCGTGCTCGGTGGCGCGATCGGCCAGGACCGAGACGAGCGACGCCACGGCGGTTCGTGCCGCGGTGAGCTGTTCCTTCGTCCAGAGGCGCATGGCCGTGGCGACCTGATCGTTCCTCGAACGGCCCGTGTGCACCTTCGCGCCGACGTCACCGAGCCGTTCCGTCAGCACGCGCTCGATGGCCGAATGGACGTCCTCGTCCGCGTCGTCGACCAGCTCGGGGTGATCCTTCATCGCGCGCAGTTCTCGGGTGAGCTTCGTCCCCTCCGTCTTCGACAGCAGCGCGGCCGAGGTCAGCGCCTTGACGTGCGCAACGGTGCCGTCGATGTCGTACGGCCAGAGGAAGCGGTCATGCGGAAGTGAATGCAGGAACTCCCACGCTTCGGGGGCGAGACCACCCTCGATGCGTCCGGACCACAGCGGTTTGTTAGGCGTCACCTTGACGCTCCGCCCACACACGCACCGGAAGCGACCACAGGCGGATGAAGCCGGCGGCGTCCTCGTGACGGAAGGCGTCGTCGGCCGATCCGTATGTCGCGAGGGACGTGTCGTAGAGGCCGTACGGCGACCGGCGTCCGAGCGGTTGCGCACTCCCCTTCCACAAACGCAGCTTGACTTCGCCGGTGACATACGTCTGCGTCTCGTCGACGAACGCATCGAGCGCCTTGCGGAGCGGCGAGAACCAGAGGCCGTTGTAGACAAGCTCCGCGTATCGATCCGAGATCGAGCGCTTGAAGCGGGCGACGTCACGTTCGAGCGTCATCCGCTCGAGGTCGTCGTGCGCCGTCATGAGCGCGGTCGCCGCCGGGACCTCGTACACCTCGCGGGACTTGATACCGACGAGACGGTTCTCGATCATGTCGATCCGTCCGACACCATGCCGCCCGGCGAGCACGTGCATGTGCTCGACGAGCTCGAGCGCGGACATCGCTTCACCGTCGAGTGACACCGGGAGCCCTTGCTCGAAGCCGATGACGACGTCGTCGGGTTCGTCCGGCAACTCATGGTCGGCGGCGGTCATCTCGTAGACGTCCTTCGCCGGCGGCTGCGCCCACGGGTCCTCGAGGACGCCCGACTCGATCGCGCGCCCCCACAGATTCTCGTCGATCGAATAGAGCTTCTCGGTCGTCGCCGTCACCGGGATGTCGTGGTCCTTCGCGTAGGCGATGGCCTCATCGCGCTGCATGCCCGTCTCGCGGATCGGCGCGACGATCGGCAGATCCGGCGCGAGCGATGCGATCGAGGTGTCGAAGCGCACCTGGTCGTTCCCCTTACCGGTGCAGCCGTGCGCTACGGCGTCCGCCCCGCGTTCACGCGCGATGCGGACGAGCTCGCTTGCGATGAGTCCGCGTGAGAGCGCCGATACGAGCGGGTACCTGCCCTCGTACAAGGCGTTCGCTTTGAGCGCGGGCCAGCAGAACTCGGTCACGAATTGCTGGCGCGCGTCGAGCACGACGAGGTCGGCAACCCCGGCGGCGTCCGCGCGCACCTTGATGCCGTCGAGCTCACGGCCCTGTCCGACATCAACGGTCACGGCGATGACGTCGTAGCCACGCTCGATCCTGAGCCACGCCGCACAGACGGACGTATCGAGTCCGCCTGAGAACGCGAGCACGCACGATTTCGTCATGTTTTCAACCCTTCGATCGATCTGGCGAGGCGCTTGCCACCGGTCTTCTCGTCGGCGACGACGAGCACGGTGTCATCTCCCGCGACGGTACCGAGGACGCCGTTCACGGCCGCTTGATCGAGCACGGCCGCGACCGTCGGCGCCATCCCCGGATATGTCCGGACGACGACGAGGTTGCCGGACGATCGCACCGACCGGACGAGCTCCGCGAAGATCCGTTTGCCGAAACCGTCCGGCGGCCCGTTGCGATCGGGCAGCCCGTAGACGATCCGTCCGTTCTCGTGGCGGCGCACGGCCCCGACGTCGTCGAGGTCACGCGAGATCGTCGCCTGCGCCGCGGAGAAGCCGTCGGCCGCCATGCGTTCGCCGATCTCCTCCTGGGTGGCGGCGACGCCTTCGCGAAGCAGCTCGATCAGACGCTGCCGGCGGCGTGCGCGGTCGTTCGTCGTCGTTCGCGGCATCTACGCGCTCCCGAGGAGCTTGAGGAAGACGGCGAGGGTCGTGTGCAGCCGGTTCTCGGCCTGATCGAAGACGCGCGACGCGGGTCCGTCTATCACGGCGGCGTCAACCTCTTCACCGCGGTGCGCGGGCAGGCAGTGCAGGAAGATCGCGTCGCGCTTCGCCCTCGACATCAGTTCCGGGGTGATGCGATAGGGCTCGAAGGTCCGCGCGCGCGCCGCGGCCTCGTCCTCCTGACCCATGGACGTCCAGACATCGGTGTAGACGACATCGGAATCGGCGACCGCCTCGATGGGGTCGGTGAGGACGAGGGCTTTCACGCTCGGCTCGTGTCCGATCGGGCACGCGAGGACCAGCTCGAACCCGAGCAGGTCCGCGGCGTCGATCAGCGAACGCGCGACGTTGTTCCCATCGCCGATGTACGCGACCTTCACATGCGCCAGCGCGTTGATGTCACCGTCACAGCACGCCTCGGCGATCGTCATCACGTCCGCGAGCGCCTGCAGCGGATGATGCTCGTCGGACAGTGCGTTGATCACGGGAACGGATGCCGCGTCCGCAAGCTCCTCGCATCGCGAGTGCGCGAAGGTTCGCATCACGATCGCGTCGACGTAGCGGCTCAGGACGTGGCCCGCGTCGTGGAGCGATTCGCGCTGACCGAGTCCCACTTCTCGGTCGTACGCGCCGATCGGGTGCGCGCCGATCCGCGCGAGAGCGGCTTCGACAGAGAAGCGCGTGCGAAGCGACGGCTTCTCGAAGATGACCGCGACCGAGCGCCCGTCGGCCGACGCCCGGACGAACCCCGGATCGGCCTTCGCCTTCGCCGCGAGGTCGAGGAGCTCGATGAACTCGGCTCGGGTGACATCGGAGATCCGAAGCAGATCGTTCATCACGTCACAGCCTTCACGGCTGCGTCGAAGCGCTCGACCGCTTGTCGTGCTTCGTCCGGGGTCGCGACGAGCGGAGGGGCGAAACGCACGGACGTCGGGTTGACGTCGTTGACGATGAGCCCGCCTTCGAGGGCTTTCGCGACGACCGCCGAAGATACTTCCCGTCCGAGCTCCACCGCGAGAAGGAGCCCACGTCCCCGGACTTCGTATCCCCGCGACTCGAGGCCGTCGCGAAGGTCGGCGCCGACGATCCGAGCGTTGTCGACAAGGCCCTCTTTGTCGATCGTCGCGAACACCGCGGCGCATGCCGCGCAAGCAAGCGGGTTCCCGCCCTGCGTGGTGCCGTGGTCCGAAGGCTGGAAGGCGCCGGCGAACTCGCTTCTCGCCCACAGTGCGCCGATCGGGACGCCGCCGCCGAGCCCTTTGGCGAGCGTCACGACGTCGGGCTGCACGCCGTAGTGGTCGAGACCCCACCACGAGCCCGTACGCCCCATCCCCGTCTGTACTTCGTCCGCTACGAGCAGCGCGCCGCGTTCGCTCGTGAGCTTCCGTGCGGCATCGATGAAACCCTGCGACATCGGACGGATCCCGATCTCGCCTTGGATCGGCTCGACGAAGACGGCAGCCGTACGCTCGGTGATCGCTTCGTCCAGGGCGGCGACGTCGTCGAACGGCACGGACACGACGTCGCCCGGCAACGGCGCGAAGCCTTCCCACTTCTTCGGCTGGATCGTCAGGGACAGGGAGCCGAGCGTCCGGCCGTGGAACGATCCTTCGATCGCGACGATCTCCCGCCGGTCGGTCTCGCCCTTCCGCCACGCGTGTTTCCGGACGAACTTGATCGCAGCTTCGTTCGCTTCGGTCCCCGAGTTGCAGAAGAAGACTCCTCCGCCGGGAAGCTTCGACACGATGGCCTCGGCCGCGGCGACGGCCGGCTCCGTCCAGAAGAGATTCGTCGTATGCAGGACGCGGCCCGCTTGCTCGCTGATGGCGTCCACGAGGGCCGGGTGAGCGTGCCCGAGGAGATTGACGGCGATGCCGGCCATGAAGTCGAGATACGCCTTCCCCTCGGCGTCGTAGAGCCACACGCCCTCGCCGCGCACGAAGGTCACCGGGTGCCGCTTGAACAACGGAAGGAACAGTTCGTCTCGCGTCGTCATGGCACCACCATCGTTCCGACTCCGGAGTCGGTGAAGATCTCGAGGAGCAGCGCGTGATCGACCCGTCCGTCGAGGATGTGCCCCGCTTCGACCCCGCCACCGAGCGCGTCGACGCAGCCGCGGACCTTCGGGATCATCCCCGATGACAGCTTCTCTTCATCGAGCAGACGGTTGAGGTCTTCGGCGGTTACACGCGAGAGCAAGGAACCTTCGTCACCGAAGTCTTCGTAGAGGCCCTCCACGTCGGTCAAGAACACGAGCTTCGCGGCCTTGAGCGCGATCGCGATCGCGGCCGCCGAGAGGTCGGCGTTGATGTTGAACGCTTGTCCGTGGTCACCGACACCGATGGGAGCGATCACCGGGATGAACCCCGACGCGAGGAGTTGCTCGAGCACGCGGGGATCGACGCGCGCGACCTCACCGACGAACCCGATGTCCATCCCGTCACGGACCGTCATGCGCTTCGCTCGGATGAGGTTCGCGTCTTCTCCCGAGACGCCGACGGCGAGATCGCTCAGCGCGTTGATGTTCGCGACCAGCTCTTTGTTCGTCTTCTGCAGAACCATGCGCACGACGTCCAGCTCTTCCGCGCCCGTCACCCGGTAGCCGTCCACGAAGGTCGGTTCCTGATCCAGGCGACGCATGAGATCGGAGATCTGCGGCCCTCCGCCGTGCACGATCACCGGACGCATCCCGACGTAATGCATCAACACCACATCGCGGGCGAACGACTTCGCGAGCCGGTCGTCCGTCATCGCGTGACCGCCGTACTTGACGACCACGACCTTCCCCGAGAACCGCGTGATGTACGGCAGCGCCTCGACGAGCGTGCGCGCCTTGTCGATGAGTTCTGTCGTCGGAAGGGTCATGTGGTGTAGTCCGCGTTGAACTTCACGTACTCCGGCGTCAGATCGCACGTCAGGAAGGTGAAGGAACCCGCGCCGAGGCCGAGATCGACTTCGATGAGCGCTTCCCCTCCGGCCGCGAGCTTCGTGGCTGCCTCGTCGCGGCGTCCCGTTTCGAGGCCGCCCTTGGACAGCTCGATGCCGGCCATCGCGACCGTCAACCGGTCGGGGTCGAGCTTGCAGTCCGCCTGCCCGAGGGCCTGGACGATCCGTCCGAGATTCGCGTCGTTTCCCCAGACCGCGCTCTTGAGCAGGGCGGACGAAGCGATCTCGCGCGCCGCTTCCCGCGCGTCGGTTTCGTCCGCCGCGCCGTTCACGATCACGCGGATCACTCGTGTCGCCCCTTCGCCGTCGGCGACGACCTGGTACGCGAGATCGGCGAGCACATCGTGGACGGCACCGGCGAACGCCTCCGATCCGGACACATCGACGCCGGACGCACCATTCGCGAACAGCAGCACGGTGTCGCTCGTCGACATGCACCCGTCGACGGAGATCGCATTGAAGGTCTTCGGGATGGACGACGCCACCGCTTGGCGCAGCGTCGCGGGATCGGCCGCGGCATCCGTCGTGAGGAAGACGAGGAGCGTCCCTTGCGGCTCCATCGTCGGCGCGATCATCCCCGCGCCCTTCGCCATTCCCCCGACCGTGATGAAGATCCCGCCGACTTCGACGGTCCGCACGGCCGTCTTCGCGCGGGTGTCGGTCGTGAGGATCGCCTGGGACGCGTCCGCGCCGCCGTCGGTCGATAGCGCAGCGGACGCCGCACCGATCGCGCCGATCAACTCGTCGACCGGCAAACGGGGGCCGATCGTTCCCGTTGCGCACATCAGCATCTCGTCCGCCGGGACGCCGACGGCCTTCGCGGCAACTTCACAAAGTCGCACCGTGTCGTCGATCCCGCCTTGTCCGGTGAATGCGTTCGCGATGCCGGCGGAGACGAGAAATCCACGTGCGAGACCCGACGCCACGCGCGGCTTGCACACCTGCACATGCGCGGACGGAACACGCGACGTCGTGAACGCACCGGCGACCGTCGCGGGGTGCTCCGACCAGACGAGCGCGAGGTCGAGATCGCCCGAAGGTTTCGTCCCCGCTTTCACGCCGGACGCGAGCCAGCCGGAGGCAGCGGTGACGCTCACGGGTATACCGCCGGTCCGCGCAGGCCGAGTGTCTCGTCCAGATCGAGCATGAGGTTCGCGTTCTGCACCGCTTGCCCGGCGGCGCCTTTGCCGAGGTTGTCGAGCGCGCACGTGATGATCGCGAGCCCGGTGCGTTCGTCGGAACCTACGCCGATCAGCGCTGTGTTCGTCCCCGACGTCTGCTTCGTCGCGGGCTGGGTCGACATCACGCGAACGAACGGCTCCCCTTTGTACGCCGTTTCGAGGCTTTCCCTGACGGCGTCGACGCCGTCCGTCATGCGCGCGTAGCACGTCACGAGGAGGCCGCGGGCCATCGGGACGAGATGCGGCGTGAAGGTGACGGTGATGCCGCCGAGCTCTTGCTCGATCTCCGGTACGTGCCGGTGTTTCCCGACGCCGTACGCGGAGTAGGACGCCTCGAGTTCGGAGAACAGATAGCGTTCGGCCAGTTTGCGTCCGGCGCCGCTGATGCCCGACGCGGCGTCGATGACGATCCCCTGTGCTTCGACGACACCGGCGCGGACCGCCGGCGCCAGGGCGAGGATCGCCGCCGTCGAGTAACAACCCGGATTCGCAACCTTCGGAGCCCCCGCGATCTCTTCCCGGTGCAGCTCCGTCAGACCGAACACCCACGACGCGAGATCGTCGGGGTACGCGTGGGCGAAGCCGTACCACTCGTCGTAGGCCGCGGCGTCGTGCAGACGCCAGTCCGGACCGAGGTCGACTACCTTCACCCCGCGGTCCGCGAGCGTCTTGCTCGCCGCCGCTCCCGCGCCGTGCGGCAGAGCAAGGAAGGCGACGTCGAGGTCCGGAACCGTGTCCGCATCGAGGCTCTGCAGGACGAGACCCGTCTCGAGGTGCGGATGGACCTCGTCGAGAGCGCGTCCGGCGTTGCGGTTGCCCGTCACCCAGACGACGTCGATCTCGGGATGCGGCACGAGGTACCGCAGGAGCTCAGCTCCCGCGTAGCCCGACGCGCCCAGGATCGCTGCTTGCTTGGTCATACGGAAGAATGAATATACATGCAGCTGGCGGCCCGCGCCAGCGGCTAGCGGATCTCGGCGCCGTGCGCGTCGCGGAGCGCATCGACGATCGTCGCGCGGGCTTCGTCCGCTTCGGCCGCCGCGAGCGTTCGATCGGGAGCCCGGAACCACAGACGGAACGCGAGCGACCGCCGGCCGGCGCCCACCTGCTCCCCCCGGTACTCATCGACGAGGAGCAGCCGCTCGAGGAGCCCCCCGCCCGCGCCGGTGATCGTCGCCGAGATCGCCTCCACGCTCACGTCATCGGCGACGGCCATCGAGATGTCCCGCGTGATCGGCGGCTGCGTCGGGAGCGCGTGCACCTCGAGCTGCGTCGGAGCGAGGCCGACGAGCGGCTCGAGGACGAATCCCCCGACGACAACGGGCCCATCGATCCCGAACGCGCGCGCAACCGTCGGACGGATCTCCCCGAAACGACCGATGTAGGTGTCGCCGACGAGGATCCGCGCGGAGCGGCCCGGGTGGAACGGCATCCCGAGGCCGGACTCGATGCGCCACCCTTCGATCCCAACTTCATCGAGCAGAAGTTGTACGGTCCCCTTCACGTCGAATGCGTCGAATGCGCGAGACGATGCGTACCACTCGTCGCCGCCCGCGTCACCGGCGAGCAGCACCGCGAAGTGCTCGGATTCGTCCGGCAGCTCGGCGCCGGCCGGCCAACCCGTGAAGATCTTTCCGAACTCGAAGAGGCGAACCGTCGCGACGCCACGGTCGAGATTGCGCTGCGCGGCGCGGAGCAGTCCCGGGATGAGCGAAGGACGAAGCTGACGCTGATCGACCGTCATCGGATTCGCCAACCGCACGAGATCGCCGTCGTAGCCGAACGCCCGAAGGTCTTCTTCGGCGATGAATGTCGAGAGCGTTGCCTCCGTCGCGCCGGCTCCCGTCAGGACGGAACGGACGCGTTCGCGTAGCAGTTGTGCCTCGGTGCGGCCGCCGCCGATCCCGACACGCCTCCGCGCGGGGATCTTCTCGTAGCCATACAGCCGGGCGATCTCTTCGATGAGATCGATCTCCCGTTCGAGATCGGGACGCCACGACGGCACGACGGTGTCGAATCGGCCGGAGACGTCGAGACCGAGTCCGGTGAAGTACCGCGCGATCTCGTCGTCGGGAACCGTTATGCCGAGGATCTGCTCGACCCGATCCGGACGAAGGGTGACGTGGCGCCGGTCGGGGGGTCGTCCGGCATCGATCGCTCCCGAAGCGACGGCACCGCCCGACCACCGGCGGATGCGCTCGGCGGCGATCGCCGCAGCCGTCGGCACCTGCTCCGGATCTGTGCCGCGCTCGAAGCGACTCGACGCTTCGGTGTGCATGTGCATGCCTCGGGCCGTCCGCGACACGGTGAGCGCGTCGAAGTACGCGGACTCGAGCAGGACGCGCTTCGTCTCCGGACCGACCTCACTGTCGCCTCCGCCCATCACGCCGGCGACGGCTTGCGCGCTGTTCGCATCGGCGATCACGAGATCGTCCGTCGTAAGTTCCCGCGCGACGTCGTCGAGCGTCGTGATCTTCTCGCCCGCGCGGGCTCGACGAACAACGATCCGTCCTTCCGCGAGCCGGTCGAGGTCGAAGGCGTGCAGCGGCTGTCCCGTCAGGAGGAGCACATAGTTCGTCGCGTCGACGAGATTTCCGAGCGGACGGAACCCACACGCCGTGAGTCGCGCTTGCACCACGAGTGGCGACGGACCGAAGGAGACGCCGTCGATCACGCGGGCGAGATAGCGCGGGCACGCATCGGGAGCTTCGATCGTGACGGAGGCGATCTCGGACGCGGGACGTCCCTCTTCCACCACGGTGGCGTCCGGGTAACGGAGCTCCGCCCCGAAGAGCAAGGCAACCTCACGCGCGATGCCGAGGACGGACATGCAATCGGGGCGGTTCGGGTAGATCTCGAATTCGAGGACGTCGTCGCCGAGGCCGAGCAACGCCGCGACATCCGCACCGAGGTCGTAGGCGTCCGGGAGCACGGCGATGCCGCCGTGATCGTCGGAGATGCCCATCTCTTTCGCCGAGCAAAGCATCCCGTTGGACTCGTACTTCCCGAGCATCGTGCGTTTGCCGACCGGAACCTCGAGCGTCGTCACGGTGGCACCCGGAAGCGCAACCGGGACCTTGTCGCCGGCGGTGAAGTTCTTCGCGCCCGCGAGCACCTGGACCTTGCCCTTCGGGCCGACGTCGACCTGCGCGACGCAGAGCTTCTTCGACTCAGCGACGTCCTCGACCTCGAGGACGCGTCCGACGTAGATCCCGCCGACGCCCGCCGCGAATGTCTCGACGGCATCCACGGCGACTCCGGCGTGTGACAACGTGTCGGCGAGCTCGCGAGTCGGGACGTCGACGTCCACCAGCTCGCGAAGCCACGATCGTGGGACCCTCACGGAAGTTCCCGCTCCGCTGCACTCCGCGGCGTCACCGAAGTTCACGCTCCGCTGCACTCCGCGGCGTCATCGCACCGGCACTCCGCGGAACTGCTCGAGGAAGCGAAGGTCGCCGTCGAGGAACTGGCGGCCGTCGGTGACCCCGAAGCGCGCCATCGCGATGCGGTCGAGGCCCATCCCGAACGCGAAGCCCGTGTAGCGTTCGGGGTCGATGCCGACGAAACCGAACACGTTCGGATCGACCATCCCGCAACCGCCCGCGCCGATCCAACCTTCGGCGCAGTGATTGCACCCGGCGCCGCCGCAGACCGGACACGTCACCTGCAACTCGCAGGACGGCTCGGTGAAGGGATAGAAGGACGGCACCAGGCGCGTGCGCGTCTCTTGGCCGAACGCAGCGCGCGCGAAGATGTCGATCGTCCCTCGCAGATCGCGGAACGTGAGTCCCTCGTCGACGGCGAGACCTTCGACCTGATGGAAGATAGCCCCGCTCGTGACGCTGACGTCTTCACGACGGTAGACGCGGCCGGGACAGATCACGTAGATCGGCGGCTTCTGCGACGTCATGACGCGGATCTGCACCGGCGACGTGTGCGTTCGGAGTAGTCGCGTCCCGTCGCCCTGCGGATCGTCGAGGTAGTACGTGTCCATGAGCGATCGCGCCGGATGTCCGGGCGGCTGATTCAATGCTTCGAAGTTGTTCCAGTCCGTCTCGGCCTCCGGGCCTTCGGCGATCTGGTAGCCGATCGAGATGAACGCATCTTCGATGCGCTTGCGAACTTCGATCAGTGGGTTCGGCGCACCGCGCGCCGGACGACGGCCCGGCATCGTGAGATCGACGCGGTCCGTCGAGAGAAGAAGCTCTTCGCTCCGGCGTTCGAGCTCGGATCGCTTCGACGCGGCAAGCTCTTCGAGATCGCGGCGCAATGTGTTGCCTTCAGGTCCGACGATGCGCTTGTCCGCATCGGAAAGGTTCCGAAGGTCTCGAAGGATCTCGCTCAGCCGCGACTTCCGACCGAGGAAGCGCACCTCGAGATCACGGAGTTCGTCGAGGGACGACGCGCTTCCTATCGCTGCCGTCGCATCCGACCGCAGCGTTCCGAGCTCATCCGCTGCGCTCACGCGGCAGCGGGCACTCGG
>JAICYB010000072.1 GCA_025934435.1 Actinomycetes bacterium | reverse complement strand
GGGCACGACGGCCATGGCCGGCCGCAGTGGTGCGTCCGGCGCGAGACGATCGCGTACCACCGCGGACAACGCGATCGCACCGGCCGAGCATCCGGCCAGCGCGGCACCGGCCTCGTGGGCGGCGGCGATAGCCCGCCACACCTTCGAATCGCGAAGCGTGTCCGTGAGGTAGGCGGGGTTGCCGCCGGACAGATAGATGAGGCCGGCGCCCCTGACGCGTTCGGCGAGGTCGTCGCGGTCCGCGTCGTCGCCGTTGAGGACGAGGATCGGATCCGCGTCGACGTTCATGCTCCGGTAGTGCCCGAGGCCGAGCTGCGTCCAGTAGTCGATGCGCTCCTCGCCTTCGAGAGCGGCCGCGGTAGGCAGGAACACGACACGCTGCGGACGACCCTGCAACAGCAAGGCATCGATCGGCTCCATCGCGGGCGTGAACTCGCCCGAACCGACGAGTGCGATGGGACCGCGCACGTCAGGGACCGGGGAAGACCAGGCGCAGGACGTCGACCGCTTCGTTCTGCGCGGGCGTGGGATCGAGTCGTCCGTAGACGAGTCGTATGAACGACTCGGCGGGCATCTCGACATCGACGTGATCGACGACCTCGGTCTGCGCGAAGGCGACGCTCTCGGTGTCGAGGGTGACGCGGAAGGACCGTCCCGGTAGATACGTGCGGACGGTGATCTCGCGGCGCTCGCCGGTCGGCTTCGCCGTGAAGCGTCCGACGAGGTCGAGGTTGTCGATCACCGTTTCGACGCCGTCCGCTGCGAGCGTCGTCTCGGGGTCGATCGCGACGGCGATGTCCCACTCGTGCAACACGTGCTCGTTCGCCCGGAGCCCGAGGAACGACTCGAAGTCGAAGGACATCGGACCGATCGGGACTTGCAGGCGAGCCCGTTCGTCGGCCGTGAGGGCGTCGATGGCCGAGATGAACGCCTCCATCGCCACGATCGCGTCGTCGACCTTCGCGCGCGGCGACTTCGCGTTCCATGTGTCCCACACGCGGTCGTTGAAGTCGTCCGGCGTATCGCTCCGTTCGAGGGCGTCCGCGACGCGCCGTTGCCAGATCTCCGCACCCGAACCGAGATGCGAACACACATCGGCGATCGACCAATCCTTCGGAAACGCCCGGCCCGCGATCTCGTCGTCGTCGAGCGGACCGACGATCGTTGTGAGGCGATCGACCGACGATCTGATCACGGCGAACGGATCGGGCATTGTGACGTCGAATCTACCGAGTCGCCCGACGACTGCGGGCGCGGCACCTCCGACCGCGAGCGCGGCCCCGGCCATCGACGATGTGACGACCGTCTTTCGCCACCGTTTCGGCGAACGACCTGCGGATGTCGCGCTTCGATAGGTTCGTCGTCGTGACGCACGCCCTTGCCGGGTGGCAGAACTTCTATGTGATCGTCGGTTCGGCCGCCGGCGCTCTCATCGGCCTCGAGTTCGTCGTCATCGCGCTCGTCACGTCGGTCGCGCAACATCTGATCGACCGGCGCACGCTCCGAGCGTTCGCGACGCCGGCGGTCGTGTACTTCACCTCCGTCGTGGTTCTGGCGGCGCTCCTGAACGTCCCGCACCACACGACGGCGAGCCTCCGCATCTGCCTGCTCGCGTTCGGGTTCCTCGGCGTCGTCTACGTATCGTGGGTGACGTTCCACCTGCACCGCGCGTCGTACGCCCTCGATCTCGAGGACCGCGCGTTCTACGTCGTCGCGCCGGTGGCGAGCTTCACCGCGTTGTTCGTCGCCGGCCTCGTCGTCGGGTCGCGAACGCTCGGAGCGCTCGACATCGTCGCCGCGTCCACGGTGCTGCTCCTCGTCACGGGCATCCACAACACGTGGGACGCAGCGGTGTGGACGATCGCGACGGCGGCGACTACCGTCGCGCCTTAGGTGGCGTGCCCGGCGAACTGCGCGTTGTAGAGATCCGCGTACGCCCCGCCCCGCCGCATCAGGTCGTCGTGGTGACCCTGCTGGACGATCCGCCCGCCGTCCATCACGAGGATGATGTCGGCGTTCCGGATGGTCGACAGACGGTGCGCGATCACGAAGCTCGTCCGCTGTGAACGGAGCGCGGCCATCGCCTTCTGGATCAACACCTCGGTGCGTGTGTCCACGGAACTCGTCGCCTCGTCGAGGATGAGGATCGTCGGGTCGGACAGGAACGCGCGCGCGATCGTGATCAGCTGCTTCTCACCGGTGCTGATCGCCGTGCCTTCGTCGTCGACGATGGTGTCGTAGCCGTGCGAAAGCATGTGGACGAATCGGTCGACGTACGTCGCCGTGGCGGCAGCGATGACGTCTTCCTCGGTCGCGTCCGGATTCCCGTACGCGATGTTGTCGCGGATCGTTCCTTCGAACAGCCACGTGTCCTGCAGCACCATCCCCATGTTCGAACGAAGCTCGGCGCGCGGCATCTTCGCGATGTCGACGCCGTCGAGGGTGATCCGTCCGTCGTCGAGCTCGTAGAACCGCATGATGAGGTTGACGAGCGTCGTCTTGCCCGCGCCCGTGTGTCCGACGATCGCGACGGTCTGCCCCGCTTCGGCCGTCAGCGAGAGATCCTGGATCAGCGGGCGTGATTTGTCGTACGAGAACGACACGTGTTCGAACTCGACGCGGCCGTGGAGCGGCCCGGACTGGGAGTACGCGTAGTCGAGTGCTTCCTTCTTCGTCCGGAAGCCGCTCTTCGTCCGCGTGCGCTTGCGGCCCGTCTCGGGGTGACGTCCTCCGTCCCACTTCGCGAGCCAGAGCTTCGATCCCGCGGCTCGCGTCGCGGCGACCCTGCCGTTGCCGTTGCCATTCCCGTTGCCGTTGCCATTCCCGTTCCCGTTGCTGTTCCGGTAGCCGTTCGTCGGCGTCCACGACGCCGGGTCCGGCGACTGCTCGTCGGCGTCGAGCAGCTCGAACACGCGCTCGGCGGAGGCGAGTCCCGATTGGAACAGGTTCGCCATCGACGCGAGCATCTGCACGGGCTGTGCGAACTGGCGCGAGTACTGGATGAAGGCCTGGATGCCGCCGATCGTCATCGCTTTCGCGGCGACGCGGAAGCCTCCGATGACGGCGATCGCGACGAACGTCAGGTTGCCGACGAAGACCATCCCCGGCTGGATGCTGCCGGACATGAACTGCGCACTGAAGCTCGCTTCGAACAGCTCGTCGTTCGTCGTCTTGAAGACTTCTTCGACGTCCTTCTGACGGCCGAAGGCTTTGACGATGTTGTGCCCGGTGAGCGACTCCTCGACGAGCGCGTTCATCTCGCCCGTGTGCCGCCACTGGGCGATGAATCGTCCCTTCGAACGCCGCGTGATGAAACGGATGAAGGCGACGGACAGCGGAACGGTGACGAGGACGACCGTCGCGAGGAGCGGCGAGATGGTGTACATCATCACCATCGTCCCGATCATCATCAGCGTGCTGACCATGAGCTGACTGATCGTCTGTTGCAGCGTCTGGGCGAGGTTGTCGATGTCGTTCGTGACGCGGCTGAGGAGATCACCGCGAGCGGCGCGGTCGACGTACGAAAGCGGGAGCCGGTTGATCTTGCTCTCGACGTCTTCACGAAGGCGGAACATCGATCGCTGGACGACTCCGGCGAGGATGTACGCCTGGAAGTACTGCAACATCGAGCCACCGATCCAGAGGCCGAGTGCGAGCTCCAAGGTGTGATGGAGCGCCGTGAAGTCGATGACCTTCGGACCGCCGCTGAACGCGCTCCGGAGACCGGCGACGAGGATGTCGGTGGCGTGGCCGAGCAGCTTCGGCCCGACGACGTTCATGCACACCGCGACGATCGCGAACGCGAAGACGAACACCAGTCGCAAGCGCTCCGGACGGAGCCGCTTCATCAGATTGCGGAACGTGCTCCGGAAGTCGTTCGCACGGGCGAGCGGCATGACGCCGCCCCAGCGCCCCGGACCTGCGGGCAGATCCGGCGGCTTGATCGGCTTGTCGTCTTCGCCGCCCGTCTTCGGACGGATGTCGAGCGTGGTCATCGGGATCTCGCTTGCTCCGCGCCGGCGCGCTCCGCAGTCGTCATCGCGCACCGGCCGTGTTCTGTGTCTGCGACGCCACGATCTCGGCGTAGGTCGGACATGCCTCGAGCAGCTCGTCGTGCGTGCCGAGGCCGACCTCGTGCCCGCCGTCGAGGACGAGGATCCGGTCCGCGCTCTTGATCGTCGACACGCGTTGCGCGACGACGAGCACGGTCGCGTTCCGCGTATACGGCTCGAGAGCCGCGCGCAGGCGCGCGTCCGTCGCGAGGTCGAGAGCCGAGAACGAATCGTCGAAGAGGTAGACGTCGGGCTTCCGGACGAGCGCGCGCGCGATCGCGAGCCGTTGGCGCTGCCCGCCGGACACGTTCGTACCGCCTTGGGTGATCGGCGCGTCCAGACCGCCGAGGGCCTCCACGAAGTCCTTGCCTTGCGCGACTTCGAGCGCTTCCCAGATCTGCTTGTCGGTTGCGTCCGGCTTGCCGTAGCGGACGTTCGTCCGAACCGTCCCGCTGAACAGGTACGGCTTCTGCGGGATGAGCCCGATGCGGTGCCAGAGGATGTCCGGGTCGAGCTCGCGAACATCGACCCCGCCGACGAGGACGGACCCCTCGGTGACGTCCATCAACCGTGCGATCAGGTTCACGAGCGTCGTCTTGCCCGAACCCGTGCTTCCGATGACGGCCGTCGTCTCGCCGGGGGCGGCCTTGAACGAGATGTTCGCGAGCACGGGCTCGTCCGCGCCCGGGTAGGTGAACGTCGCGCCCCGGAGCTCGAGCGTTCCGCGGCGCTTCAGCTTCTGCACCGGCGCGCTCGGCGGAACCACGGACGGTTCGGTCTCGAGCACCTCCTGGATGCGTTCGGCGCTGACGGCAGCGCGCGGAGCCATGACGAAGACGAACGTCGTCATCATTACGGCGCTCAGGATCAGCGTGAAGTACGTGAGGAACGCGACGAGCGCTCCGATGGTCATCTGCGGCGGGACGTGCGCGATGCGATTCGCGCCGAACCACACGACGGCGGCGTTCGAGCCGTTGATGAAGAGCATCACGAGCGGGAACATCCCGGCTTGCAGGCGTCCGGCGACGAGGGACACGTGTGTGAGTCCGTCGTTGACGTCTTCGAAGCGGTCGACCTCGAGCTTCTCTCGCACGAAGGCGCGGACGACCCGCATGCCGACGATCTGTTCGCGGAGCACGCGGTTCACGCTGTCGAGTCGGTCCTGCATCGAACGGAACTGCGGGATCATGCGGCTGATCAGGAAGCCGAAGCAGATCACCATCAGCGGCATGTTGGCGCCGAGGAGCCACGACAGGCCGGCATCCTGGCGGAGCGCCATGAAGATGCCGCCGATGATCGTGATCGGCGCGGCGAGCATCATCGTGCATGCCATGACGACGAGCATCTGCACCTGCTGCACGTCGTTCGTCACGCGGGTGATGAGAGACGCCGCGCCGAGCTCGCCGACCTCGCGCGCGGACAGCTCGAGCGATCGGTGGAACACCGCTTTGCGGACGTCGCGCGAGAAGCCCATCGCGATGCGTGATCCGAGGTAGACGGCGGCCACGGCGAAACACGCCTGTCCGAGCGTGACGACGAGCATGAAGCCGCCGAGCCTTCCGATGTAATGCGTGTTCCCCGGGATGACGCCGTGGTCGAGGATGTCGGCGTTCAGGTTCGGCAAGTAGAGATTCGCCATCGCCTGCACGGCTTGGAGGCCGAGGAGCACGTAGATCTGCCGCGAGTAGGGACGCAGGTGCGAGCGGAGCAGGCGGATGAGCATCTACTCGGCCCCCGCTTTCACCTTCGCCGGTCCGGCGGCGGCGAGCACGGCGTCGACGACGGACTCGACGAACTTCCGCCCGGTCGGTTCGAGACCCGGCTCGTTGATCAGGAGGCGCATGAAGACGTGGTGGAAGATGCTGCCGATGAACATCCGCGCGAGCACCGACGGGTCGGCGCCGTCGCCGATCCTGCCCGCGGCTTGTGCGGCGAGCAGGTACTCGGTCAGCCCGCCGTGGGGCTTGCCGACGTTGCGCTCGGAGCGCCACCGCTCGCGGACGCCGGCGCGGAGCTCCGGCTCGCCGAGCATCCCCGAGAACAACGGGATCAGCTCCTGCATGGCCTTGATCGTGTCGGTGCCCACCTTCACGAGGAGCGTTCGCGGGTCGCCGTGACCGGGTTCGTCCGGCAGACGGCGGAGGAACTCGGGCATGATCGCCGCCGCGACCGAGAGGTACAGGTCGCTCTTGTCCCGGAACTGGTTGTAGATCGTGCCCTCGGCGACGCCGGCGGCCTTGGCGATCTCCTTCGTGGTGCACCCGGCCACGCCGCGCTCGGCCATGAGCCGGCGGGCGGCCTCGATCAGCCGCTCGCGCTTGTCTTCGGTGGTGTGGCCGTTACGCTGAGTGAGCACTCAGTCACTTTAACAGGGCTCCGGCCGTCGCGGGGGCCGCCACGCTCTTGAGCTCGGGCATGACCTCGGCGGCGAACAGACGCATGTTCTGCTCGGCGATGTCGTAGGGCATGCCCGCGTAGCTGAAGACGCCGATGAAGGAGTCGGATCCGGTTCGTCCGCGGACGTCCATGATCTTCTCGAAACACTGCTCCGGCGTCCCCCACACCTGCAGGCTCAGGAAGAAGTCGACCATCGCGTCCGCGCCGCCGGGCGACGAGACGATCTGCTGCATGCGACCGTAGGTCTCGTAGCCCTTCATGTGCGTGAGGTGATCGCCGACGAGCTCGTAGTGCTCGAGCACGGTCTTCCAGTAGCCGCCGATGTATTCGCGCGCGAGCTCTTCGGCGCGGCCGGCATCTTTGTCGCAGAGCGTCCAGCCCGCGCAGATGGGAGCCGGGGCATCGGTGCCGTTCACTTCCCGGTAGACGGTCCGGTAGTTGTTCAGGTCCGTCGCGACCTGGTCCCACGGCTTCTGCGGGATGATCAGGATCCCGATGCCGAGTCGCGCCATGATCTCGGACGACTCCGGCGACACCGCGGCCGCGTAGGTTCGTCCGCGGAACGACTTGAACGGACGCGGACGGATCTCGCGCCGCGCTTGCTTCACATAGGTGCCGTCGAACTCGAACTCTCCGGCTTCGAGGCCTTCGAGGATGAGTCGCGCGGACTCGACGAAACGGTCGCGGCTTTCTTCCTGGTCGACGCCGAATCCCTCGAACTCGACGCGTCCGAGACCTCGTCCCATGCCGAAGATGACGCGTCCGTCTGACATCGCGTCGAGCACGGCGAGTTGTTCCGCGACGCGGATCGGGTCGTGCCATGGCAACACGACGACCATCGAGCCGAGTCGGAGCGTGGTGGTTCGTCCGGCCATGTACGTCAGGAACTGCAGGACGTCCGGGCACATGGTGTAGCTCGTGAAGTGATGCTCGACACCCCAGATCGATTCGAAGCCGAGCGGCTCGGCGAGGTCGGCGAGAGCCAGCTCGTTCCGGTAGACGTCGTGATCGGTTCGCGATCCGTCCGTGCCTTGGAAGATGACTGCGGTTCCGACGTGCATGTGCGCCTCCTCGGGTGGTCTCCGACATTATCTAGCGGTGGAACTCGACCTCGACGAGCTGACCTTCGACGGCGTCCTCGATCGTCGGCGGACACCGAAAGGTCTTCGTCTCTCTCGCCTGCCGGCGTGGGCGCAAGCGCAGATCATCGATCCCGGATTCACGTGGGCAGCCGGTGTCGCGTCCGGTGGCCGGCTCGTGATGGTGACCGACTCGACGTCGATCTCACTCGACGTGCAGCAACTGCGACTCACGGTCGAAGGACGTTTCCTCGCGGCGGCCGCCTACGACATCGTGGTGGACGGATCACTCACAGGCGTTCGGTTCTCCGATACCGGTCACATCGCGCGGTACACGGCGGAGGATCCGACGCGACCCGAGCTCGTCCGCGGGGGCCCGGACACGATCGTCTTCGACGGACTGGCTTCGGGCTTCAAGCACGTCGAGGTGTGGCTGCCGCACAACGCGTCACTCGAGATCCGCGCGGTGCGCGTCGATGACGGCGCGACCGTGCGAGCGCCGGAGGCGTCGACGAAGCGGCGATGGATCCACTACGGGAGCTCGATCAGCCACTGCGTCGAAGCGGAACGTCCGACGGGCGTGTGGCCTGTCGTCGCCGCGCGCATGGCAGACGTCGATCTCATGAGCTTCGGCATCGCCGGTCAGGCGCAGCTCGATCAAGCCGTCGCCCGGACGATCCGCGATCTTCCGTGTGACGCGATCAGCATGAAGGTCGGCATCAACGTCGTGAACGGCGACACGATGCGCGAGCGGACGTTCGTGCCTGCCGTGCACGGTTTCATCGACACGATCCGCGACGGACATCCGACGACTCCCCTGCTGCTGATCTCGCCGATCATCTGCCCCGTGGCCGAGGACCATCCCGGACCGACGCTCTCGCATGCGGACGGAACCGTGTACGTGATCGATCGCCCGGTGGAGCTTTCGACCGGCGTGTTGTCCCTGTCGCGCATCCGTGAGCTCCTCACGCTCGTCGCCTCGCAGCGACGCGACGCGAACCTGCTTCTGATGCACGGCTACGACCTCTTCGGCCCGGACGACGTCGGCGATCTGCCCGACGGGCTCCATCCGAACGCGGCCGGATATCAGCGCATGGGCGAGCGATTCTTCGCCGCGGCGTTCGGCGCCGGGGGAGCTTTCGCCTAGAAACCCACATCCGCGGGATCGCTTGTAGTCTCGCCCGCGGATGGGGAGTCCAACACGCATGGTGCGGGTCGCGCTCGCCTGCGTCGCGTTCCTCGTGGCGGCCGTGGGACACGGCGCGTCGGGAAGCGAGCAGGCGGCAACGTCGCGCGTCGTCGTCACGCGGCCGAGCGCGACGGCGCGCCGGAACGCGGCCACCACGACGACGCCGACGATGAAACCCACCGCGCCGGCATCCGTGAACGGGCCGGTCGCGCCTCCGGCCCCCGACGACCGGACGGAACTGTTCGCGCTCGCAGGCACCGTCCCACTCTTCGACCCCGCGCAGCGCGTGATCCGCGTCGGGTTCCACCAGGCGAGCGACGTGCGGGACCGGATGCTGACGATCGCGCGCACGGCGATCGCTCCCGTCGTGATGGCTTCACGCGGACGAGGCACCGCCGCCCGCACGGCGGCCGACATCGTCGTCGAACCGCAGGAACTGATCTACGCGCCGGTCTCCGGGATCGTGAAGCGCGCGGGCAACTATCACCTCTACTGCAAGTATCCGGACAGCTTCGCCGTCATCTCCCCCGCCGGACACCCCGAGCTCGAAGTGAAGATGCTGCACATCACGGGGTTGCACGTCCGGCCGGGCGATCGCGTCACCCAAGGCAAGACCGTCATCGCGTCGCATGCGACGAAGTTCCCGTTCGTTTCGGAAGTCGACGTGTTCACGCATCAGCACCTGCCACACGTGCACATCGAGGTGACGCCACTCGCCATCCCGAGCGCGGTGCCGCAGCCCGGCAAGGGCCTCGCGTTCGGCTGCCGATAGATCCGGTCCTAGCGGAGCGCGACGATCGTCGCCTCCGCGGACGTCGAAACGATGAACGGTCCGAAGTCGTCGGGGATGGACGTTTCGAACCGGACCGCCGTCTCGGTGAGTGGTTCGATCTCGAGGCTTCCCGGCGAAGCGGTTGCGGCGATCGGGCAGTCCGCCGGCACGCGCAGCCATCCGACGGTGCCGTCCGCTCGCAACCAGTGCGCCGTCGCGTGCGCGTGCTGGAACCAACCGATCCCGCTCGTCGGACCGGCCCACGCGCCGACCATCGCCTGATCGGACAGCCACGCGCTGATGCGGCGGCCGCCGGCGAGCTCTCGTTCGACCGTTCGCTCGCGTTGGAACGCGTCGAGGTGCGGAAGGACATCGTCCGGCACGGCGGCATCGAAGGCCGCCACGGTCGGTCCGAAGCAGACGTCGTGCGGATGACTGAATCGCTCGGAAACGTTGGGGAACGGCGCACGCGCTTCGCCCACGACCGACCAGATCCACAGGCCGAGCGGCGTCGCATGGCGCGTCATGTCGAGTCCGTAGCAGCGGTCGAATGGACCACACATGTTCCGCATCCCTGCGTGATAGAACGCCGCGATGTCGCGCCAGAGCGCCGTTTCGACGCGCGCTCCGTCGGCGGCCAGCGCGTCGGACGACCGCCACAGCGCAAGTGCGTTCAGATCGATCCCGTAATAGGTCGGGGAATTGAACTCGAGGAATCCGCCGTCATCGAAGTAGTGCGCTACCACCGTTGAAGCGAAGGTCGGACGTCCCGTCCAGTCGTCGAGCCACGCCTTCATGAGTGCGATGTTCGCGTAGGCCGGCGAAACGCGCCCTTCCGGTTCACTCGTGACGCACCGCTCGATGGAGGCGCGCAGGAGTGCTTCGTCCACTTGATCGGCGTAACCGTCGCAGATCATCGCGAACGTCGTGCCGATGAACTGACGCCAGTTCGGATCGAAGTGGATCCACATCACCGCGTCCTCGGGTGGATCGCCTTCCTCGGGGGTCCGGCGGAACGTGCCGTCCCACGGCTTGCCCGGCGCGTCGAACTGTTGCGCAACGACGGCATCGATCGCTCGCCGCGCTCGCTCGCCCCGTCCGAGCATGAGGCAGCCGAGCGCATAGAGCGATGTCTCGCGGACGAGATGGCGATCGCGGCGGACGGCCCATAGCAGCGCGGCGGCGTCGTCCCAGCGTTCGTCCATCCAGGCCATGGAGCGCGCGAGGAGATCGCTCACTCGTAGTGCGAGTCGACCTCGCCGGGCGCGACGCCCTGCGGCACCGCGCAGATCAGGATGTGCAGCTCTTCGTCGGTGGCCGGCCGCGATGTATGCCACACACCTGTCGGCACGACGATCATGTCGCCTTTGGCGACCTCGACGACTACGTCGTCGAGTTCCATCTCGCCGCGTCCTTCGGTGACGTAGTAGTACTCGATCGTCTTGCGGTGGTAGTGCTTCCGCGAATCGTGGATGCGCATGTAGTGGAACAGGAGCGGTTCGTCCTCGGCGGGACCGACGAGGTCGCGGCGCATGCCACACACCGAGCGGAACTCGTCCTGGTCCGTGAGTTTCCGCACGGTGGCGCGCGATGCGCGCTGTGCGATGCGGACGGGAGCGGGCGACACGTTGGGCCCGGCCGTGTCGGTCATGTGGTCCTCCAGGCGTCGTATTTGTCCTCGATCTGTGCTTCGTCCGTATCACCGGCGTGCACGACGAGGCGGTGCCGGTAGCGCCACGACTCGTTCGCGGCGAGCGTCGTCTCGCCGGTGAAGTGATGCCCCTGGAACGGCGAGTTGGGTCCGTAGGCGCGGACGAACACCGGATTCGGATAGTTCGGATTCGTCGGATGGTCGAACACCGCGATGCCCTCCTTCACGTCACCGAGGTTGTAGATCGTCTTGCGCTCGCCCCAGTAATCGAACCACTCGCGCGGCTGTCCGAAGTTGCGTGACTCGCCGCGGCCTCCACCGGACGTGCGTATGTGACCGCCTTGAAGGCATGTCAGCGCTTCGGCCATGCGGATGCCGGGCAACACCGACTCCTTGGTCGTGCCGAACGCGAGGTCACCCTCGGCCGTGTATGTGCTGTCGAGGTCGACGGTGTAATGCGACTCGTCCGCGAAATGGATCTGCACCGAGCGCACCTCGGAGATCATGAGCGCGTCCCGGTCGTCGCGCCACGCGAGCCGTTGGACGAACCCGTAGCGCGGTGCTTCGTCCGTCACTGCGTCGAACTCGACGTGGTCGATCCGGCCGAGGCGCCGTCCGGGCGCCGGTACCTCGAGATAGAAGTCCACGCCGTTCACGTCGCCGTGTCCCCACCACACTCCGTGGTGATGCACGTGGTCACCGGGAGAGTCCTCGAGGACGTTCTTACCGGACG
>JAICYB010000091.1 GCA_025934435.1 Actinomycetes bacterium | reverse complement strand
GGGGGGCGGCCCGGGTCGGGGGGCCGGGGCCCCCCCCCCCCCCGGGTCGGGGGGGGGGGGCCCCGGGCCCCGCCGCCGGGGCGCCGGGGGGGGGGCGGGGGGGGGGGGGGGGGGGGGGCGCGGGGCCGCCCCCCCCCCCCCCCCGCGCCGCCTCGGCACGCTGCCGAAGGGTCTCGGCCTCGAGGTAGTCGCGCGAGACCGCGAGGCGCTCGATGAGACGCTCGTCGAGCGCCGCAGGGCCGTCCGCCCCGACGGCGCCGAGCCCGAGCTCGGGATCGTCCGGCGCGCCGATCTTGCGGACGACGATCACATCGAGGACGCCGCCGAGCACCGGTGCGACCGGAGCCGCCACGGCGACGCCGCCGCGCGGTACGCCGAACACGACCGGGTGTTCGAGCCCGAGCGCTTCGAGGTGCGAGGCGAGAGCCCGTCCGGCTTCCGCGCGATCGGCGAAGGGCAGCCGCATGACCCGACGATACGGTTGCTCTTGTGGTGAGCGCTGCTCTAGCGTTGTCGCACCCAGTCCAGTCGAAAGGAGCAGGCGTGGCCGTCGAGGCGTATGTGCTGATCCAGGCGGAAGTCGGCAAGGCCGCGGAGGTTGCGTCCGCATGCTCGGGGATCAACGGTGTCGTGTCCGCCGAGGACGTGACCGGGCCCTACGACTGCATCGTCCGCGCGAAAGCCGAGACCGTCGACGAGCTCGGCAAGCTCGTCGTGTCGGCGATCCAGGGAGTGCAGGGCATCACTCGGACACTGACGTGTCCGATCGTGCACCTCAGCTGATCTCCTCGTCGTGCGCGGCCGCGCGAGCGGCCTCGAGTTCGCTCTTGCGCGCGTGCCGCAACATCGCGTGCTCGAGCAAAGCGGCGACGACCTGCGTGAACGGTTTGCCGGACGCTTCCCAGAGGAGCGGGAACATGCTGTTCGGCGTCATGCCGGGCACGGTGTTGATCTCGTTGATCTGCAGCGACTCCGTCGCCGGATCGAAGAAGAAGTCGACGCGCGCGAAGCCTTCGCAGCGCGAGACGTTGAACGCTTTGACCGCGAGGTCGCGCACCTGCGATTCCGCGCGTGATGGAACGTCCGCCGGGATGCGGAGCTCCGTCCAGTCGCCGAGATACTTCGCGCGGTAGTCGTAGAAATCCCCGTCCGGGATGACCTCGCCGACCACGGAGACCGCCGGTGGATCACCGAGGACACCGACTTCGATCTCGCGCGGGAACCCCTGCGCTTCGATGAGGACGTCGTCGTCGTGCTTGAACGCCCGACGCACCGCTTCCTCGATCTCACCGGCGGCGTGGATCTTCGAGATGCCGACGCTCGACCCGAGCCGCGCGGGCTTCGCGAAGCTCGGGTAGCCGAGCTTCTCGATCGCGTTCGTGAGCCGTCCGGCGTTGTCCGCCCAGTCGTCGCGCGTGAACGCGACGAAATCGACCACCGGGAGCCCGGCCTGCGCGAAGAGCTTCTTGTGCGTGATCTTGTTGATCCCGATCGCCGACCCTTCGATGCCCGCACCGACGTACGGCAGATCCGCGAGCTCGAAGAGACCTTGCAGTGATCCGTCCTCACCGTTCGGACCGTGCAGCACCGGGAAGACGACGTCGACGTCATTGCTGCCGGGCATCGGGGTGAGGACGAACCGCTCACGGCTTTCGTCGACGCGATCGGCATCCTGCGGTCGCTGCTGCACCCACCGTCCGTCGCGCGCGATCCCGACGCACACGGCGTCGTGGCCGAGCTCCTGCAGCGCGTCGACGACGAGCCGAGCCGAGATCACGGAGACCTCGTGCTCACCCGAGCGTCCGCCGAAAACGACGAGGACGCGCATCAGCCGTCGAGCACGTGGCGTACCCGCGCGAGCACTTCCTCGGGGTCGCCCGGCACGGCGAGGACGTCCGCGAACGAGTCGATCAACGACATGTCGACCATGCCGTCGCGCGCCGACAGCAGGACGCGGCGCCGCGGCGCGGCATCACCCAGCGCCTTGAACGACTCCGGATCGGCGATCAAGAGCTCGGCCCCCCGCAGCTCCGGTGCGTCCGCTGTCGCGTCCGGCAGAACGACGACGGAATACCCGCCCGCACCGAGGACGCCCGCCAGCCATTCGCGCGCCTCCGCATCCCTTGCCGCCAGGATCACCCTCATCGCGGGTCTATCGTATTGACCCGATGGTCCCCACCGCGCTTATTCCAGTCCGGATCGCGCCCACGGCGAAGCAGCGTTTGGCGCACGTGCTCCCGCCACAGGCTCGGGCCGAGCTGATGCGGCGGTTGTTCGATCGCGTGGCCGGCGTGCTGTCGGCCGCAGGTCTGGAGGTCGTTTCCTTGATGGACGACGGCGGCCTGAACGCGGTCGTGCGCGACGGGCTACGCCGAATCGGCGTCCCGGCGCTCGTGGTGCACGCCGACCTGCCGCTGCTTTCGGTAGCCGACGTCGACGCCGTCCTCGCCGAGGACGCAGACGTCGTCATCGCGCGGGCCTTCGATGGCGGCACGAACGGGTTGCTGTTGCGAAACGGTCTGATCGAGCCGGCGTACGGCGTGCTGTCGGCGCACGAGCACGCTGCGCGCGCTCGTGCCGCCGGGATGTCGTGCCGCGTTATCGATGTCCCGGGCTTCGCCCGCGACATCGACGACCCCGCCTCGCTCACCCGGTACGGCGCCTCGTTCCTGCCACGGCCGCTTTCAGATCCCGTCCGGGCCGAAACATCGGGACGGACGTTGCCGGAAGTTTGATCTTCTGATTCGTGCGCGGATTGCGCGCCGTACGTGGTGCTCGCAGACGTTTCTCGAAGGACCCGAAGCCTGTGATCGAAACGCGTTCGCCGTCGGCGATCGCTCGCGCGATCGAGGCGAAGACGGCGTCGATGACGTCCGAAGCGAGCCGTTTCGAAGTGTCCGTGAGGGCCGAGACCTCGTCGACGAGTTCGCCTTTGTTCATCGAGCGCTGCTCCTCGTTTGGGGAGGACAAACCATAGCGCCGAGGCCGTACGCTCCTGCGTGCGGACGTCACCCGTCGGAGCCGAGGACCTCGCATCGCTCGAGGGGTGATCGTCTTCAACCGCCGCGGCGTGGGGCTGTCCGATGCGCCGTGTGAGCGGTTTTCGCACGAGCAGGCCGTCGAAGACGCAACGGCCGTGCTCGATCACGCGCACAGCGACAGTGCGACGGTCATGGCATCGGACACGTCCGGCGCGGAGGGGATCCTCTTTGCGGCAGGACGATCGGAACGAACCGCGTCACTGATCCTCATCAACGCGTTCGCGCGCGCGATCGTGGCACCGGACTACCCGATGGTGCTGTACGCCGTGAGCCGCTAAGAGCCTCGTCGGTACCGGCTCCTATCATAGGAACGTATGTTCTGTTCCGTGAAGGGGTGTGGTCGTGACGTCTACGCAAAGGGGTTCTGCGTAGCGCACTACTTCCGCGATCGGAACGGTGATCTGAAAGCGGAGGTTCCGGTCCGTCCGAAGAACGAAACCCGTCTATGCGAGATCGAAGGCTGCGAAAACAAGCACTACGGCAGCGGCTTCTGTCAGATGCATTACAGGCGGTGGAAGCGCTCCGGAGAGACCTCGGTTGAAACGAGGCGTCAGGAAACGTGCAACGTCGCGGGGTGCGACAAGCCGCACGATGCTCGCGGGCTATGCCACGGCCATTACCAACGCCTGATGCGGGACGCCGAGGTGAACGACGAGGAGCCCCTCATTCGTAAGAAGAATCCCGAACTCTGTTCGGTCGAAGCGTGCGGTCGGAAAGCGGAAGTCGGCGACCTCTGCAAGACGCACGCCGGCAGATTACGCAAGTTTGGCGACGTCCAAGCGAACAAGCCCATCAAACCAAGAATCGGTAAGGGCTTCGTCCTCCATGGCTACTCCCACGTGCCGGTCCCGAGAGAAGACCGCTGGCTGACGAACGGTAAGACCCCCTATCCGGAACATCGGCTCGTGATGGCGCGCTACTTGGGCAGGCCGCTCCGTCCGGACGAATCCGTTCATCACAAGAACGGACGCCGCACGGATAACCGCGAAGAGAACCTCGAGCTTTGGACGCGTTGGCAGCCGGTCGGGCAGCGGGTGGAGGATAGGGTCGACGATGCCGTCGCGTTCCTGCGCGCTCACGCGCCGCACCTGCTCCTCGAGTCGGCGATCGTCGACGCATGCCCTTCCGAAACGGGAGCGGCGATGTAAGTACAACGACCTCTTACTTCCGAAAGAGTGACCCCACGGGGATTTGAACCCCGGCCTTAGCCGTGAGAGGGCTATGTCCTGGGCCGCTAGACGATGGGGCCTAGTTGCTCAACCAGAGTAACGAGAACGGCTACAGCTCGACGGACGCGCGAACGACGCCCGCGCGTTGATGCCTTGCCTCTATCTCGAGCCTCCCGCCCTGCGGCGCTTCGATCACCCACTCCGCCTTGCACCGCTCCGCGGTCGAATCGTCCGCCCTCCACCCGAGCATGTTCTTCTTCATGTGCCGTCCGGCGAGCTGACCGAGGTCGACCTTCGGATCTCCGCCGATGACCCGCGCTCCGTCCGGCAACGTGAGCGTGACCTCGATCCCGCGCACCGCCTTTCGCTGCTTCGCACGCTCCGACACATTCGTCGGCAGCCAGCCGGTGTTCTCGAGGACCAGTCGGACGAAGTGCTTCCCGTCTCCGAGCGTTTCGTGCTCGAGATCGCGCAGCTCGAGCTTCGGCGAGATCAAGGCGTGGAAGATCGCGAAATCCGCATGCGGCGCGATCTCCTGCTCGAGCAGGTGCAACGGTGGGTTCGTCCAGCAATGCAGACGGTTCCATCCGCCGAGCTCGACCGGACCGAGCTGGGGATGCTCGAACGGATACCAGTCGACGTAACCCTCGCCGCCAACCTCGCGGTCGGCCCACTGGAGCAGTCGAAGGTCGTCGTCGACGGGATGGTCGATGAACCAGTCGATGAACCCGAACTCCTCGATCCCCGCCGCGCGCATCGGACTCCAGAACTCGGTCGTCCAGGCGTAGATGCCGAGCGTGTCGTACATCCAGTCGTCGCTACCGCCCTTGATGAACTCCTTCGGGTGGTAGCGGAAGTCGTGGTAGATCGACACCGCGGGGTATCCGGTTCGCTTCGTGGCCTGCTCGCCGATCCACTTGTACGTGCGTAGGTCGTCGACGGGAAACTCGTCGTCCGGCTTCCCGGAGTGCGGCCGAAGATGCACGCCGGACATCGTGTGGTAACTGATGTATCCACAGATGTTCGGGCGCGCGACGATCGCCTCGACCTCCGCGCGGATCTCGGGTTCCGAAACGGGGAACGGTCCGGCGCCCGGCTGCTCCGAGTCGGGGGCCCAGTCCGCGGGGAAGTTCCGGTTGAGGTCGAGTCCTTCGAGCGGCGGCGCGAGCTTGATCGTTACGCCGTCGTAGTTGCGGATCATCCTTTCGGGAAGGAGCCGGTAGTACTCGGTGGCGGGATCGTCTTCGTCGGGCTCTCGCGCGACGAGCAGCCGTGGTTCGTCCGGATGCTGCTTCCATGCGCCGTTCCGGTCCCGCACGCGCATCGAGAGCATGCGCCCGTCACCGTCGACGTCTTCTCGGTAGAGATCGTCCTGCTCGTCTTCGCGTGGATACGGTCGAACCGACGACCGGACGATCTTCGGCTTGTCGGCGAGCGCAAGCTCCGCGCCGTCCGGGTTCAGCCGTGGGACGACGTAGAAGGTGCGCGTCGCGACGGCACGTTGCACGCGCGCGTCGTCGGAGGTGAGCAGCGTGTGAAGAAGATGCAACGCCGCCGTACAACCCG
>JAICYB010000080.1 GCA_025934435.1 Actinomycetes bacterium | reverse complement strand
TCACCGCGAGCATGAAGATCGTCGGCCGCAGGGGCACGAAGGTCGAACAGCGCACCCTCGACCGCATCTTCGACATCGCGTCGGGACAGACCGTCGAGCTCGACAAGCTGCGGATCATCAACGGACGAGCACCCGCGGGACGCACCATCACCGGCGAGGAGAACGCGGAGGGCGGCGGCGCGATACGTAACGCCGGCACCCTGACGATCAACCGTTCGACGATCACGCAGAACAGGACGGGCGACGGAGCACCGGCGCAGGGCCCGGACCTCGCGAACGGGAGCGGCGGCGACGGCGGCGGGATCTTGAGCTCCGGCTCCCTGACGCTGAACCGGGTCGTCGTGAGCTCCAACACCGCCGGCAACGGAGGCGGCGGCACCCCGGTGAACAGCGGGCTCGGCGGCGCCGGAGGCGGGATCTTCGCGAGCGGCACGCTCAACATCAACCGTTCGACGATCACGGGCAACGTCGCGGGCAACAGCACACAACCCGGCGCGCTCTCGACCGATACCACCGGCGGCGACGGCGGCGGAGGCGGCGGCATCTCCGCCGCGGCGACGGGGACGATCACGGGCTCGACCATCACACACAACGTCAGCGGCAACGGCGGCGCGGGTCAGGACCCCGTCATCCCCGGCACCAACGGTAGCGACGGCGGCAACGGCGGGAACGGCGGCGGCGTCGACGTCGAAGGGGGCAACCTGACGATCGTCACCTCGACGCTCGCGGCGAACCAGACCGGCAATGGAGGACGAGGCGGCAATGGCGCCGATAACCCCGGTTCTTCGGGTGGCAACGGCGGGCGCGGCGGCAACGGCGGGGACGGAGCCGCCATCTTCACCCAGGCGACCCTGACGCTCGACCGCAGCACGATCTTCGGCGGCACCACAGGCGACGGCGGGGCCGGAGGCGGCGCCGGGACCGGCGCGTTCAGCGGTGCGCTCGGAACACCCGGAGGCCAAGGCAGCGGCGGCGGGGTCGCCGTCGGAGGAACGGGCGTCTTCACAGCCACCGATGACACCCTGAGCGGGAACACGTCGTCCGGCGGCGGCGGCGTCTCCAACGAGGGAACGTCAACGCTCGACAACGTCACCGTTGCCGGCAACAGCGCGACGGTCGGCGGCGGCGGGATCTTCGCCCTCACGGGGACGTTCACGCTCCAGAACAGCATCGTCGCCGCGAACACCTCCCCGCTGAGCAACGACTGCTTCGCAGTCACGAGCGTCGTCGGCAACGACTTCAACTTCATGCAGGACGACTCGAACTGCGCCGGGATCGGGGGCACGGACATCATCGGTCAGTCGCCGAAGCTCGGTCGCTTGCGCCGCAACGGCGGCCCGACGATGACGCGGCTGCCGAGGGCCCGAAGTCCGGTCGTCAACCACGGGAATCCGGCGGCGCCGGGCAGCGGATCTGGCGCGTGCCAAGCGATCGATCAACGAGGACGACGCCGTGGGCGCACGAGGTGCGATATCGGAGCCGTCGAGAAGAAGTAATCAAGCCCAGACGAGCTCGGCGCACGACGATGCGGTCGACCTGGTGACGCGTCAGATTGTTGGACGCTCCCCCGCACGGCTTCGGGAAAGATCGTCACGACGTCGATTCGCATCGTCCGAGATGCACGGTAGAGTCCATTACGGATGCGACGAATCATCGTGTCGCTCGGGATCTTCACGCTGACAGCCTTCGGCGTCCCGGCTTGGGCCGCGACCGGCATCCACGTCAACACGACGCAGGACGTCGTCAACCCGACCGACGGTCACTGCTCGCTTCGCGAAGCGATCAGCTCCGCGAATACGACGACGCCGTCCGGCACGTCACGAGGCGAGTGCCCCGCAGGCAACACGATCTTGCTCAAGAAGAAGACGTACGTGTTGTCGATCAGCGGTGCGGACGAGGACGGCAACGCAACGGGCGACCTCGATATCCACAACAACGTCACGATCGTCGGCAAGCGCAAGACGACCATCGAGCAGACGACAGGTGACCGGGTCCTGGAGATCTTCGCAAGCACCACCGTCGAGTTGGATCGCGTGAGGATCACGGACGGCAAGGCGCGTGCCGGCCAACCCGTGGCCGGTCAGGTCACGGGCGAGGACGGCGGCGGCATCTTCAACCTCGGCACGCTGACCCTTCGCCGCTCGACGGTGACGGGCAACGCCGCCGGCGACGGCAGCCAAACATCAACGGCGGACGGCAGCGGAGGAAACGGAGGCGGCATCTACAGCACGGGCACGCTTACGCTCGATCGCGTCGTCGTGAGCGGCAACAAGGCGGGAACCGCGGGCTCTGGGACCGTGACCGGATCGCCGGCGCCCGGTGGAACCGGCGGGGGGATCGCGGTCGGCGGCACTCTCCACATCAGCGGGTCAACGATCTCGGGCAATCGCTCGGGCGACGGCTCGGCCGGCACGAGCACGGCGGCTGGATCCGCAGGCGGCATCGGCGGCGGCATCAACAGTGCGGCGACCGGAACGATCGTTGGATCTACCATCGCGAACAACATCAGCGGATCGGGCGGTAACGGATTCGACGCGGTGGTGTTCGGAGCGACTGGAGGCACGGGCGGCGACGGCAGCTCGGGCGGCGGACTCGCCGTCGCCACCGGGTCGCTGACCGTGACCACGTCGACCATCTCCGGGAACCACTCGGGCTCCGGGGGTCGAGGTGGTATCGGCGGCTTCTCGTCGGGCGTCGCCGGCGGCACCGGCGGTACGGGCGGGCAGGGCGGTTTCGGCGCCGGCATCGCCACCGCTGGAAACCTCACCCTCGATCGCAGCACAGTGTCGAGCAACGTTTCCGGCGTTGGCGGTCACGGCGGTCCGGGTGGCACGGGAACACCGGACGGCATGAGCGGAGCGTCCGGAACCGACGGCCTCGGGGGCGGGATCGTGGTGTCCGGTGGGTCGCTCGTCGCAACGAACGACACGGTGAGCGGGAACCGCGCGTCATCCGGCGGCGGGATCATCGGGGCGGGACCGGTGTCTTTGAACAACGTCACGGTCGCGAACAATCAAGCCGAGACGGACGGCGGCGGGATCGACCGGATCAACAGCGCCTTCACGCTCGAGAACTCCATCGTCGCCGCGAACACTGCGGCGTCCGATCCCGATTGCGAAGGAACGGTCGTCGCGGACGACTACAACCTCGTTCAGGCCGGCAGCGGGTGCGTCGGGCTCGGCAGCACGGACATCACCGGTAGCTCGCCGAAGCTCGGGAAACTCAAGAAGAACGGCGGTCCGACGAAGACGCAGAAACCATCACGTCACAGCGTCGCGATCAACCACGGCAATCCAGCCGCTCCGGGAACGATCCCCGGCACTTGCGAGACCATCGATCAGCGCGGCAAGAAGCGTAAGCGCAGCCGCTGCGATATCGGATCCGTCGAAGCGCGCTAAGCCCAGACGAGCTCGGCGCGGACGACGATGCGGTCGACGTGGTGACGCGTCAGCGTGTTGAACGCTCCCCCGCACGTGATCAACGTCGCTTCCTGGTGCCCGTTGTGGGGGCCGAGGAGATCGGTCGCGTCGATCCCGCCGTTCACTTCCTTCTCCCACTGCACGATGTAGACCTGACGCTCCCCGTGCGAACCGAGCACGATGACCTGATCGCCCGGACGCATCTCTTCGAGTGCGAAGAACGACCCGTCCTCGCCGTTCCAGTCGTGATGCGAATCGAATAGCGCGTTGCCTTTGCCCGGTTTCACGCCGGGATACCAACCGATGTCCGTTGCGTTCGTCGGCGAGCCCATCACACCGTCTTGATCGGTCAGGACTTGCACGATCGGCGCGTCCACACCGAGCTTCGGCAATTGCAGCCGCGTCGGCACGAAGGTCACCGGCGGTTGTGCGGCCGGAAGCTTCGCCGGACGAACCACCGCCGCCGCGCTCGGCTGCTGCGCTTCGATCGGGATCGTCATCACGACGACGGCCGCGACGGCGAGCAGGATCGTCAGCGGACGACGGAACCGCCCGAAGAAGTTATGCATCGAGCAGACCTTCCGGCGGATCGATGACGATCCGGGCGGGATCGACGCTGCGCACGATCTCTTTCACGAGTGGTATCAGATGTGTACCCACACTGAGCAGGGACCCAGACGGTTGCTGCACGACGTCGTCGACCACGCCGATCACGGTGCCGTCCAGCGTAGCGACGGTGCAGCCGATGAGGTCGTGATCCCAGTACTCGTCGTCGTCGAGCGGCCGGGCCTCGTCCGCATCGATCTCGAGGACGGTTCCCTTCAAGGCTTCGGCGCCGTTGCGGTCCGTCACGTCTTCGAAAGACACGATGGTTCGTCCGTTGTGCATGCGTGATGTCGCGACCACGAGTCCATTGGTGAAACGCGAACCGGCCGCGAAGCGTTCCGGGTTGTCGCTTTCGACGGCGATCTCGACCTCGCCGCGCAGACCGACGGCGCGAGAGATTCGTCCAACCTTTACTGGATGATCTCCACGATCGCGGACTTGCCTTCGCGCATCGCCGCTGCACGGATCAGCTCGCGCATGGCTTTGGCGACCCGGCCGTTGCGTCCGATGACCTTGCCCATGTCCTCAGGGGCGACGTAGATCTGCAGGATCATCGCGCGCTGGCCTTCGAGGGTTTCGATGCGCACCTGGTCGGGGTCGTCCACCAGGAACGAGGTCATGAACCTGAGCAGCTCTTTCATTCAGATGGCGTGGCAGCGGCGACGGGTTCCGGTTCGGCGGCCTGAGGCGCAGGGCCCGTCTTCTTGTGCTTCTTCACCTTCTTGGGGGCCGGACCTTTGTCCTTGACGAACTCCGTCCAGATCCCCGCGCGCTTCAGCAGCGCCGTGACCGACGCGCTCGGCTGCGCTCCCTTGCGGAGCCACTCGAGGGCCTTGTCCTGGTCGAAGACGATCTCGCTCGGGTTCAACAGGGGCTTGTACTGCCCGATGACCTCGATGAACCGGCCGTCGCGCGGGCTGTGCGAGTCGGCGACGACGACGCGGTAGACGGGCTGCTTGCGCTTACCTACGCGCCTCAATCTGATCCTGACCATGGGGTTGGGTGTCCTTGCTTGGGAGCGACGTGTCAGGATACCCGACGTGACGGGCCCTCGTTTCGGAATGACTCCGAAGGACCTCTACGACGTCACGCTGGCCGGCGACCCGCGTCTGTCGCCCGACGGCAAGACCGTCGCGTTCGTCGTCACGACCGTCGACGAGGAGGAGAACACCTATCCGAGCGCGATCTGGCTCGTCCCCGCGGACGGATCCGCGAAGCCCCGGCGGTTCACCTTCGGCAAGCGGCGGGACGCCTCGCCCCGGTGGTCGCCCGACGGGACGAAGCTCGCCTTCGTCTCGACCCGCGACAACGAGAAGGCGGCGCAGCTCTACGTCCTGCCCGTCGAGGGCGGCGAGGCTCGCCAGCTCACCGACCTCGCCGAGAGCGCGGACGAGATCACCTGGTCGCCGGACGGGACGAGGATCGCGTTCACCTCGCGCGTCCGCGACGAGGCGTACGACGCCGACGACGACCGGAGCCGCGAGCCGCGCCACATCAAGCGGCTGCGTTACCGGCTCGACAGCGTGGGGTGGACGTTCGACCGTCCGCGCCGCCTGTTCGTGGTGCCGGCCGACGGATCGGAGGAACCGAAGCAGCTTCTCACGGGAGACTTCGAGGAGTCCGGGCCGGCGTGGTCGCCGGATTCGAAACAGATCGCCTTCTCCTCGTCACGCCACAAGGACTGGGACGTCGATCTCGTCAACGACATCTACGTCGTCGGCGCGAACGGCGGGAGACCACGCAAGGTCACGAATACGACGGACGGCGTCTCCTTGCCGTCGTGGTCGCCCGACGGCAAGCACATCGCCTACGCGTGCACACCGGAACGGAGCGGGACGAAGCACACACAGATCGCGGTCGACGGCAAGATCCTGACGGCACACCTCGATCGGAACTGCTCGCCGTTCATGGCGTCGCGGGAGCCGATGTGGCTCGGAAACGACAAGATCCTGTTCGCGCTCGAGGAGCACGGCAACAACACGCTGCTGACGACCGATCTGAACGGCAAGACGAGGGTCGTCCTGCAAGGCGACTTCCGGTTGCACGGCTACGACGGTCCGAAGGTGCACGCGCGTTCCACACCGACGACGCTCCCGGAGATCTTCAACGGGACGAAGCAGCTCACGAACTTCACGAAGACGTTCAAGCCGAAGCTCGTCGCGCCGAAGCGGTTCACGGCGATCTCCGAGGACGGATCAGAAGTCGAAGCATGGGTGATGCGTCCGGCGAATGCGACCAAGGGCAAGAGATATCCCGCGCTGCTGAACATCCACGGCGGACCGTTCACGCAGTACGGGAACGTCTTCTTCGACGAGTTCCAGGTATACGCGGCGGCGGGATACGCGGTCGTGTACTGCAACCCGCGCGGTTCGTCCGGTTACTCGGAAGCCTGGGGTGCCGCGATCAACGGACCGAAGCTCGGCGGATCGGGCTGGGGCACCGTCGACTACGACGACGTGATAGCCGTGATCGAAACGGCGGTCGAGAAATTCGACTTCATCGACGGCAGGCGACTCGGTGTGATCGGTGGTTCGTACGGCGGGTACATGACGTCGTGGATCGTCGGGCACACGAACCGCTTCAAGGCCGCCGTCTCGGAACGCGCCGTCAACAATTGGCACTCGATGAATGGTTCGTCCGACATCGGTTGGGTGTTCAAAGCCCAGTTCGGGACGACCCCCTGGGAAGACCCCGAAGGCTGGACGGAGATGTCGCCGATCACCTACGCCGACAAGATCACGACGCCGACGCTCGTGATGCATTCGGAGAACGACCTGCGCTGCCCGATCGAACAAGGCGAGCAGCTGTTCACGATCCTTCGTCAGCTGAAGCGCGACGTGGAGTTCGTCCGGTTCCCGGCTGAGTCGCACGAGCTGTCGCGCAGCGGGTCGCCGTTCCATCGCGTGCGCCGGTTCGAGATCATCCTCGACTGGTTCAAGCGGAAGTTGTAGCTAGAAGCCCTTCATCTTCGGGAGGGCTTTCCGGGCCTTGCGGCTCTTCTTCCCGAGACCGGGGATCGCCATGGCCTGGCGCATCATCTTCCGCATCTGATCGAACTGCTTGAGCAGCTGCGAGACGTCCTGCGGCATGGTCCCGGACCCGCGGGCGATCCGTGAGCGTCGCGACGAGTTGATCAGCATCGGCTTCCGGCGTTCTTCGGGCGTCATCGACTGGATGATCGCTTCGGTACGGACGATCGCCGACTCGTCGATGTCGTCTTCGGAGATCTTCCCGATACCGGGAACCTTCGGGAGCATGCCGAGCACGTTCGAGAGCGGACCCATCTTCTTGACCATGCGGAGCTGGTCGAGGAAGTCGGAGAGGTCGAAACCTTCCTCGCGCATCTTCCGTTCCATCTCGGCCGCGTCTTCTTCCGCGATGGATTGCTCGGCGCGCTCGATCAGCGTGAGGACGTCGCCCATTCCGAGGATGCGCGAAGCCATGCGGTCGGGATAGAACGCTTCGAGGTCTTCGATGCGTTCGCCGATCGCCGCGAAGACGATCGGGAGCCCGGTGACACCGACGAGCGACAGCGCGGCGCCGCCGCGCGCGTCACCGTCGAGCTTGGTGAGGATCGCGCCCGTCGGCTCGAGCTTCTCGTTGAACGCGGACGCCGTCTGCACGGCGTCCTGACCGGTCATCGAGTCGAGGACGAGGAACGTCTCCGTCGGACGGATCGCATCCTTGATCGCACGCGCCTGCGCCATGAGCTCTTCGTCGACGGCGAGTCGTCCCGCGGAGTCGACGATGAGGACGCCGTAGTTCTCGGTGACGGCCTTGTTCAGCGCGCGCTTGGCGACCGGGATCGGGTCACCGTTCGGTTCCCCGCCTTCGACGTCGACGCCGATCTGGGCGCCGAGCTGTCGCAGCTGCTCGACCGCGCCGGGACGCTGCAGGTCGCACGCCGCGAGCAGCGGCTTGCGGTCCTTCAGCTGGTTGGCGAGCTTCGCCGCGACGGTCGTCTTACCGGAACCCTGCAGACCTACGAGGAGGATCACGGTCGGTGGTGCGTCCGCGAACCGAAGTTCGCGGTTGTTCGTGCCGAGCATGCGGACGAGCTCGTCGTTGACGACCTTGACGATCTGCTGGCCGGGCGTGAGCGAACGGAGGACCTTCTCGCCGACGGCTTCCTCACGCACCCGTTCGACGAAGTCGCGGACGACGGGAAGGGCTACGTCCGCTTCGAGGAGCGCGAGGCGGATCTCCTTGAGACCTTCCTCGACGTCGGCTTTGGTCAGCTTGCCTTTACGGCGCAGACGGCCGAAGGCAGTTTCGAGACGTTCCGAGAGACTTTCGAACACGGCTGAAGATTACTGCTAACGAACCCAGTCGTAGATCCGGATCGTCCTGACCGTGTTGTCGGCGGTGTTCGCGTTCTTCGTCGCGACCGCATCGAGGTGCTTGTAGATCCTGTCGATCTCGTTGAAGTCGATCGCGTCCGGGCGCGGACGGCTCCCCGATCCGGGCTTCATGCAGCTCGACGAACGCGTGTTGTGCCCGAGCCCGATCGAGTGCCCGAGTTCGTGACACGACACGAGGCGGCGGAAGTTCGCCGGCGTCTCCTGGTCGTTGAAGCGGATCCGGATCTTGAGGATGTGGTGCCCGCTGAGCTTGACCTCGGTGAGTCCGGCCCAGCCGGTGGCGCCGTAGTTCCCGTTGCAGACGTGCACCTCGCCGCTCGTCTCGACGCACCGGTTACGGGCACGACGCGTCTTGGCGCCTTGCACGATGTTCATGTCGAACTTGTCCGAGCGTGACCAGGTATTCGCCGAAGCGGCGAGCTGTTTCGCCCACGCGCTCGTCACGCTCGACAGGATCGTGATCGTGAACGGGTTGTGCGCACGCCGCCAGTGCCAGCCGGCATAGCAACACGGAGCCGCGGAAGCTTGCGGCGCGAACGACATGACGATGGCGGCAACCGCGGCGACGGCGAGAACGCGTTTCATCCGGCGCACACCCTACCGTGAGCCGTCGCGGAGTCAAGCGCACCTGTAGCCTTGCTGGTCATGGACCTGACGGACACGACATACGAAGCCTCCGGCGGTATCGCGACGATCACGATCAACCGTCCCGAGGTGTACAACGCCTTCCGCGCGCGGACGGTGGACGAGATGATCCATTCGTTCAAGCGCGCGTGGGTCGACCACGAGGTCGGCGTCGTCATCCTGACCGGCGCCGGTGACCGCGCCTTCTGCACGGGCGGCGATCAGAAGCAACGCGCGCAAACGGGTGACTACGGTCCGTCCGAAACGGGTCTCTTCGAGATCGAGACCTTGCATCGTGTCATCCGCGATATCCCGAAGCCGGTGATCGCGGCGGTGAACGGTTACGCGATCGGCGGAGGGCACGTCCTGCACGTGGTGTGCGATCTCACGATCGCGTCATCGAACGCGCGCTTCGGACAGAGCGGCCCCCGCGTCGGTTCCTTCGACGCCGG
>JAICYB010000045.1 GCA_025934435.1 Actinomycetes bacterium | reverse complement strand
CAGTCGTCCATCAGATCTCGCTTGCTCCGCGCTGTCGCGCTCCGCAGTCGTCCATCAGATCTCGCTTGCTCCGCGCTGTCGCGCTCCGCAGTCGTCCATGCCCCGCAATCTATACAGTGTCGGCATGTCCGACGTGGTGCATCTCGAGCGGGACGGGTCCGTCGGCATCGTCCGCATCGACCGTCCGAAGGTCAACGCCTTGAACGCGGACGTCGTACAGGGCCTCGACGAAGCATGCGCGGCGATCGAGGCGGACGACACGATCCGCGCCGTGGTGGTCACCGGGGGAGAGCGCACCTTCTCCGCGGGGGCCGATCTGAAAGAGATGGCGGACGGAACACCGGACGACGTGCGGCGTCGCGTCGGCGGACTGCAGAAGGCGTGCGACCGGATCGAAGCTCTTCCGCTCGTCACGATCGCCGCGATCAACGGATACGCGCTCGGCGGCGGGTGCGAGATCGCGCTGGCGTGCGACTTCCGCTTTGCGGATCGTGCCGCGCGGATCGGGCAGCCGGAGATCGTCGTCGGCCTCATCCCCGGCGCCGGCGGGACGCAGCGCCTCCCGCGCATCGTCGGGATGCCGCGCGCGAAGTGGATGATCTACTCCGGCGAGTTCGTCGACAGCGCGCAAGGAAGCGATTGGGCGCTCATCGACGAGGTCGTCGATGGTGACGTCATCGCGCGCGCCGTGGAAGCGGCGACCAAGTACGCCTCCGGGCCGACGCTCTCACTCGGTGCGGCGAAGCGAGCCATCCATCGCGCGGTCGGCGCCGAAGCAGAAGGACTCGCGAACGAGCTTGACGAGTTCGTCGCGCTGTTCTCGACGGCAGACACCAAGCATGGGCTCGAGTCGTTCGCCAAAGAAGGACCTGGGAAAGCGACGTACCAGGGCCGTTAGGCCTGGAACCGCTTCAGCTCTCTCCACTCCTCATGGAACGAGAGCTTCGGCCCCCGAGCGACGTATATCGGATCGTCCCAGTCGTAGCCCTGCACGCGGTCGCCGTCGCGGTAGCGTCCGACGTAGGTCACGTTCCGGTAGAGCATCGCGACTTGCGTCCGATCGAATCCGACGAAGATCTCGATGCGGTCGGGCCGAGTCTTCGGCGGCCACAGGTACGCGCTGTTGTGTCCGCTTCCCGCCGGCGGCTCGGCGAACCGCGAGGAGAAGAAGTCGAGCACGGCGGGGACCGTGTAACTGCTGCCGATCGCGATCGCGCGCCGGCGTTCATCGGGGCTCAAGCGGAGATACGCACGTGACACGTCGTGCGCGAGCTCGGGCCAGCCGATGTGTTCGCTCAGCTCGCCGGCCTGTGCGAGATCCTTCGACGCCCTGAGCCACGACAACGGCGCGTAGTACAGCGGCAGCGGGACGAGGATGTTGACGACGAGGAACGCCGTCAGCACGCGACGCCCATCCACCACGGCCGCACCCGCTGCGGCGACGACCGCGAGGCCGGGGGCGGCGTAATAGCCCTTCCCCGACGCAACGAGCAGCACGAGTAACGCGACGGCGACGGCGACACCCGCGGCGCGAACGGCTGCGTCCGAAAAGAGCTTGCGGAACCCCGGGACGAACAACCACAGCGCGACGGGGCCGGGAAGGATCAGAAGCGAAACGAGGAAACCCAGCCGTCCGCGGAGGCCGAGCACGGCGCCGCCCGTTCCCTGATGACGGACGAACTCGACGACCGCCCAATGATGCGTTGCTTGCCACGCGATGCTCGGTGCGATGACGGCGAAGGCGATGAGCGCACCGATCCACGGCCACGGGGTACGGAGGTGCTTGCGTACCGGTGTCGCGATGACGGCGACGCCGAGACCGAAGACGTACGCGAGCTCGGTGAACTTCACGAGGAGGCAGAGTCCGATCGCGGCGCCGAGCCACACCCAGAGCTTCGGGTCGTCCGTCCGCACGAGACGGATGAAGACGTACGCGACGAGCATCCACGCCGGCGTCTCGAGGACAACGGTGTTGAGCGTCGCCGTCATGAAGAGGAACAGCGGGAGGACCGCGAGGGCGAACGCGGCGTAGCGTTGTCCGCGCTCGGACGCGCCGAGCTCCCGTGCGATCATCGCGCCCAAGACGACGGCGGCCGCGCCCGCGAGGGCCGGGATCAGTCTGAGCCCGTAGATCGAATCGCCGAAGACGAACCGTTCGAGCCGGACCAATATGGGCACGACGGGCTGGAAGTCGACGTAGCTCGGCGAGAGGTGCTTGCTCGCTTCGATGAAGTAGAACTCGTCGCGATGGAAGCCGAAGTGGGTCGTCCCGAGCACGACGGCGGCCTTCACGAAGGCGATCACCCAGACGGCGCGAGGCAGCCGTCTCATAAGATGCGTCCGATGGACGAACGCGCGCAGCAGATGAACGAGTTCTTCGGCCCCCTGGTGCCGGGCAAGCTCGGCTGCGTGTTCACTGCAGCGACGAAGGACCTCGTCGTCGGACACATCGACGTCACGGAGGATCTCATCGCCGGAACGGGATACCTCTTCGCGCCCGCGGTGATCGCGCTCGCGGACACCCTCTGCGCGATCGGCACACCGGCGAACGCTCCCGAAGGAACGACGTTCACGACGATCGAGCTCAAGACGAACTTCCTCGGCTCGGCCAAGGTCGGCGAGCGCGTCGAAGGACGCGCCACACCGCAGCACGTCGGACGAACCACACAGGTCTGGGACTGCGTCGTGAGCAACGTCACGACGGGACGAACCATCGCATTGTTCCGCAATACCCAGATGATCCTTCCGGCGCGAACCGGCTAGACGCTCGGCGTCACCAGGCCGCTATCGAAGGCGAACACGATAGCCCCGGCGCGATCGCGGACGCCGAGCTTCATGAAGATGTGCCCGACGTGGCTCTTCACCGTCACGTCGCTGATGAAAAGGCCTTGCGCGATCTCGTTGTTGGTCGCGCCTCGTCCGATGAGCTTCAGGACGTCGATCTCGCGCGGCGTGAGTTGCTCGAGGGCGCGGGTGCTCTGCGCCGTCGGTGCGGACGAGCGGTACGTCGCGAGGACGCGCCCGGTCACGCCGGGGTCGAGCCACGCCTCGCCTTCGGCGACGGTCGTGATCGCTCGGACGATCTCTTCACCCGGGGCGTCCTTCAGTTGGAATCCCGCGGCGCCGGCGCGGAGCGCCGCGGACAACAGCTCGTCGTCGTCGAACGTCGTGAGGACGAGCACGGGCGGAGATGCATCGTCCGAACGCAGCCGTTTCGTCGCTTCGACCCCGTCGATCCGTTTCATCCGGATGTCCATCACGACGACGTCGGGCCGGTGGACTCGAACGGCGTCGACGACTTCGTCGCCGTCCGCGCATTCCGCCACGACGTCGAGCTCGTCGGTCGTCTGCATGATGCGCCGCAGTCCGGCGCGCACGAGCTCCTGATCGTCGACGAGGAGGACGCGGATCATCGGGGGGCCGTGAGCGCGACGGCCCAGCCGTCCTCGTGCGGCCCCGCTTTGAGGTCGCCGCCGATCGTGATGGCGCGTTCGATCATCCCGCGCAGACCGAGGCCGCTTCCGTCGGACGATGCACCGCTGCCGCCGCCGCTGTTCGTGATGACGAGCCGGATCTGTTCGTCCACGGTGAGGCAAACGCTCGTCGTCGCGCCCGGCGCGTGCTTGGCCACATTCGTCAGCGATTCCTGGACGATCCGGTAGACGCTGAGCCCGGCGGCGGGAGCGAGCGTCAGGAATTCGCCGTTCATCGTGAGTTCGACGTCGAGCCCCGCGTTGCGGAAGTCGGATACGAGCTTCGGGATGTCCGTCGCGACCGGTAGCGGCGGAGCGGCCGCGCTAGAGTCGGGGCCGAGCAGTCCGACCGTGCGGCGGATGTCGCTCATGCTGCTGCGCCCCTGCTGTTCGGCCTCGCGCAGCGCGTCCAGCGCATCGCCTTGTTTCCCGTTCTCGAGCGCCATGCGCGCCGCTGTGATGTGGAGCATCGTCACGCTCATCGAGTGCGCGATGACGTCGTGCACCTCACGTGCGATGCGCGATCGTTCGTCCGCCGCCGCCTTCTCGGCGAGGCCGGCTTGCGCGTCGCGGAGTTGTTGCGTCCTGCGTTCGAATTGCGAGACGAGGTAGCCGCCGAACCACCCGAAGAGGATGCCGACGACCCATATGAGTGCTCCCTGATACCGCCCGGAGAGCTCGGCCACGACCATGAGCGCGATGCTCGCCGCGGGCGCGACGAGCGAAAGCACGCGCTGATCCGTCGCGCGCGTCGCGAACTCGGCCGTCATGAACACGAGCACGAACGGCGCGAAATCGATATTGGTCGGATGGAAGACGAAGTAGGAGATCCCGATCAACACGGGAAGGGGGAACAACCACAGCGGCAGCGTCTTGAGGCGCGGGAACTGCGAGGCCGCGCAGTCGAGCAAGAACGGCAAGAGCGCGATGAAGCCGAACAGGACGAACCACCACAGCGAGACGTGGCCGCGGACGGCGTGTCCGTGCGAGATCGCGTAGTAGAAGTGCCGCCGCTGGAAGATCGACGCGGTCAGCGTCACGACGACCAACCCGGCTGATGCGAGTGGCACCCAGATCGGCCACTCGCGTTCTTGCGTCTCGCTCATGTGTCAAGGGTAGAAAGGCGACGCCCGTTCCACCTCCTACCACGGGTGGACCTTCGATTCCGACCCCGGGCATGCCACATTCCGTGCGCCGCACGATGCCCGGACGAGCCGTCGCTCCTACGGTTTGCGAAACGAACCGAGGAGGCAGAGATGCAGGACGCGAAGCAGGAAGAGATCGCCGGAACGACCATCTTCTGTGAGTGCACGAAGGCGGACGTCGCGTGGATCGCGAAGGTGGCGGACGTCCTCGACGCCGGTGCGGGCAGCGTCCTTTCGATCGCCGGACGAACCCCTCGCGAGTTCATGGTCGTCCTGGAGGGGGTCGCGTCCGGCGGCGGGGTGATCTACGGGCCGAGCTCGTACGTCGGCATCGGTCTCGTCGATGACTCGCCGAACCGCGCGACGATCGAAGCGCTCACCGATCTGCGTGTGCTCGTCTTCGGCCCCCGCGAGTTCCGCGGTCTGCTCGCGAGGGTTCCGTCCATCGCCAAGATCCTGATGGCCGACCTCAGCGCGCGCGTCCGCACTCAGGACGAACTGAGCCTCCGGGCGGTCTCCTGAGGATCGGCCGCGACGATCGGGAGCTCGGCTCCCATCTCGAGCCCGCCCCACGTCGCGGTGCGCGGCATCAGGTGCGCGTGCCAGTGGAAGCGTTCGGCGCCGCGGGGCGCGGTGTGCACGACGAGGTTGAACGGGACCGCGCCTCCGAGATCGGAGAGCGTTGCCCGCACGGCGACGGCCAGCGCTTCGGCGGCGTCCGGAACTTGATCGTCGTCGAGGGCGAGCGAATGCGGCGGGACGACGAGGAGCTCCCCGGCGACGAACGGAACCGGATGCGCGACGATGCGGAACGCACCGCACGTCGCGACGTCGAGATCGAACGCGCACAGCACGCAGTCGCTCGTTGAAAAGGCCTCGACCTCGCGCTCGATCGTCGGTAGCTCGTCGATACCGAACAGCTGACCGTGTCCGTGCGAACGCGATGCGCCCGACGCGCGCCCGCGGTTCCACACGGCGACGACCGAACGGGTCGGTGCTGCGCGGATGCGGTGGCGGTAGGTCCGGACGATGTCCATCCTGTTCTCGGCGCTTTGATCCTCGAAGTGCACGTAGTGATCGGGCGAGTGCACGACGACTTCGTGGAACGGAGTAGCCGGATAAAGATTGGGGACGACGCGCACGCGCCATCCCGGTGAGTCCGGCGGACCCTCGTCACGAACCGCATAGGTCTCCGGCGGTGTCCGTGATTCTTGTCCGCCGCAGAAGTCGCACGGATCGGGATCGGGCGGCGAGGTGTCGAATGCCGGCGCGCCGCGCTTCGCGCGTTCGGGTGCGAGCAGGACGTGGCGCCGTCCGAGCGGATCGAACACGAGCTCAGGCATTCGCGCTCCTATGATGGTGGACGAACCCGTGCATTACCTCGACTACGCCGCGACCGCGCCCATCCTCCCCGACGTCCGGGAGGCCATGCTGCCGTACCTCGCGGAGCGCTACGGGAACCCCTCTTCCATCTACGCGACCGGACGCGAGGCGCGCAAGGGTGTTGATGAAGCGCGCGAGAAGCTCGCGCTCGCCATCGGCGCGTCGCCGGAGGAGATCGTGTTCACCGGCGGCGGCACCGAGGCCGGCAACATCGCCGTGAAAGGCGTGGCGTGGGCGAACGCCGAGCGAGGCAAGCACATCTTGTTGCCGAAGATCGAGCACCACGCGGTGCTCGATTCCGCGGAGTGGCTCGCCAAGATCGGTTTCGAGATCGGATTCCTGAAGGTCGATCGCGGTGGTCTCGTCTCGCCGGATGACGTCGCCGCGAAGCTGCGCGACGACACGACCCTCGTCTGCGTGATGCTCGCCAACAACGAGATCGGCACGATCGAACCCGTCGCCGAGATCGCCACGATCTGTCGCGAGCGCGGCGTCACGACGTTCACGGACGCGGTGCAAGCGCTGGGGAAGATCCACGTCGACGTGAAGGCCCTCGGCGTCGATCTCGCGGCGTTCTCCGCACACAAGATCGGCGGACCGAAAGGGACGGGCGCGCTCTACGTCAGGCGCGGTGTGCGTCTCGTCCCGCACACGCACGGCGGCGGACAGGAACGCGGGCGCCGATCGGGGACCGAGAACCCGGCCGGCGTCGTGGGCTTCGCGACCGCGGCCGAGATCGTCACGGGCGAGCTCGAAACCGAACCGCTGCGCTGGACGACCCTCCGCGACCGTTTGCGCGACGCACTCCTGCGGTTGCCCGACGTGCAGCTGAACGGCCACCCGACCGACCGGCTCCCGCACAACCTCAACATCTCCGTCAAGGGAGTCGTCGGCGAGGACGTCTTGCTCATGCTCGACGCGAAAGGGATCTGCGCGTCGACGGGGTCGGCTTGCCAGTCGGGATCGGTCGAGCCGTCCTACGTCCTCAAGGCCTGCGGCGTCGAGAACAAGTGGGCCGAAGGTGCGCTCCGTCTGACCGTCGGCCGATCGACGACCGATGCCGACGTCGATGCCGTCCTGACCGAACTCCCGCCGATCATCGAGCGGCTGCGCTCCTATAAGCGATGAAGCTGCTGGCCGCCATGTCCGGCGGCGTGGATTCGTCCGTCGCCGCAGCGCTCGCCGTCCGTGACGGACACGAGGTCGTCGGTGCGACGCTCAAGCAGTGGTCGTTCGAGGACGACGCCGTTCGCGTCGGGAAGGGCTGCAACACGCTCGACGCCGTCGCCGACGCGCGCCGCGCCGCGGACGTCATCGGCATCGCGCATTACACTTTCGACTTCCGCGAGATCTTCGAGCGTGACGTTGTCGATCCCTTCGTTGCCGATTATGCGGCGGGTCTGACGCCGAATCCGTGCGTGCGATGCAACGAACTCGTTCGATTCGGCGCGCTGGCGCGGAAGGCCGAGATGCTCGGTTTCGAAGGGATCATCACCGGCCACTACGCGAGGACCGATGGGACGCGGCTCTACCGCGCACGGAACGCGGACAAGGACCAGAGCTACGTCCTTTACGCGATCGACGTGTCGAAGGCGCATTTCCCGCTCGGCGAGATCGCGTCGAAGGACGAGGTCCGCGGCATCGCTCGCGAGCTCGATCTTCTGAACGCCGATCGCGCCGACTCGCTCGAGGTGTGCTTCGTCGGCGATGGACGGCGCCCCGGCGACGTTGTCGCGGAGCGTGTGCCCGTCGCCGTTCGCAGCGGACCGATCGTCGACGATTCGGGGAACGTCGTGGGTGAGCACCGCGGGCTCGCCTATTACACGATCGGTCAGCGCAAGGGGCTCGGCGTCGCCGCTCCCGAGCCGCGCTACGTCGCCAAGCTCGACGTCGAACGGAACGCCGTCGTGATCGCCGCGGCCGGCGGCCTCGGCGCGACGTCGCTCGAAGCGACGCGCCCGCGGTTCGTCCGTGATGTGGCGGCGGACGGCGAACGGTTCGACGCCGTCGTCCGCTACCGCGGCGAGCCCGCACCGGCAACGTACGAGGCGACGCAGGACGGCTTCGTCCTCACGTTCGATCGTCCCGTCCGCGCCGTCGCGCCGGGGCAAGCCGTCGTGCTGTATCGCGGAGACGAGGTCGTCGGTGGCGGGACCATCTCGAACAGCGCCTAGCCGCGGGACGTTTTTCGTCGGCGTCGTCCTCGTGACGATCGCCGGTGCTCTCCTCGCCTTCGCGTTCGCGAAGCTGCAACACCGTCCGGACGCCGGAACGCTTCTCTACGCGGGCAGCGGTGCGATCTACGAACGCGATCTTGCGTCGGGAAGCGACACGAAGATCGCATCGATCCCGAAGGACACGAAGCTCGCCGAACCGAGCCCGGACGGCCGCTACGTCGCCTACGGCGATGCCACCGGCGCGCTCTGGATCTACGAGACGAGGACGAAGCGCCGGTACCAGCTCGCCGATCAAGGGACGATCCCACTCGGGTGGTCTCCCGATTCCAAGCTCGTCGCACGCGAGCTCGTCGGCAACGGAGACGTGGTTCTCATCGATCCGAACGCCGGACGCACGGGACTCATCAACGGGGGTCCGTCCTCGCTCAGTCTTCCCGTCTGGATCTCGTCGTCGCGCTTCGCGATCGGTGATCTCGCGAACGCGAGCGGCAACGGCTCACTCCTCGTCGACACGCAGACGAGCGAACAACCCGTCGTGAGCGCGTCGTTCGGCGTCCCGCTCGCCGCATCGCCCGACGGGAAACAGTTGCTCTCCGAGCGCAACCACGAGCTCCAAGAAGGGACGATCACACCGGCCGGCGTGCATGGCAGCACCGTCCTGTTCAAGGGGGACGCAACGGTCGCGGCGACGAGCCCGCAGGGGTTCGTCGCGTTCGCCGCGACGGATCTGTCCGGGACGAAGGGCATATGGGCGCTCGAGTCCGGGACGAAGCTCAAGCGGGTCGTCGACGGAAGCGTCGACTGGCTCGCGTTCACGCGAGACGGCTCGACCATCTGCTACGCGAAGGGCGGAGCCATCTACGCGCTGACGCTCACGAAGCCGAGCGCGCCGAAGCGCGTCAGCCGGCGCGGCGTGAACGTTCTGACGCTGCTGTCCTTCCGCGTCGTGCCATCATCGTGACGTGACGAGCGTCAAGGTCGCGGCGGTCCAGGCGTCGCCCGTGTTCCTCGATCGACAGGCGACGACGGACAAGGCGTGCTCGCTGATCGAGAAGGCGGCGGCCGACGGCGCCGAGCTCATCGTCTTCCCGGAGACGTTCATCCCGACCTACCCCGACTGGGTGTGGAGGACGACCCCCTTCTCCGGTATCGGTCAACGGCTCTTCGCGCGCCTCCTCGATCAATCCGTCGTTGTCCCGAGTGCAACGATCGCGCAGATCGGAGAAGCCGCTGAGGCGGCCGGCGCGTACATCTCGATCGGTATCAACGAACGCGAGGAGCACGGTTCAACCCTGTACAACACGCAGCTGTACTTCGCTCCGGACGGATCGATGATCGCGAAACATCGCAAGCTCACACCGACCGGCGGCGAACGGCTCGTGTGGGGCATGGGCGACGGCTCAACGCTCACCGTTCTCGAAACGCCTTTCGGTCGACTGGGCGGTCTGACGTGTTGGGAGAACTACATGCCGCTCGCACGTGCCGCCATGTACGCGCAAGGGATCGAGATCTATCTCGCCCCGACGTGGGACAACGACGACGTGTGGGTCTCGTCGATGCGTCACATCGCCAAAGAGGGCCGCATGTTCGTCATCGGCGTGAACTTCTGCATCAGAGGTTCCGACGTTCCGGAGAGTGTCCCCGGACGCGACGAGCTCTACGGTGGAGCAGACGACTGGCTCTCCAAAGGCAACACCGTGATCGTCGGCCCGACCGGCAACATCCTGGCCGGCCCCCTCGTCGGGGAAGAGGGGATCATCACGGCTGAGATCGACGTCGCGGACGCGCGCGCCGTGAGGCATCAGTTCGACCCTGTCGGTCACTACGGACGACCCGAGGTGCTCGAGCTCCGCGTGAATACGAAGGCGCTCCACGCCGTCACCTTCGATCCCGACGAGTAGTGCCGCGCAAGAAGGAAGAACAGCAGGAAGCCGATCAGTCGGCCTCGCGTATCCGCGCTGAAGAGCTGCGCGCGCAGCTCGACTTCCACGCCTACCGCTACCACGTGCTCGACGCGCCGGAGATCTCCGACGCGGGATACGACAAGCTCATGCGCGAGCTCGAAGGTCTCGAGGAACGCTACCCCGAGCTCATCACGCCGGACTCACCGACGCAGCGCGTCGGCGCGGCGCCGTCGCAGCTGTTCGCGCCGGTGCAGCACTCCGACAGGCTGCTCTCGCTCGACAATGCGTTCAACGACGACGAGCTCGACGCATGGTACGGGCGCGTCGTCAAAGAGCTCGGACGCGATCCGGCGCTCTTCTGCGAGCCGAAGATCGACGGTGTGTCGGTCGCTGTCGTCTACGAGAACGGCCGGTACATCCGCGGCGCGACGCGCGGCGACGGCAACGTCGGCGAGGACATCACGCCGAACATCCGGACGATCCGGGGTCTCCCGCCGAAGCTCGATACGGACGAACCACCATCGTGGCTCGAACTACGCGGTGAAGTGTTCCTGAACATCGCCGACTTCGAGAAGGTCAACGAGGAGCTCGGCGAGCAGGGGAAGACCTTGTTCGCGAACCCGAGGAACGCGTCGGCCGGGACGCTCCGGCAGAAGGATCCGAAGATCACGGCGTCTCGTCCGCTCTCGATCTACTTCCACGGCGTCGTGCGAGCGGACGGTCTCAACCTCAGAACGCATTCGGAGACGTTCGAGTACCTGCAGAGCGTCGGCCTTCGCGTTCATCCCGACGGGAAGAAGGTGACGAAGCTCGCGCAGGTGAAGGCGTACTGCGCCGCGACGAACGAACGGCGCCACTCGCTCGATCACGAGATCGACGGCGTCGTCGTGAAGGTCGACGATCTCGCGGAGCGCGCCGACCTCGGTGCGACCGCGAAGGCGCCACGGTGGGCGATCGCGTTCAAGTTCCCACCGGAAGAGCAGACGACGGTGCTGAACGACATCCACGTCAATGTCGGACGAACCGGCGCCGTCACGCCGTTCGCGATCCTCGAACCGGTGCGCGTCGGTGGGGTGACCGTGTCGCAAGCGACCCTGCACAACCCGAGCGAGATCGAACGGAAGGGTGTCCTCATCGACGATCACGTCGTCGTGCGCCGCGCGGGCGACGTGATCCCGGAAGTCGTCGCGCCGATCCCGAGTCTTCGGTCGGGGACCGAGCGCAAGTTCAAGATGCCGAAGAAGTGTCCCTCGTGCGGCGAGCCACTCAACTTCGACGAGGTCGTCACGCGGTGTACGAACCTCGCCTGCCCGGCGCAGTTCCTCGAAGGCATCTTCCACTTCGCGGGACGCGGCGCCATGGACATCGATCACCTCGGTTACAAGACCGGGCACGCGCTCGTCGAACAGAAACTCATCGAGGACGTCGCCGACATCTTCTTCCTCGACGAGGAAGCGATCGCGACGCTCCCGGGACACAAGGACAAGTCCGTCACGAATCTCTTCGATGCGATCCAGCGCGCGAAGGACCGTCCGATCGACCGGCTCCTCTACGGACTCGGCATCCGTCACGTCGGGAGCACGACCGCGCGCGACATCGCCGACCACTTCGGATCGATCGAGCAGATCGCGGCCGCCGGCGTCGACGACCTGCTCGCCGTCGAGGGGGTCGGCCGTGTCGTCGCCGAGTCGATCGTCGAGTTCTTCCGGCGGCCGAAGACGGCCGAGCTCCTCGAGAAGTTCAAGCGCGCCGGACTGCGGATGTCCGAAGAGCGGAAGGCGACGACCGGTCCCCTCTCCGGCAAGACGTTCGTGATCACCGGGACGCTCGAGGCGATGAGCCGGGACGAAGCCGCGCGGCGGCTCGTCGAACTCGGCGCCAAGGTCGCGTCGTCCGTCTCGAAGAAGACCGATTACCTCGTCGCCGGGTCGAGTCCGGGATCGAAGCTCGCGAAGGCCGAGCAGCTCGGCATCGAGGTGCTCGACGAAGCGGGACTCCTCGACCTGCTGAACTAGACTCCGTTGCTATGGCCATCTCCTCCGAAGACGTCCAGCACGTCGCGCGCCTCGCGCGTCTCGAGCTGACGGACGCCGAGGTCGAGCTCTTCCGCGACCAGCTCTCCGCGGTGCTCGAGCGCGCGCAGCGGATACAGCAGCTGCCGCTCGCCGACGTCCCGCCGACGGCACACCCCGTGCCGCTGACGAACGTGTGGCGCGAGGACGTCGTCGAGCCGTGCGAGATGGGCGAGCCGATCCTCGCGAACGCACCGGACCGCGACGGCGAGTTCTTCCGCGTGCCGCGGATCTTAGAGGACGCCGAATAACAGATGCCGTCCACCGATCTCTGGCGGCTCTCCGCCTCGGAACTGTCGACGCTCCTCGAACGTCGTGAAGTGAAGGCGGCCGAGGTCGCGGAGTCGGTCATCGCGCGTATCGAGCAAGCGGAACCGGAGCTGAACGCGTTCATCTCACGCACGGGGGACGCAGCCGTGCGGCACGGCTCACGCGTCGACGACGATCGCGCGAACGGCGCGCATCTCTCGCCCCTCGCCGGGATCCCGATCGGTATCAAGGACATCATCTGCACGAAGGGCATCCGTACGACGGCGGGAAGCAAGATCCTCGAGAGCTACAAACCGCCGTACGACGCGACGGTGTGGAGCGACCTCCGCGACGAGCGGACGCTGCTCGTCGGGAAGACGAACCTCGACGAATTCGCGATGGGTTCGTCCTGCGAGAACTCGGGCTACGGTCCGACTCGCAATCCCTGGGACACGTCACGCGTGCCGGGTGGGTCGTCCGGCGGATCGGCCGCGGCCGTCGCCGCGGGGATGGTCCCGATCTCGATCGGCACCGACACCGGCGGATCGATCCGTCAGCCGGCGTCGCTCTGCGGTGTCGTCGGCTTGAAACCGACGTACGGACTCGTCTCTCGTTACGGACTGGTCGCGTTCGCGTCGTCGCTCGACCAAGCGGGTCCGATGACGCGTTCCGTGCGGGACGCAGCACTGGTTCTGAAAACGATCTCGCGGTATGACCCGCGCGACTCGACGTCGATCCCCGGGGACCGTCCCGACTACTTGTCGGGACTCGGCCGCCCGATCACAGGCATGCGTTTCGGAGTGATCAAGGAACTGTCCGGTGAAGGGATGCAGCCCGGTGTCGTTGAGCGCTTCCAGCAAACGCTGACGACGATCAACCGGCTCGGCGGCAGCGTCGAAGAGGTGTCCGTGCCCTCGGTGACCTACGGCATCGACGCCTATTACGTGATCACGCCCGCCGAAGCTTCGTCGAACCTCGCACGCTACGACGGCACGCGTTACGGACTGCGTGTCGAAGCACCCGACGTGCTCGCCACGAACCGCGCGACGCGCGAAGCCGGCTTCGGCGCCGAAGTGAAGCGGCGGATCCTGCTCGGGACGTACGTCTTGTCGTCCGGTTACTACGAAGCGTGGTACGGCACGGCATTGAAGCTCCGGACGCAGATCGTCCGCGACTTCGAAGCTGCGTTCGGCAAGGTCGACCTCCTCGTGACGCCGACGACGCCGACGACCGCGTTCGCGATCGGCGAGAAGACGGCCGACCCGCTACAGATGTACCTGAACGACATCTGTACGATCCCCGCGAATCTCGCCGGCTCGTGCGGCGTGTCGATCCCGTGCGGCCTCGCCGCGGAGGACGGACTCCCCGTGGGCTTCCAGATCATGGGACCGGCGCTCGCGGAAGCGACGATGCTCCGCGCGGCGTTCGCACTCGAAGCTGAGATCGGTTTCGACGGATCGAAAGCGATGTCGTGAATCTCTTCCGTCGCAGGATCTGGGGCGACCGCGGTACTTGGATCGCCGTGCTCGTCGCGACGGTCGCCGTCGTCGACGCGTGGATCATGCGGCACAACGCACCGTGGCGGACCTACGTGCTCATCATCTGGGTCGTCATCGTCGCCTGGCTGCTCGGCTACACCGAACTGCGCATCGGCCGCAAACAGATCAGACGCGGACGCGACGCGATGTTCCTCGGACTTGCCGCGTTCGTGGGCGAGGAGCGCGTCGATCCCACGGGCGAACGCACGCGCGTGTGGAGCGGCACCGCCGCCGGTGCCCTCGCTTTCGAGCCGGAGGGGATCAAGTGGGTTCCGAAGTTCGGCGACGACGAACCGGGGGAGATCTCTCTTCAGTGGTCGGATGTGTACTCGTGGCGGATCGGTGGGGTCTTGCCCTTCCTCGGACGAGCTTCCGGCTACCTTCTGTTCACGCTCTACGGCGGCCGCGAGCTTGTCTTCGCGATCTACGGCGTCCGCAATTGGCGTCGGACTGTGCGCGAAGCCGCGATCGTCGGTCCGACGCTGCTCGCTCCGGAGGCCGCGGCCGCTGCGCCCGTCGAAGCGACGGACACAGCCGCCGAGCATTTCGCCGCCGCACCGCCGCCGCCGGCCGCCGCTCCCGAGGTCGAATACGAAGCCGTCATCGGTCTCGAGTGTCACGTCGAACTCGCGACGGAGTCGAAGATGTTCTGCGGTTGTACGACGACATTCGGCACGGCACCGAACACGCAGGTGTGTGCGGTGTGCACCGGTCAGCCCGGGACGCTGCCCGTTCCGAACCGCAAAGCGATCGAACACACGCTGCGGATCGGGATGGCGCTCGGCGGGACCATCGCCCCGACGTCGCTCTTCCACCGGAAGAACTACTTCTATCCCGACATGCCGAAGAACTATCAGATCTCGCAGTACGACGTTCCGATGGTCACCGGCGGTTCGCTCGAGTACGACGTGAACGGTGAGACGCGGCGGTGCCGCGTCCATCGCGTGCATCTCGAAGAGGACACCGGCAAGACGCGCCACGGAGGCGAAGGCGGACGGATCGCCGACTCGGAACATTCCCTCATCGACTACAACCGCGCCGGCATCCCGCTCGTGGAGATCGTTTCCGAAGCAGACCTTCGTTCGCCGGACGAAGCACCGGCGTACCTGGCCGAGCTGCGCACGTTGTTGCTGACGCTCGGTGTGTCCGACGTCCGGCTCGAAGAAGGATCGCTCCGGTGCGACGCGAACATCTCGATCCGTCCGAAGGGGCAGGAAGAGTTCGGCGTCAAGGTCGAAGTGAAGAACATGAACTCGCTGCGCTCCGTGCAGCGCGCGCTCGCGTTCGAGATCGAACGGCAGACCGAAGAAGCGAAGGGCGGACGCACGCTCATCCAAGAGACCCGCCACTTCGACGAGTCATCCGGACGAACCATCGGGGGCCGAACGAAAGAGTTCTCGGCCGATTACCGGTACTTCCCGGACCCCGACCTCGTGCCGCTCTCGCCGCCGCAGGGGTGGCTCGACGACATCCGTGCGTCGATCCCCGAGCTTCCGACGGCACGGCGGCGGAGGTTCGTCCGCGAACATGAGCTCCGCGACGAGGACGCGCGGACGCTCGTCGACGACCCGAAGCTGGCCGACGCCTTCGAGGACGCGGTCCGCGCATACGCCGGCGCGGGCAAGCCGATCGCGCGCTGGTACAACGAGGACCTCGCCCAGCTCGGAAACGACAAGGGCGTCGCGCCGCAGGACGTCGGCGTCACTCCCGCGCACGTCGCTGAGCTCCAGCGCCTCGTCGACGAGCAGAAGGTGACGATCTCGCTCGCGAAGGGCGACGTCCTCAAGCGCGTCGCCGAGACGGGTCAGGACCCACGTTCCGTCGTCGAGTCCTCCGGCCTCACGCAGATCGCGGACGAAGGCGAGCTCGGCGCTGTCGTCGACGAGGTCATCGCCGCCAACCCCGACGTGGTCGAGCGGATCCGCGGCGGCAACGAGGGACCCAAGGGATTCCTGGTGGGCGAGGTCATGAAGCGGACGCGGGGCAAAGCCAACGCCCAGGTCGTCCAGAAGCTCCTCGGCGAACGCCTCTAGCGCCTGCTGCAAGGTCCGCTGCAAGGTTCGGGCCGCCGGCGCGTATTAGAGGGGAACGGCAGAACGACCCCTCGACTGGAGGCAAGGATGAAGAAGTACATCGCTGCCGCCGCTGTGGTGGCCGCCGCGGCCGGCTCGTTCCTGCTCGGAGCGGGACACGCCGACGCGCAGCAGGTTTGCGTCGAGATCCAATTGAACGGCGACGTACCGGCGATCCCGGCCCCCGTCGCACTTCCCGTTGCTCCGCCGCTTCCGCTCGACACCGGCATCTGCATCCCGCCGGACGGCGGCGTCGGCGGTCTTCCGACACTGCCAGAGCTTCCGGGTGTCCCTGGTCTTCCGGGGGTCCCGACACTTCCATAGATCGCCTGCATAGCTTGGGGCCCTCCCCGCTCAACAACCCAGGCCCCACGGCAGCGCCCCGGCTTTCTGCCGGGGCGCTGTACCTTTTCTCGGCCGTTTCGCATAGCGAACGCGGATTCTCTATGTCGCGTACCACTACAAATAAGTTTGTCGTTAACTAGTTAGCAGTGGGGCAATCAGAACGGGTTGTTGAGAAGGCCTACTCCCGCGTCCGCGCGAGCGTCCATGGCGTCGCCGGACAGGAGACGTCGGACTGCGTCCAAGAGGCCTACACCCGCGCGATCGCGAGCGGCGTGTCGCTCGACGCCGAACCCTGGCTGAAGACGGTCGCCAAGCGCGTCGCGATCGACAAGTTCCGTCGTCGCCACGAATACGCATCCGGCGCACCCGTCGAGCTCGAAGGCCTTATCCACGACCACGACGGCGACCCCCAGGAAGCCTTCGTCCGGGCCGAGCGATCCGCTGAGGTCCGTGCGGCTCTCGCGAAACTCCCGGACCGCTATCGCGAAGCGCTGATCACCTACGCCGAGGAGGAGTCGCCGGCGGCCGTCGCGAGCAGGCTCGGTCTCTCGGCGAACGCCGCTTGGACGCTTCTCTCTCGCGCTCGCTCGCGCCTTCGTCTTCAGCTCGAGCACGTCGGTTACGCGCCGGTCGCGTGGCTGACGCGCGTCCGCTGGCGCGGATTCGCGATCGGGGGCGCGGCCGCCGGTGTCGCGGCCGCCGTCGCCGTGTCGCCCCTCATCCCGCACCACGCGACCATCAGACCGAAGGCTCCGCCGGCGGCGATCGTGCAGACGGCGAACACCGTCGTGCCGAAGGTCGCGACGCACACGAACGTCGTCTCCGTGCCCAAGGTCGCCTTGCCCACGCTTCCCGTCGCGGCCCCGAACGTGGCCGTTCCGAACCTGCCGACGGCGCCGCAGGTGAAGGAACTCGCGACCGCGTGTGTCGGTCTTCCGAACGTCGGGAGCGTCGCGGGCGTCACGGTTTCCGTTCCGGAGCACTCGCTCCTCGGTCAGGTGACGAAGAAGCTGCCGACGCTCGCCGTCGGTCCGAAGCTCTGCCCCTAGCCGTATCCTGGCCGGACGATGACGGCCGATAGCGGTTTCGCCTCAGACAATCCCGGACGCGACGTCCAGCGTGTCGGAACGGCGCGCTTCCTCGGGCAAGACCCGGCGAAGATCCACGACGACGTGTGGGGCGTCCTCGGCAACCTCGGCGACAGCCAGTGCTATCTCGGCGTCACGGAAAAGGTGCTCGCCGTGCAGGACGCGCTGTCCGACCGGATCGCCGCGGACGATCTTCCCATCCGGCTGATCCACCCCGCGTACTCGCTCGGTGTGTCCGACGGACAGCTGAACGGAACCGATGAGATGTGCTTCTCGCTGATCGGCCGCGAGCTGACGAACGAAACGGTCGACACGCATCTGAACGCGAATCGCATGAAGGGCCTTATCGCCGTCGTCGCCTGCGACAAGCCGCCCGTCGGTACGCTCGCCGCGATACTTGAGCACAACGAGCCGGCCGTGATCATGTCGGACGGACCGATCAAGCCCGGCATCGATCCCGCGACGAGAGAGCGTCTCGACATCATCGTGGCGTTCCAAGACGCCGCTGATCCGGATCAGGACGTTCGGAACCGGATCGCCCTGCATTCGTGTCCGGGCTACGGCAGCTGCGGCGGCATGTTCACGTACAACACGATGCAATCGTTCATCGCGACCCTCGGGATGGAGCCGCTGCACATGGTCGCTCCGTCCGCCGAAGACGTCCGCCGTGTGAAGGAGTTTCCGAACCAGCTCATCGACTGCGTCCTGACGATGACGAACCGCGGGATCAAACCGCGCGACATCGTGACCCCGCGATCCATCCGGAACGCGATGACGGTCGCGATCGCGATGGGGGGTTCGACGAACGTCGTCCTGCACTCCGTCGAGATCGCCCGCGCTGCCGGCATCGATCTTTGGAACGACGCCATGAGCCAGGAAGATTTCAACGAGCTATCGCGGCGCGTCCCCGTGATCTTCAACGCACGGCCGTTCGGCGTGTACTCGATGGTCGACATCGACGACAACGGCGGGCTGCAGGTCATCGTCAGGGAGCTCCTCGACCAGGAGCTACTCGACGGCGACTGCATGACGTGCACGGGCGAGACGCTCGCCGAGCAGGTCGCTCGCCTCGATCCGCCGCGGCCCGACGGGAAGGTGTTGTACTCCGTCGACGGACCGTTCAAGCCGACCGGTGGGCTCCGTCTGCTGCGGGGCAACATCGCCCCCGACGGCGGCGCGGTGATCAAGATCGCGGGCGTCGAGGGCGGCGTCGTCAACGGCGTCTTCACGGGACGAGCGCGCATCTTCAACAGCGAGCACTTGCTGATCACCGCGCTCGAAGACACGCCCGAAGTCTTCGAGGACCACGACATGGTCGTCATCCGCTACGAAGGGCCCCGAGGCGCGCCCGGGATGCCGGAGATGCTCGACCCGACGTCGCGCATCACGGCGCTGTGCCGTCAACGCGGTATCACCGTCGGACTCATGACCGACGCGCGCTTCTCCGGAGGATCGGTCGGACTCGTCGTCGGACACGTCTCGCCCGAGGCGTACCTCGGCGGACCCATCGCACTGATCGAGGACGGCGACACGATCGTCGTGGACATCAACGACGACCGCCTCGACTGCATCGAGCTGAACGACGCCGAGACGTTCATGACGCGTTCAAAGGCATGGCAGGATGACGCCGCGAACAACGGGGGCGTCCATCCGCTCGTGAAACCCGTCACGAACCGCTTGCTGCGGCGTATGCGCGCGAGCGCCCGTCCGCCGCTCCAGGGCGGCGGCATGGCCGTCGACTGACGGTCGCCGTAGACTCGGAACGTGGGTCGTTACGAGATGTCGATAGAGATCATCGACGGCGAAGCCTGGCAGCACGCCTACGGCGACATCCTCACGACGACGGCTTTGGAGCACGGCGCCGACGAGTGGCGATGGCTGCACCGCACGTGGGGCGTCGTCCTCGAGATCGCGTTCGAGAAAGAGTCGCAGTACGAGAGGTGGCGCGAGGTCCCGGCCGTCCGGTCGGCGTTCGACGCCGCGCCTCGCGTGATCTTCCATCGCGGGTGGGGCGGGACGTCCGGTTCGGGTGAACCGCGCCGTCCACGACCGCTCGCCGGCGCCGGCGCTGCCGAGCTCGAGTTCGACGACGTGATCGATCGTGTGGTCGATGCCGTGGTCGATGAACGCCGCACGCAGGTCGTCGAACTAGACGAACCGTCCGGCGCCGCTGCATCCTGCTGAAGCCGATGGATGCCCTCCGCACGCCCGACGAACGATTCGACTCGCTCGCGGGCTACGACTTCGAGCCGCACTACGTCGATGTCGACGGATTGCGTGTGCACTCCATCGACGAGGGGAGCGGACCCGTCGTCCTGTTGATGCACGGCGAGCCGACGTGGAGCTACCTGTACCGGAAGATGATCCCGCTCCTGACGGCGGCCGGCGTGCGCGCGGTTGCGCCCGATCTCGTCGGCTTCGGACGAAGCGACAAGCCCTCGAAACGGACGGACTACACCTACGCGCGACACGTCGCCTGGATGTGGGGGTTCGTCCAAGCGGCCGACCTGAACGACATCACCGTCTTCGGACAGGACTGGGGCGGGCTGATCGGGCTCCGGCTCGTCGCCGAGCATCCCGAACGCTTCGCGCGCGTGGTCGCGTCCAACACGGGGCTCCCGACGGGCGAAGGTGGGATGGGTGAGGCGTTCCGGCGGTGGCGCGAGTTTTCGCAGTCCGTTCCCGAGATGCCGATCGGCGCGATCATCGCCGGCGGTTGCAACGTCGCGAAGCTGACGCCGGAAGAGATCGCGGCCTACGACGCGCCGTTCCCCGACGAGTCGTACAAAGAGGGCGCGCGCCAGTTCCCGATCCTCGTGCCCGCGGAAGCCGACGACCCCGCGCGTCCCGACCAGGAGCGTGCGTGGCAAGCACTCGCGAAGTTCGACAAGCCGTTCCTCACGTGCTTCGGCGATTCCGATCCGATCACGCGTGGGGCGGACGTCCAGATGCGTGAAGTCATCCCGGGGGCCAAGGGTCAGCCGCACACGACGATCGAAGGCGGCGGGCACTTCATCCAAGAGGACAAACCCGAAGAGCTCGCGAAGATCATCGCCGACTTCGTACGTGCCTAAGAACTGGTGGCGGGATGCCGTCATCTATCAGATCTATCCGCGTTCCTTCGGTGATTCGAACGGCGACGGTATCGGTGATCTGCAAGGCGTCTTCGACCACCTCGATCACCTCGCGTGGCTCGGTATCGACACCGTCTGGCTGAATCCGGTCATGGCGTCGCCGAACACCGACTTCGGCTACGACGTCGCCGACTACTGCGACATCAACCCCGAATACGGAACGCTCGACGATTTCGATCGCCTCGTGAAGGAAGCCGACTCGCGCGGCATCCGAGTCATGAACGACCTCGTTCCGAACCACACGAGCGACCAGCATCCCTGGTTCGCCGACTCTCGGAGCTCGAAGGACGCCGTGCATCGCGACTGGTACGTGTGGGCCGATCCGAAGCCGGACGGATCCCCTCCGAACAACTGGCTCTCGGAGTTCGGTGGCGACGCCTGGACGCTGGACGAGACGACGGGGCAGTACTACCTGCATCTGTTCCTGCCGACGCAGCCGGACCTGAATTGGTGGAACGACGACGTCCGGAACGCGTTCGATGACATCTTGCGTTTCTGGTTCGACCGCGGCGTCGCCGGATTCCGCGTCGACGTCTGTCACGCCATCGTGAAAGACAAAGACCTGCGGGACAACCCCCAGGCGACGGATGAGGATCCGCCGACCGTTCGCGTCTTCGGCCAGAGGCGCGTATACAGCGCGAATCGTCCTGAGGTGCACGACGTCTTGAAGCAGTGGCGAAAGGTCGGACGAACGTTCGACCCCGAGCGGCTGTTCCTCGGTGAGACCTACGTCTGGGATATGCAACAGCTCGTCGCGTTCTACGGCGCGCGCGACAACGAGATCCAGCTCGGTTTCAACATCCCGTTCGTCCACGCGCGGTTCGATCCCGGACTGATGAGTGACATCGTCGGTAACGTCCAGAAGCTGTTCCCGCGACACGCGTGGCCCGTGTGGACCGGCTCGAACCACGATGCGAAGCGGCTGGCGACGCGGTGGTGCGACGGCGACGAACGGAAGGTACGTCTCGCATTGATGCTCTTGCTCACGCTTCGCGGCACGCCCGTCCTCTACTACGGTGACGAGATCGGGCTCCGCGATGTCGACCTCACGCAGGACGAACTTCGCGACCCCGTCGGTATCCGCTTCTGGCCCGCGTACTCCGGACGTGACGGCGGACGCACTCCCATGCAGTGGAGCGCCGAACGCGGCGCGGGCTTCACGACCAGCTCCGACCCGTGGCTCCCGATCGGCGATGCGGACGTGACCAACGTCGAGGCCCAGCGCAGTGACGAGGGATCCGTCCTGCACCTCACGCGCGATCTCATCGCATTGCGGAAGGAGTTCGTCTCGGCGACGTACTCGAAGCGAACCTCTCCCGACGGGACCTGGGTGTACCGGCGCGGCAAGCACGTGATCGCCCTCAACATGTCGGACGAACCCCAGAAGATCTCCCGCATCCGCGGCGTCATCCGTATCTCGACGACGCGCGAACGCGACGGTCAGTCGTTCGCGGGCGGGTTGTCGCTGGACGGCTGGGAGGGCGTCGTCGTCGAAGCGTCCTGAGCTTCAGCCGACTTGCCGTCGGGTTTGATGAAGCGCCCGAGGAAGAACGCGATCGCGAGTAGGCCGAGAGATGCGAGGCCGATCTTGAATGCCCACGGTGCGTACACGTGGGAGATCCAGTGGGGGAGCCACGGCCATTTCTCCCGCGCGACGCCGCCGATGTAGAGGAACATGACGGCGAAGCCGATCGCGCCGGCGACGTGCGCCGCGAGGAAGCGGCGGAAACGCATCTCGCTCGCACCCGCGACGAGCGTGATGGGAAGCGTGAAGTGCTCGGTGACTCGTCCGAGGAAGACGACGATGATCCCCCAGCGGTCCATCCATCGTTCGGCGCGGGCGATCTGTTTCGGGTTCCAGATCGTCGCCCACGGCGAGCCGGGCTGCTGCGACATCTCGGCGAGCTTGTGGCCGAACCGCCACCCGGCCCAGTAGTAGATGAGCCCGATGATCGTCGACAGAAGGACGGACGTCGCGGTCGTCGCGACGAAGAGATCCCAGCGGCGGTCGATGCCGGTGCCGGCGAGGATCAACTGCGGTGCCGCGTTGGTCATGAGCGGGATGACCCAGGGCTTCGTCCGGAAGACCTTCGGTGCGACGGCGACGCCGATGCGTGACGTGACCTGACGGAAGACGATCCACGCGGCAAGGGCGGCGAGGGCCATCGTGTCGCCGATGCGGTAATGCTGCTCGGCGACCTTCGGTTCGTCCATCCACGCATGCTACGTGGCGGTACCGTGTTGAGGTGCACCGATTGTTGTCCGTCCTCGCCGTCGTCTGCGTCGTCGCGGCTGCGTGCGGGCACAGCAAACCGCCCACGACGCACCGCGTGATCTCGTCGGCGACCCCGTTACCGCTGGCGACGCCGACCCCGACCTCGACCGGTACGGCGGCACCCACGCAGCAGCCGGTCGCTACGGCGAGTCACGTCGTCGTGCACGCACCGAAGTCGCCCGCGCCGAACCTCGCGAACGCGAGCGTCAAGCTGACGAAGCTCGCGACGTTGAAGGAGCCGATCGCGATGGCGCAGCGCAGCGGCGATCCGACGATCTACATCGCGCAGAAGAGCGGCCAGGTGGTCGAGTTCCGCAACGGCGCCGTCCGGGCGACGGCGCTCGACATCTCGAGTGAGGTGCAGGACAGCGGCGAGCAAGGTCTGCTCGGCATGACGTTCTCGCCGAAGGGTGACAGGCTCTTCGTGTACTTCACCGGCCCGGGCTCGCCGCCGGGGACGGACTGCGGCCTCGGTGCCGGCGGCACGTGCTCGGGTGGCTACGACATCTTGCGCGAATACAACTTCACGGATCGCCAAGCGGTGAAGAGCACGGGTCACGACATCTTGAAGTTCGCCGACCCCTACCCGAACCACAATGGCGCGAACATCGCGTTCGGCCCGGACGGTTACCTCTACTTCGGCATCGGGGACGGCGGCAACGGCGGCGACCCGCAGAACCGCGCACAGAACCTCGACTCCGAGTTCGGGAAGATGTACCGGCTCGCTCCGTCCGACTCGCCGCCGTACTACAAGGTTCCACCGACGAACCCGTTCGCCTCCGCCGCCGCGAGCTCCACGTGCGACGCGCACGGTGGATCGTGCAAGGCGCTCGTGTGGGCCTACGGGCTTCGTAATCCGTGGCGCTGGTCGTTCGATCGGTCGACGAAGGATCTGTGGATCGGCGACGTCGGACAAAACACCTGGGAGGAGATCGACTTCCAGCCGGCGAGCGGCAAGGGCGGCGACAACTACGGATGGAACCAGATGGAAGGCAACCATCCGTACAACGGGGGCTCGCCGCCGGCGAACTACCATCGCCCGATCTACGAGTACAACCACTCGAACGGCGACTGCGCCGTCGTCGGTGGATACCGCTACCGCGGGTCGAAGATCCACGATCTCGAAGGCGCGTACCTGTTCGGTGACAACTGCAACGCGACGATCCGCGCCTTCGGCGTCAGGGGCACGTCTCCCATCGGGACGAGGTCCCTCGGCGTGAAGGTCGACGGACTGGGTTCGTTCGGCCAGGACGCGAACGGAGAGCTGTACGCCATGTCCGTCGGCAACGGGAGCTTCTTCCGCATCGACCCGGCATGAACCTGTTCCAGATCGACGCCGCACCGTAATCGGTGGTACACCGGAGGTCGATGCGTCGTGCACGTGGCATCGTCGGAGTCGCCGTGGTTGCTCTGTTGCTCGGGGGCATCGCTTCCGCCCAGACCGCGACTCCCGCGCCCTCGCTCAAGGTCTGCATCGTCCACCGCGTACTGAAGACGGCACGGCGGGGGACGTGTCCGAAGCATTCGAGTTCCGTCCAGCTCGCGACGGGTTCCGCGCCCATCACGTTCACGACGCCCGGCGCGACGCTGTACACGGTTCCGGCGGGCGTTTCTCAGCTCGAGCTCGACGTCGTCGGCGGCGGTGGCGGCGGAGGCGCGAGCGATCTCGGCGGCGGTGGGGGCGGGGGCGGCTCCGGAGGCGTCGGCATGTTCTTCATCCCGGTGCGGTCGGGCGATGTGTGCAGTCTCACGGTGGGCGTCGGAGGTCCGGGCGCGACGCTTCCGCCCGGCCCGGGAGCGGTCGGTCAAGCGTCGACGGTGTCGTGTGACGGACAGACCCCGACGGCGACCGGTGGGACGGGTGGCCAGTCTGCGAGCGGGACGCCGGGCACCGGCGGCGCGGGCGGAACACCGTCGGGCATCGGCGGCGGTTCCGGCGGAGCGAATTGCCCGGGGGGCGCCGGTGGAACAGGCGGTGGGGCGGGTTACGGCGCGGGAGGCGCCGGGGCGCCGGCGACCAACTGTGCTATCTTCTCTCCGGGTCAAAACGGCTCGAACGGCGAGATCGTCATCACGCCGCTCGCCTAGCAGTTGCTATACTCCCTTTCGATGAAGTTCGCTTCGACGGTCCTCGTAATTCATTAGGCGCGCGGAACACCGCGCGCCAGACGCCTCTCGTCCGGAATGGACGGGAGGTTTTTCTTTTCGCCGACAAAGAGGAGACGCAGATGGAGTTCAAGACGGGGGACAAGCTCACCGGCGCCCAATCCCTGATCTATTCGCTCGAACAGGAGGGCGTCCGGCACATCTTCGGCATCCCCGGCGGGACGATCCTGCCCGCGTACGACCCGCTGATCGATTCGTCCATCCGTCACATCCTCTGCCGTCACGAGCAAGGAGCGGCGCATGCCGCGGACGGTTACGCGCAAGCCTCCGGCATCCCGGGCGTGTGCTTCGCGACATCCGGTCCGGGAGCGACCAACCTCGTGACGGGCCTCGCGTCGGCATGGATGGATTCGGTGCCGATGGTCGCGATCACCGGGCAGGTGAACACGTTCGCGATCGGTGGCGACGCGTTCCAGGAAGCGGACGTCACCGGCATCACGCTTCCCGTGACCAAGCACAACTACCTCGTCATGGACGTGCACGACATCCCGCAAGTCATCAACGAGGCCTTCCATATCGCGACGACGGGTCGACCGGGCCCGGTCGTCATCGACATCCCGAAGGACATCCTCCAAGCGACGACGGAGTGGTGGTACCCGGACTCGCTCGATCTGCCGGGTTACCGTCCGCGTACGTTCGGCGATCCGCGGCAGATCCGTCAGGCCGTCGAGCTCATCGCGAAGGCGCGCCGTCCGGTTGTGTACGCCGGCGGCGGCATCATCAAGTCCTTCGCCTCCGACGAACTCCGTGAGTTCTGCGAGCTCACGGGCATCCCGTCGGTCACGACGCTGATGGCTCGCGGTGCGATACCGGACGACCATCCGCTCGCGCTCGGCATGCCGGGGATGCACGGCAACTACACGGCGGTGACGTCGATGCAGCAAGCCGACCTCCTGATCGCGCTCGGCACCCGTTTCGACGACCGCGTCACCGGCAAGCTCGCCGAATTCGCGCCGAACGCGAAAGTCGTGCACGTCGACATCGATCCGTCCGAGATCGGAAAGAACCGTCAACCGGACGTCGGCATCGTCGGCAACGCGAAACACGTCATCCGCCAGTTCATCGAGGAGTGGAAGCGGACGAAGCCCGAGCAACCGGATCTCTCGATCTGGCGCGCGCAGCTCGACGAGTGGAAGGCGAAGTATCCGCTCCGCTACCCGGAAGAGTCGTCGAACGGGCAGCTCCTGCCGCAATACGTCGTCGACACGATCGGACGCGTGACGAACGGCGATGCGGTCTACGCATCGGGCGTCGGCCAGCACCAGATGTTCGCGTCGCAGTACATCCGGTTCAAGCGGCCGAACTCGTGGGTGAACTCCGGCGGCGTCGGCGCGATGGGCTACGGCGTGCCGGCCGGCATGGGGGCCAAGGTGGCTCGTCCGGACGAAGACGTGTGGGTCATCGACGGCGACGGCTGCTTCCAGATGACGTGCCAGGAGCTCGCGACGATGACGACGGAGCAGATCCCGATCAAGATCGGGATCTTGAACAACGCGTACCTCGGCATGGTCCGGCAATGGCAGGAGCTCTTCTACGACGGACGGTTCTCCGGGATCTATCTCGGCCAGGACTGTCCGGATTACGTGAAGCTCGCCGAGGCGTACGGCGCGATCGGGTTCCGCGTCGAGCACGCGGAAGAGGTCGAGCCGGTCGTCGAGAAGGCGCAGTCGATCACCGACCGCACGGTGGTCATCGACTTCCGGTGCGATCCGGCCGAGAAGTGCT
>JAICYB010000079.1 GCA_025934435.1 Actinomycetes bacterium | reverse complement strand
TTCCGCCGCGCGGAAGCGATCGCGCGCTCACCGGTGCTCTTCCCCGTCCGCGCGATCCCGCTCGCGTCGCGCCAGCTCGCGAGCTTCGAAGCGCTGGCGCGCGCCGGTGCGCGCGTCACGGCCGCCGTCGATCGAGCGGCGCGGAGCGTGCCGTCCGGTGGCTTGCTCTCCGCATCTCCCGGGCGCCGGCTCGCCGCGCTGACCTCCGCCGCGCGCGTCGCGCAGGCGATCCGCGACAACGTCGGCACCGTCGACCTCGGCCCCCGGACGTGGCTCCTTCCACCGCTTCGCGCGGAGCGCCGGAAGTTCTCGTCGGATCTCGCTGCGATCGATCGCGGCGCGAACGTGATCGGCGCGCTCCTTCCCGTCGTGCGCGGTCCGTCCCACGTTCTCGTCCTCGCGGCGAACAACGGCGAGATGCGCGCGGGCTCCGGGATGTTCCTCAGCGCCGGCGAGCTCACGATCGACGGAGGCCGGCTGTCGCTCGGCGACATGACCTCGACCGTCGATCTTCAGATCCCCGGCTCGCGCGTCCCGCTCGATCCCGACATGCGGCGATCGTGGTCGTGGCTTCATCCGAACGAGGAGTGGCGGAACGTCAACGTGACGCCGCGCTTCGACGTGTCCGCTCGCCTCGCCGCACGGATGTGGGAAGCACTCGGACGAGGCACCGTCGACGGCGTCATCGCCCTCGACCCCGTCGCGCTCCGAGAGATCCTGCGATCGACCGGGCCCGTCGTCGTCGACGGTATGCGGCTCGACAAGACGAACGTCGTGTCCTACCTGCTGCACGACCAGTACGTGGGCCTTCCGTTGACGGACGATGCAAACGCGGCGCGGCGCGACCGCCTCGGTGCGATCGCGTCCGCGACGCTCGCCAAGGTCGAAGCGGGCGATTGGGATCCTCGCTCCTTCGTCTCGCGTCTGGGCGCAGCGGCCGCCGGCCGCCATCTGCTGGCGTGGTCGGCGGACGCGAGGGTCGAGGAGGCGTTGGTGGAAGCTGGCGCCGGAGGCCGGATGAGGTCTTCGGACGTCGCCGTGTCCCTCCTCAACCGGAGCGGGACCAAGCTCGACCAGTTCATCGATGTGGACGCAGCCCTGAAGCGCGGCGAGATCCGGATCAGGCTGCGGAACTCCTCGCCGGCGAACGAGCCGCCGTACGTCGCCGGCCCGCATCCGCTCAGTCACTCCGTCGCCGGCGAGTACAACGGCATCCTGCTCGTGACGCTCCCGGGCCGGACGACGGCGGCATCCGTCGCCGGTCAGCGGCGCGTCGCGATCTACGGCCCGGACGGCCCCGACGTCGCGATCGGCGTCACCGTCGACCTGCGTCGCGGAGCGTCACGTACGGTCGTCATCCGCTTCACCGCACCGCACCCCGACCGCGTCACGATCGTTCCGGCGGCTCGTGTTCCCGCGGTCCGCTGGCATCTCGGAAAGAAAACTTGGGACGACGGTTTAGAACATGTGTCTCTGTGGTAACAAACGCACGAACGCAACAGAAACATCGCAAGTCGGAGGGCGGCGCAGTGCAGGCAAGGCGTATCGCTTCATTCGCAGCGATCCTCATCGTCGCGTTGTGGCTCCCGGTCGTGTCTGCCTTCGCGCAGACGGACGGACCGAACTACGTCGGAGCGACACCACCGTCAACGTCGGTGGGCGCCGCCGTGGCACAACCGCTTCCCGGTCGTGGTCACGGTGAGCTACCGAGGACCGGCGTAGACATCGGTGGGTTCGCGTTGGCCGGCTTCGGCCTCGTGATCATCGGCCGCACGATGATGGGCCGCCGCACCAGAAAGAGCACGAGCAGCTAAGACGCAGCTGCTCACGAAAGTCGTGACTGATGTCTCTGTTCACGCGCGTCCGTGAGCGGAGGGGCAAGGCAAAGGCAAGGCAGGAAGGAAGAGCGGACAGGTGCAGGAAAGCTTGCGTCAGCGCATCGCGGTTGTCGGCTGCGGATATTGGGGCGCGAAGCACGTTCGCGTGCTGCGTCAGCTCCCCGAGGTCGGCGAGATCATCGCCGTCGACAGCGACCTCGAGCGCTGCAACGTGCTCGTCGATTCGTTCCCGCACGTTGGGGCGACGTCCTCGTTCGAAGACGCGCTCGACGAGGTCGACGGCGTCGTCGTCGCCACGCCGCCGACATCCCACGCCAAGCTCGCGCTCCGCGCGATGGAGGCCGGGAAGCATGTCCTCGTCGAGAAGCCGCTGACCGTTCACGCGGACGAAGCCCTGCAGCTCATGGAAGCGGCCGACGAATCCGGCGTGACGCTCATGGTCGGCCACACCTTCGAATACAACGCGGCCGTGCGCTACCTCCGTGACTTCATCGCTGCGGGCGAGATGGGTCGCGTCTTCTACATCGACAGCGCGCGACTCAACCTCGGGATGTACCGGAGCGACGTGAACGTGCTCTGGGACCTCGCTCCGCACGACATCTCGATCGCGAACTACCTCCTCGGACGGGCCCCGAGCGCCGTGCAAGCCTGGGGCGGACGGCACGCGCACCACGCGCTCGAGGACGTCGCATACATGCGACTCATCTACGACGACCTGGACGTCACGGCGAACATCCGCGTCAGCTGGCTCGACCCGTGCAAGGTCCGGCGCATGACCGTCGTCGGAAGCACGCGCATGGCCGTGTATGACGACCTCGCCTCCGAAGAGCGCGTCCGCGTATACGACAAAGGCGTCACCGCCACCGAGAACGGTCTCGGCGTGCCCATGTCGTACCGCTACGGCGGGATCTCGTCGCCGTACATCGAATTCGAAGAGCCGCTCCTCGTCCAGAACCGCCACTTCCTCGAATGCATGACGACGGGAACGTCGCCGCTCTCCGGCGCCGACGACGGCCTCGCGGTTGTACGCGTGCTCGAAGCCGCGCAGCACTCGCTCACCACCGGTCAGACCGCGGAGGTGAACGATGCTGCTTGAGCAGCCTCGCCGCCGCACCCGGGCGGCCGAGCCGGTCCCCTTCGTGGACCTCGACGCTCTTCACGAGCCGCTGACCGAGGAGCTCGAACGCGCGTGGAGCCGCGTCCTGCAGAGCCGTTCCTTCATCGGAGGCTTCGAGGTGGCGGCGTTCGAACAGGATTGGGCGGAGTACTGCGGGACGAAGCACGCGATCGGCGTGGGCAACGGCACCGACGCGATCACCCTCACGCTCCGCGCCCTCGGCATCGGCCCCGGCGACGAAGTGATCCTGCCGACGAACACCTTCGTCGCAACAGCGGAAGCGATCGTTCTGACGGGAGCACGCCCGCGCTTCGTCGACGTCGACCCGCAGACGCTCCTCGTGACGACGGAACACGTCGAAGCGGCGATGAACGAGCGCACAGCGGCGGTCATCATCGTCCACCTCTACGGCAACGTCGCGGACGCGGAGGCCATCGTCGACGCCGCCGCCCGGCGAGGGATCCCGGTCATCGAGGACGCAGCGCAAGCGCACGGCGCCACGCTCCGCGGCCGGCGCGCAGGATCGTTCGGCGTCGCCGGCTGCTTCAGCTTCTACCCGGCGAAGAACCTCGGTGCGCTCGGCGACGGCGGAGCCGTTATCACGAACGACGGCGAGCTCGCCGACCGCCTCCGCAGCGCGGCGAACCATGGGCGCGCGCACGGCTCCTGGTACGAGCACGACGCGCTCGGGACGAACAGCCGCCTCGACGCACTCCAAGCCGCGTTCCTCGCCGTGAAGCTGCCGCATCTCGACGGTTGGAATGCGTCCCGGCGGAACATCGCGCGCATGTACCGCAAGCTGCTCCTCGGCACTCAGTGCGAGATCGTCCGCGAACCGGACGAGACCGAGGGTGTGCACCACCTTCTCGTCGCGCGGGTCGCGGACCGCGACCGCGTTCGTGACCTCCTGCGCGGACGCGGCATCGAAACCGGCGTCCACTACCCCGTCCCGTGTCACATGCAGCCGCCCTTCGCGGGCTTCGCGGACGAACCACTCACCGTCGCCGAACGTGCGGCGTCCGAGATCGTGTCGCTTCCGATGTTCCCGACGATGTCACCGACGCAGATGGAGCGCGTAGCACTGGCGCTTCGCGACGCCGTCGGCGCCAAGAAGCCGAGCAGGCGAAGGAGATGAGATGACGCAGGAGATGCAAGCGGCGACTCCGACGAACGGTCATTCGACGTCGCAAGAGGTCCTCGTGCTGCGCGATGCGTCGTTCCTGGACCAGCCGCGGACGGCCATGACGCCGATCCCTCTGTCGAAGCTCGTACGGACCGCGTTCGTGAGCCTCGTCGTGATCGCCGTCTGCGCGGCCGCGTCGATCGGCTACGCGATGACCAAGCCGGTCATCCGCGGTGGGGTCGTCGACATCATCTACGAACCGTCTGCGTCGGCTTCGTCCTCCGTGCAGCTCGACCGAGAACTCGCAACACAACAGGTCATCGTTCGTGGACGGAGCGTCCTCGAACCGGTCGCGCAGCGCGAGCACATGACGGTCGACAAGCTCGAACAAGCCACCGACGTCAGCGTGCTTCCGGGAACCGAAGTGCTTCACGTCACCGTGGCCGACCGGAGCGCGCCGCGGGCGCGACGCATCGCGCAGGAGATCGCGGACACCTACGTCGGTCAGTCGACGGGCACAACGGGTCAGTCGCTCAATGCACAGCTGACATCGCTCCGCGCGCAGCTCACAACGGCGCAGACCGCGGCAACGGACGCCTACTCGGACTCGAACGCGCGGGCGACCGCGGCCGCGCACGCGGACGACCTCGTCCACCAGATCACGTCGGTGCAGGCGAGGCTCGCCGCGCTCCCCCCGGCCGGCAACCTCCACGGAACACCGCGCACGCTTGACGCCGCGAGCGTCCTGCCGTCGCCCCTGTACCCGAAGCCGCTGCGCGCAGGTTCGTTCGGCATCGTGATCGGCATGTTCATCGCGGGTGCGATGGCGCTCGCGCTACTGCGCCGCCGCGGAGACTGATGACCCTTCAGGCCGAGCGCACGGAGGTCGAACCCGCGCCGGTCGCAGCGCCGGACGACAGTACGGTCGCCGGCGACTCGATGGTCGTGAGTTTCTGGACGATCGTCAGCCGGGTGACGGGACTCGTCCGGCTCGCCGTGATCGCCGCCGTCCTCGGACCGACGTTCATGGGCAACACGTTCCAGGCCGCGAACCTCGTCCCGAACGCCGTCTACGAGTTCCTGACGGGATCGTTGCTGGTGAACGTGCTCGTCCCGCACCTCGTTTCCTACGTCCGTCGCGACGAGCGGCGTGACGTCGAACGCGTCGCCGGCGGCTTCCTCGGCGTCGCGACACTGCTCTTCTCCGTGATCGTCGCGCTATTGATCGCGGCGCGTCCGCTCCTGCTGCACGGGTTCACCGCAGCCGTGCGCGACCCGGCGACGGCGGCCGCGCAGCAGCGAGCGGGCTCGCTGCTCTTGTTGTTCATCCTTCCGCAGATCGTCCTCTATGTGATCGCCGGAACCGCCGGTGCGGTCCTCAACGCGACCGGACGGTTCGCGCTTCCCGCGGCCGGACCGGCACTCGAGAACATCGGCACGATCGCAACGATCGCGGTCGCCGGCGTCGTGTTCGGCGCCGGCGTCGACGTCCGGCGTGCGCCGGAACACTTCCTGCTCGTTCTCGGTATCGGTGCCACGGGCGCCGTCGTCCTGCACGCCTCGATGCTCTGGTTCGGTTGCCTGCGCGCCGGCATCGTGCTTCGTCCACGACTCGCGACGCGCGACCACGAAGTGCGGACGATCCTCCGCGATCTCGCTCCGACGATGGGACAAGCGGGCCTCAACGCGCTTCGCACGATGACGAGCCTCGTCGTCGGCAACGTCATCGCGGGCGGCGTCGTCGCCTTCCAGCTCGCGTTGACGTTCTTCTATCTGCCGCCGGCGATCAGCGCGAAGTCCGTCGGCGTGGCGATGCTGCGACGGCTGTCATTGACCCGGGACGACCGCGATGACGAGGCCTTCCGCGAGGAGTTCGGACGCGGCATCGGACTGACGGCCTTCGTCACGATCCCGTGCGCGGTTGCTTTCTGCGTCCTCGCGTTCCCGCTCGTGCGTGGTCTGTCCTTCGGGCAGATGGCGAATCCGCGGGCGATCTCGCTCGCAGCGATCGCGCTCGTCGCGCTCGCTCCCGGCGTGCTCGGTGAATCGGCGTACATCCTCGGAACGTACGCGTCGTACGCGCGCGGCGACGCGAGCTCGCCCTTCCGATCGGCGATCCTCCGTACGGCGATCTCGGTCGGCGGCATGATCGCGGCCGCGAAGTTCGTCCACAGCGGCGCCTTGATGGCGGCGCTCGGCCTCGCGGTGACGGCGGGGAACTTCGTCGGGTCCGCGGACCTCATGCGGCGGATCCGCGCGTCACTCCCCCGCGGACCGAAGCTCCGGGCCACCTTCGGCTACCTGACGCTGACCTCGGGCGCGATGGCCGTCGCATCGTGGATCGCGTATCGCGCGCTCGTCGCCTCGCTCCACATCCCCTATGCCCACAGCGTCGCCCTCGTCGTGGCGGTGACGATCGGCGCGGCGACCTACCTCGCGTTCGAGCGGCGTCGCGGCTCGGCCGAGCTCGCGATGTTCGTGGGCGGATTCCGCGGCCGGGTCATCAGGACGCCGAGCGCGACGGGATCGATCGTCTTCGAGCCGGACGGATCCGTCGCGCGGAAGATCTTCGACGGTCCGGACGGCCGCACCCGAGCGATCTACGAATTCGACAGGCTCGGTCTGTCGGCACTGGCGCTGCGATCGGTCGCGGACATCGCACCGGTGCGCGCGATCGAGCTCGTGGAGAGTCCGGTTCCCGCGGTGCGCATGACACGTGCGAGCGGTGTGTGTCTGCTCACCTATCTGCACGGGACCGAGCTCGGCGCGAACGACGTCGCCCGGATCGGTCGTGCGCTCGCGGACGCCGTCCGCGCGTACACCGGCGCGTCGTCCGAGCCGTATTACGACTTCCACGTTCGCAACTGCGTGATCGATCCCGAAACGATGAGCCTCTCGCTCGTCGACTTCGGGATCCCGAACCAGTTCCGCGATCTGAAAGGTGTCGCGCGGCCGCTCGAGCTCAGCGTCGGGAATCTCGTTGCGTCCGTTGTGTTCGAGGCAGCGCGCCCGTATCAGGTGCTGCGCTTCCGCCAGCGGCGCCAAAGCCTCGCCGTCGCCGAAGCGGTGCTGCGGACGTCGACCGCGTCAGCGGCTGAGGTCGAACACGCCGCGCGCATCGCCTACGACCACTGCGCCGGCGACGGTTCCGTCGTGCGGCGCGCGTGGTCCCGCCCCGCGGGTCCCCTCCTCGCCGCACGTGCGGCGCGCCACTTCCGAGACATCCGCGTGTTGCCCGCGATGTCATTCGAGCGAAAGGTGCAGACGGCCGCGATCGTCGCGGGGATCGTCGCCGCGCCGCTCGCCGTGATCTCACCGGAGCGGGCGATCGCCGCGCTCGGTGCGCTCGCGCTCGTCGTCGCGGTGCTCGTCTATCCACCCGTGGCGGCGTACACCCTTTTCGCGGCGACGCCGCTCGTCGTCGGGATCAACCGCGGATCGGCGCTCCCGCTGCTCCGTCCGCACGAAGCGCTCGTCGTGCTGATCGGATGCGTCCTGCTCGCGCGATCGGTCTTCGTCTGGACACGCAACGGGTGGCCGAAGCTCCTCCGTCTTCCGCCGATGGACGTCGCGATCGCGCTCCTCGTGCTCACGGCATCGGTGCTTCCCGTTGCATGGATGATCGCGCGCGGCGAATCCCTCACGAAGGACGACGCGCTGTATGCGCTCGTGATGTGGAAGTACGCCGCGACGTATCTGATCGTCCGGGCGTCCGTGCGCTCATCGAAGGACATCCGGCGCGCTCTCGCGCTCTCCGTCGGTGCGACGTGCGTCGTTGCGCTGATCGGCATCCTGCAGGCGCTGAAGCTCTTCGGTGTCCCGTCCATGCTGATGCATCTGTACGCGCCGGACGGCGTCACCGACCTCGTGTCGAACAATCGCGCAACATCAACCATCGGCAACTCGATCGCGCTCGCCGACGTGATGGTGATCCACATCGGGATCGTCATCGCCTGGATGCTCCGGACGAAGCGCCACCGCGCGCTCCTCGCTTCATGCGCAGTGCTGTTCTGTATCGGAGCGCTCGCGTCCGGTCAGATGTCCGGCGTGATCGGACTCGCCGTGACGCTCGGGGCGGTCGCGTACCTGACCGGACACGTGAAGCAAGTCATGACGGCCGCCGCCGGCGTGCTCATCGTCGCGGCGATCGCGTTGCAACCCGTCATCCATCAACGCATGTCGCACATCGATCCTGTTTCCCGGTTGCCGCAGAGTTGGGTCGCGCGTGGGGAGAACCTCAAGGAGTACTTCCTGCCGCCGCTCGCGTCGCCGGCCAACGTCATCCTCGGCGTCAGGCCGGCGGCGCGGGTGCCTTCGAACGAGCCGTGGCGTGACTGGGTCTACATCGAGAGCGGACTCATCTGGCTCATCTGGACCGGAGGCATCCCGTTCACGATCGCGTTCTTCATCTATGTGCGTCGAGCGCTGCGCGAAACGCGACCGCTCGCCCGGACGCGGGCCGGACCGACCGGTATCGCGGCGAGCGGCGCATTCGTCGCCGTCACCGTCGGCGCGGCGTTGATGCTCTTCGATCCGCACCTGACGATGCGCGGTTCGGCCGACCTCACCTTCGGCCTCCTCGGTCTGGCGCTCGCCGGCGTCGCCGATCCGGTGATCGGAAGGTTCGTCCGCGTCGCGACGCGGCCGCTCGCGCAACGGACGGGGCCGAAGCGCATCTGTTTCGTCCGCCACCGCGATTACGAACCGAAGCTCCGCCGCGAGGTCGAAGCGCTCCGGGACGCCGGACACACCGTCGACGTTGTGTGTCTCGCCGAGCCCGGACACGGCCTGCTGGAGCGGGACAACGGCGTGCGCGTCATCCGGCTGCCGCTCGCCCGCACGAAGGGCGGACGGCTCCGCTACATCGCCGACTACGCGTCGTTCTTCCTCGGCGCGACGCTCACGCTCGCGCTCCTCGATCTCGTGCACCACTACGACGCCGTGCAAGTCAGCACGATGCCGGACTTCCTCGCGTTCGCCGCGATGGTGCCGCGCGCACGCGGTGCGAAGGTCGTCGTGTTCATGCACGAGCCGAGTCCGGAGCTCGCGGAGCTCACGGTCGGCGCGACGTTCCGTCCGCTGCTCGCGAAGATCGAGCAGCGCGTCATCGGCTGGGCCGACCAGGTCTTCACCGTGACCGAGCAGCTGAAGCAGCGTTACGTCGAGCGCGGCGCGGATCCCGCGAAGATCGCCGTCGTCCTGAACGGCCCCGATCCCGACGTGCTCGCCGGCGCGGCGTGCGAGCGGGACTGGCGGTTCACGCTCCTGTGTCACGGCTCGATCGAAGACCGCTACGGCCACGACGTCCTGCTCGAAGCGGTGCGGATCGCGCGCGATGTCATCCCCGGTCTCCGGCTGGACATCACGGGAAAGGGATCGGGGGCCGAGCGACTCGTCCGGCGCATCGACGAGCTCGGCTTGCACGACAGCGTGCGCTACCTCGGTCACGTCCCGTTCGACGAACTACGCACGCGGATCGCGTCCGCCGACGTCGGGATCGTCGCGATGCGCGACACGGCGTACGCGAACCTCGTCCACACGAACAAGATGTTCGACTTCATGATCGCCGGCGTGCCCGTCATCGCCACGCGGCTCGACGCCGTCGCCGCGTCGTTCGACGACGACGCGATCGCCTTCGTCA
>JAICYB010000092.1 GCA_025934435.1 Actinomycetes bacterium | reverse complement strand
CTCGCCGGGATCGAGGTCGACCATCCCGACCATCCGCCCCTGATCAGGGACGAACTGGCGGCGACCGCGGTACGGCTTAGACTCGTCGCGACCGGCGGATCGGACTTCCACGGTGAGCGAGGGCACGTCCTCGGTGCATGCCGGACGCGGCCGGAAGCGCTCCTTGAACTGGAGGCGGCGGCAAGACGTTGAGCCAGATGATGAAGCTGATCAGGCGTCCCGGTCTCGTCGTGTTCCTGCTCGCGCTCGTGCTCGTCCCCGAGGTCGTGTTGACGCCGGCGACGGCCCGCGATGGGATCGATGTGCGCCGCGTTGGACGGGTGCCGCTCGCCTTCTCGGTCGGGTGGTACGACCAGGTGTACAAGCCCTCGCCGTTCGCCGACGTTGCCGCGGAAGGCATGAACACGCTCCTGCCGTATGGTTCCGGCAACGGCATCGGGCGTTATCTGAACGCCGCCAACGCCGCGAAACTCGGCGTCTTCGTCCCGATCGACCCCGAGCGGGTGAAAGCGGCCGACGTTGCCGGCGTCACGAAGGAAGTAGACACCTATAAGAAGTATCCGGCCGTGCGCGGCTGGTACCTGGCGGACGAACCGACCTTCAACCACTTGGATCCGGCGACGGCCATCGAGATCTACAACGCGATCAAGCTCGCAGACTCCGTACATCCCGTCGCCATCGCGTTCAACGTCGGCGAGTACGCCCTGCCGTACGCGAGCGCGATGGACGTCATGATGTGGGACGACTACCCCTTCCAGACGAGGTCCCACAACTTCGCAAACCTCGGGGTGTGGCGCGCCGATCTCCTGCGCGCGGCGAAGAGGTGGCGGACGAATCACCGTTTCGTCCCGATCATCCAGGCCTTCGGCGTGACGGGAGCGAAGTACCGGCAATACCGGCTCCCCACGGCGGCGGAAGAGCGCTACATGGTCTACGCCTCGCTTCAGGCGGGCGTGGACGGGATGTTCTTCTGGGCGCGCTATGCGGCCGCGCCGAGCTGGCTCGAGAACTCCTTCGATCCGCTGATGGCGGAGGTTCGCGGCCTCCTGCCCGCGATCAAGGATGGCCCCAGCGCTCCCGTGCGCGTGGACGCGAGAGAGGTCTCGGCGACGATATACCGCGACCCCTCGACGAAGCGGTTCGTCCTCCTCGCGTTGAACAACGTTTCGCGCACCACGACGACCACGGTGACGTTGCCGACGGGGAGGCGCTTGCCGCTGTCGTTCGGCGCGTTCGAGGTGAAGGTCGTCCGGGTCTAGCTGGCGGCCGAGAAGCCGACCTGGCGGCTGGCTTTCTCGTTGCCGAACTCGATGAACGCGATCTTGTCGGACGGAACGCCGAACTCGCGGCCTTCCTTGTCCGTCACCCAGAGCATCGTCGTCTTCTCCGAGGCGAGCGCTTCTTCGAGCTGCTTCTTGAAGGCGTCGAGCTTGTCGTCGTCGATGACGGCGCGGATGGCGCCGTCGCGGGCCTGCACACCGATCGTGACGTCCATGAGGGGCGAATCTTACCAGCCGCGTTATGCACGACCGCTCCGGAGGTTTTTCGTATACTCGTCCGGTTAGCCCGCTCTGGATGCGGGGTGGTCAAGCCCACCGGCTGCAGGAGGGTGGTTTTTTTTATGGAAGAGATAGGTGCTTTATCTCCCTCGGCTCCTCGTCCTCGCGCAGGGATCCTCTGAGGGTCTGACGCCGCTCACCGCCTTCGACAACGCGCTGCGCGAAGCCGGCATCGACAACCTGAATCTCATCAGGGTGTCGTCGATCATGCCCAAGGACGCCCGTTTCGGCGCGAAGCCCGACCTCCCGGTGGGAACGCTCGTTCCGACGGTCTACACGCAGATCCATTCGAACGTTCCGGGCGAGTTCGTGTCCGCCGTCATCGGTGCCGGGAAAGGCCCGGAGGGCGGCGTCCTCATGGAGTACCACCACAAGGGCCGGGCGGACGATGCCGAATCCGTCGTGCAGAAGATGATCGAAGAGGGTTTCGAACGCCGCGGCTGGGAACTGCAGGAAACCCGCTTCGCAACCGCGGAACACAAGGTAGATCGCCTCGGTTGTGCGTGCGCAGCCGTTCTGTTGCTCGATTCCGAACCCGTCGACCACTAAAGGGAGGTGGCCTAGCGATGATGAAGCAGCTCGGACGTCACGTGATTCTGGAGATGTGGGAGGCCACCAATCTGAACGACGCGAGGATCCTCGAGCAGGCGCTCCGCGACACGGTCGAAGCCGTCGACGGACACCTCCTGGATGTTCGCGTCGTCGAGTTCCCGGTGCACGGTGTGACGGGTGTGGCGATCATCTCCGAATCGCACGTCGCTGTGCACACGTGGCCGGAACACGGCTACGCCGCGATCGACATCTTCACCTGCAACCTCGAAGCCGACGTCGACGCCGGCATCGAAGCGATGAAGAAGCACTTTCTTCCCGGACAGGTGCAGGTCATGGAGGTCCGCCGGGGTCTGCAGGGTTGAGCTCCCAGTTCGGGGAGAAGATCGCCGACGGGGTGTTCAGCAGATACGAAGGGAAGCTGCTCACCTCGGAGCGGTCGGACTTTCAGAAGATCGACGTCTACGACCATCCGTTCTTCGGACGCGTCCTGACCCTCGACGATCTCATCCAGACGACGACGCGGGATGAGTTCACGTACCACGAGATGCTCGTCCATCCGGCCCTCGCCTCGCGCGACCGCGTCGAGCGCGTACTCATCATCGGCGGCGGCGACGGCGGGACGCTTCGCCACGTGCTGATGCACGGGGCCTCCGAGGTCGTGATGTGTGAGATCGACGACGCGGTCATCCGGTTGTGCCGCGAGTTGTTGCCGTCGCTTTCGGATGGCGCGTTCGACGATCCGCGCGCACGAGTCGTGATCGGTGACGGCGCAGCATTCGTCGCCGACCACGAAGACGCGTTCGACGCGATCATCGTGGACGGATCGGATCCGGTCGGACCGGCCGTCGTCCTGTTCTCGGAAGACTTCTACGCCGCGTGCCGCCGCGCGCTTCGCGACGGCGGCGTCTTCATCTCGCAGACCGGTTCGCCGATCTTCCAGACGGACGAATTCCAGATGGCGTACGGCAATCTTTCGGCGTCGTTCGGCGCATGCGAGCCCTATCTGTCGTTCGTGCCGACGTACCCCGGAACGCTGTGGAGCTACATGGCCGCGACGGACGGTGCACAGCTGCGCGCGTCGTCCGGCATCGAGGCGCGGCTGCGCGCTCGAGGGATCGAGTGCCGCCTGTATTCCGAAGAGGTGCACCACGGCGCACTCGCATTGCCGCCGTTCGTGAAGGAGCTCTGTGAGACGGCCCGCCCCGTTCCCGTTCCTCGCGGCTAAGTCCGGCGAACCGACGCCGGACGCGCAGGCCGTGATCGTCGGTCTTGCGACGGACGGCGGCGTGTCGTTCCGTCCCGGAGCCGTCGAGGCGCCGGCGAAGATCCGCGAGTTCTCCGACTCGATCGAGACGTGGAGCCAGCGGGCGAAACGTGATCTCGAAGATATGAGGGTGGTCGACGCCGGTGATGTTTCGTCCCGCAACGAGATCGCGGACTCGATCGCCGAGTTGCTCGACCTGGCGCCGAACGCATTCTTGTTGTCGATCGGCGGCGACCACTCGGTGACGCCGCCGGCCGTCGGTGCCGTCGCCGCCAAGCACACAGACCTCGCCGTGGTCGGGTTCGATGCGCATCTCGATCTCCGCGAGGACTATCCGGGCGATCACGCGTGCACCTACCGCTACATCGCCGACCGCGGCGTGCCGTGTTACGTCTTCGGCCCCCGTTCCGGCGCTCGAACGGAGTGGAACGACGTCCCGAAGGTGCTGTCGCACTACTCGCCGTCGCTCGACATGCCCGATACCGTCCGAAGTGAGCTGATCGGTCGTCCGGTCTACGTGACGATCGACATCGACGTGCTCGATCCGTCCGTCGCGCCGGGAACGGGGACGCCGGAAGCAGGAGGGCCCGGGTTCAACGAGCTGCTCGAAGCGATCGAAGCGTTGCAAGGACTGAACGTCGTCGCGTGCGACATCGTCGAGATCGCACCGCCGCTCGATCCGTCCGGCATCACGCTCGGCCTCGGCGCGCTGCTGGCGCGCGAATTGATCCTCAGGTTCGCCTGACGTCTTTCGCCGGTTCCAGGGGGCCGAAATCGGTTCCGAACTTCTGGTCGACGTGCCCGAAGGCTTCGACGGCCCGCGGCGCGAAGGACGACCCGATGGCGACGGTTTCCGGCTTCGGCGCATAGAGCACGAAACGACCGACGCCCGACGGCCCGAGCGTGATCGTTCCGTCGGCCGTCTCGGGGGTCTGTTGCTCCCACGGCTCGCCCGGGAGCGACGTGTACGCGCCGCCGCCGCGCGTCGCGTCGGCCGTCGTCACGATGAGCTCTTCGAGCTCGGCCGGACGGTAGTCGAAGTCTTCGCGCTCGACGAGCGTCTTGTTGAGCAAGCCGTAGGGGAGACGGCTCGGCGTGGTCAGAGCGCCGCTCGCCGCTCCCGAGCGGGGATTGAGCTCCGTCGGACGAAACCCTTCTGCCGTGACGACTCCGTCCACGGTGAACGCGCCTCGATAGTCGTATCGGTCGCGGAGCGCCGCGCCGGCGCGGCGCGCGACATCCCGCATGTACTCGCGGTCGCTGTCGGGCGGATCCCAGTACGTCGCACACCCGGCGTAGAGGAAGCGCGACGACGGACGCCGGAGCGTGAGCATCTCCGCGGGACGAAGCGCGATCACCTCGCTCCCGATGACCATGCCGTGGATCGAGCACGGGATGCCTTCGAGAAATCCCATCACGCGAACCGAGTCGCACCGGGCGGTGAAGAACGTTCTCGCTTCCGCGAGATCGTCGTCGGTGCGGATCCAGCGCACGTACTGCGCGCCGCCGTTGAATCCTTCCTTGGCGTCGCCGGCGACCACGACGTCCTTCTCGTCGAGATCGGACGAAGCGACGATCCGGCTCGGGGCGCGCTCGATGCCCGCGGCGTCGAAGAAGCGGTCGATCACGACCTTGTCCTCGAGTGCGTCCCACTCGGGACGGCGGCCGCCGTAGACGCGCCGCCCGGCGACGTCACCATTCGGCGTGAAGAACGAACTGACGACGATCGCTTCACGGTGTGGATCCGCTCTGTCGAGCGCGGCGAGTGCTTCGTCGGGCGGGTGTTGTAGCGCATGCTCGAAGTTGCGGATGTTTTCGATCATGAGCGGTGATCCGTCCGTGTGCATGAGGACGTAGTCGACGTCCGGCGCCGTTCCCGTGCCGTGCGTTCCCGCGAGCACGAACACCGGGTGGGCACCGAGGTCACGGAAGAGACCCACTTGCGCGCCGACGAGCACGTCGACGGCGATGACGATCTTCTTGCCGCGGAAGACCGTGCGAAGGAAGTCCTTGTAGTAGTCGGCGTCGACCAACGGTTACGGGCGGGCCGCTCGAACCGGTTCGGTCGCGACGCGGTGTTCGATCAGTTGATCGACGGACACGATCGCGAGTCCGTGCTTCGCGGCGAAGCCTTCGAGATCCCCGAGTCGCGAGCACGAT
>JAICYB010000093.1 GCA_025934435.1 Actinomycetes bacterium | reverse complement strand
TGCGCTGTTCGACCTTCGTGCCCCTGCGGCCGACGATCTTCATGCTCGCGGTGATGTCGAGATCGCCCCCGAGGTTCAGGTCCTCACCGGGGGAGTCGAGCGTGAGGGTGTACACCTTCTTCTTGAGCAGGATCGTCGTTCCCGGCTGACACTCGCCGCGCGCCGGCCCGGATGCGAAGCCGGTGTCCGCGGTCGTGATCGCTTCGCGGAGCGAGCAACGGCCGTCGTTCGCCAGCGCGTCATGTGTGGTGGTGACGTGGATGACGGTCGCGGCGTGGGCGGGCGGCATCACCGCGGAGAACACCACCACGAGCACCAGGACGGGCCAGCGCACCTGCATCCACGGTACGCGTGCATCATCTCGATATGCGAATCGACGTCGTGACGATCTTCCCGGAGGCCGTCGAGCCGTTCCTCGCGGCGGCGCTCCTCGGCAAAGCGCGCGAACGAGGTCTCGTCGACCTCCGCGTGCACGATCTGCGCGACTACACGCTCGATCCGCACCGCAAGGTGGACGACGAACCGTACGGCGGGGGGCCGGGGATGGTCATGACGCCCGAGCCGTTCTTCCGAGCGGTCGAAGCGATCGACCCTTCTCGTTCCAGCCACGTGATCCTGCTTTCGCTCCATGGGCGCGCGCTCGATCGTGGAGTCGCGCGCGAGCTCAGTGGGCGGGAGTGGGTCGTCCTGCTGTGCGGACGCTACGAGGGTGTCGATGAGCGCGTCGCGCTCCACCTCGCCGACGAGGAGCTGTCGATCGGCGATTACGTCCTCGCCGGCGGGGAAGCAGCCGCGCTCGTCGTGGTCGACGCCGTCGTCCGGCTCCTTCCCGGCGTCGTCGGGACGGAGGAGTCGATCAGCCAGGGATCGTTCCCGCAGTACACGCGGCCGTCCGACTTCCGGGGGCACAAGGTCCCGGATGTCCTGCTGTCCGGGGACCACGGTGCAATAGAGCGGTGGCGAAACGGGTTGCTACGATGACCGTCCTATGAGTGACTACGCGAAAGACGTACTCGTCTCGACCGAGTGGGTCGAGGAACACAAAGGTGACGACAACGTCGTCATCGTCGAGGTCGACGAAGACACCGAGGCATACGGACGCGGCCATATCCCCGGCGCGATCGCCTGGAACTGGCGCAGCGATCTGCAGGATCCGATCCGCCGCGACTTCATCTCGAAGGAAGGTCTCGAGGAGCTCGCCTCGCGGGACGGCGTCGGCAACGACTCGCTGATCATCCTCTACGGCGGCAACAACAACTGGTTCGCCGCATACGCCTACTGGTACCTCAAGGTGTACGGCCACGAGAACGTGAAGCTCATGAACGGCGGACGCAAGAAGTGGGAGCTCGAAGGCCGCGAACTCACGGACGACGTGCCGTCTCGCGCGGCGACGAGCTACAAGGCGAAGAACGCCAACTCCGACATCCGCGCGCTTCGCGACTACATCCGCGACAACCTCGAGAAGGTCAACCTCGTTGACGTCCGGTCGCCGCAGGAGTTCTCGGGTGAGCTCATGGCGCCGCCGCACCTCCCGCAGGAGTCGGCGATGGTGCCCGGTCACATCCCGGGCGCGAAGAACATCCCGTGGTCGAAGACGGTCCAGGAGGACGACGGCGCGTTCAAGTCGACCGCCGAGCTCAAGGAGCTCTACCAGGACGAAGGTGTCGATCTCGGCAAGGAGACCGTCGCGTACTGCCGGATCGGCGAGCGCTCCGCGCACACGTGGTTCGTCCTGCACGAGCTGCTGGGCGTCCCGAACGTTCGGAACTACGACGGCTCCTGGACGGAGTGGGGCTCGCTCGTAGGGGCCCCGGTGGAGAAGGGCAGCTAGCAGCGCTTGCTGGTGTAGTATCGCCTGCGCACCCCGACCCTACCTATGACCCTTATGGCCAAGATCAACCTGTCCGACGTCGTTGAGCGCGAGCTCATCCGCGAAGTTCCCCGCTTCGGGCCGGGCGACACCGTCAAGGTGAACGTCCGAGTCGTCGAGGGCAACCGCGAGCGCGTTCAGACGTACCAGGGCGTCGTCATCCGGCGTCGTGGAGGCGGCTCGCGCGAGACGTTCACCGTCCGGAAGATCTCGTTCGGCGTTGGCGTCGAAAGGACCTTCCCGCTCCACTCGCCATCGATCGCGTCGATCGAGGTCGTGACGCGGGGGGACGTCCGGCGGAGCAAGCTCTACTACCTCCGTGACCGCGTGGGGAAAGCCGCCCGCATCAAAGAGAAGCGGGACTAACCAGTTGGATTCCGACGTCGTCTCGACGACGGAGTCGCCCCCGCCGTCCGACTCGGGAGGCGGCGCGCTCAGGTTCCTCAAAGAACTCCCGGTTCTGATCGCGCTCGCGCTCGGTATCGCGCTGCTCATCAAGGCGTTCCTCGTCCAGGCGTTCTACATCCCGTCGGCGTCGATGGAGCCCACGCTGCGCCAAGGCGACCGCGTCCTCGTCAACAAGCTCTCGTACCGCTTCGGACACCCGCACCGCGGCGATGTGATCGTGTTCCGTGATCCGTATCCGAATCCGTGTACGGCCGCCGGTCAGAGCAATCCGGACACGGCGCTCGAAAATCCCGTTTCGTGCAACCGCGGGATCGCGCACCGCGTGCTGAATTGGTTCGCCGAAGTCTTCGGACTCCCGACGGGCGACACGCGCGACTTCATCAAACGCATCGTCGCCTTACCCGGTGAAACCGTCGCACTCCAGAACGGCAAGGTATACGTCTGCTCGAAACCGGATTGCCGTCCTGTCGATAGCCGTGGTCAGCCGCTCGACGGGCACCTTGTGTCGTTCAAGCACGACTCGCGCGAAGGTCCGCAGAACGATGAGGACACCGTCCCTGCGTACCATGTCCCGAAGGGTGACTACTGGGTGCTCGGTGACAACCGGGCCAACTCTTCGGACAGCAGGGTGTTCCATGCCATCAAAGCGACGAGCATCATCGGCAAAGCGTTCGTCGTCGTTTGGCCGCCGAATCGATTCCTCGGCCTCTAAGGCCCGCGTCGAAGCCGGCCGCCTCGAACAGATCCTCAAGCGCAAGGGCTTCCGTCTCGTCGCGGGTGTCGACGAGGTCGGACGGGGCGCTCTCGCGGGACCGCTCGTGTGCGCAGCCGTCACGCTCGACACGAACGACGTCCCGACGGGCCTCTTCGACTCGAAGGTGCTCACTCATGAAGAGCGCGTCGAATGCGCGACTCGTATCTGGGCGTCGGCCGTGTCCGTCTCCTACGTCGTCGTCGACTCGGAGGACATCGACGACCAGCGTCTCGGTGTGTCGAACCTCGCCGCGCTGCGGCGGGCGGTGGAGCAGCTGGCGCCGCGTCCCGAGTACGTCATCAGCGATCACTTCCCGCTGAGGGACGACGGACCACCGCACGTCGGACTCCCGCGCGCGGACGCCATGTCGGCCGCCGTCGCGGCCGCATCGATCGTCGCGAAGGTCTCGCGCGACGCATTCATGGAAGTGCTCGACGCCGAGCACCCCGGCTACAACTTCACGTCGAACAAGGGTTACGGGTCGGACGAACACTGGGCCGCCATCCGCGCGCTCGGCCCGTCGCCCGTGCACCGCCGGTCATTCCGGGGTGTCGGAAGCTATCAACCCGGACTCATCTGAGTTAGGGTGATTTCATGTCCAGCGAGGATCTCGAGAAGTACGAGACCGAGATGGAGCTCCAGCTGTACAAGGAGTACCGGGACGTGCTTCCCATGTTCCGGTTCGTCGTCGAGACCGAACGGCGCTTCTATCTCTGCAACGACGTGAAGCTCGAGATCAAGGGTGACGACGGTCCCGTCTATTACTCGCTCGAGCTCGCGGACGCTTGGGTCTGGGACATGTACCGTCCGGCCCGTTTCGTGTCGTCGGTTCGGGTCCTGACCTTCCGCGACGTGAACATCGAGGAGCTGACGAAGGACTCGTCGGCGATCGAAGAGCTCGCCCGCGAGCTCGGCACCGACTAGCGCAGGTCCACTCCCGTTCCGCAGGATCCTCCTCTGCGGACCCCCTCGACGCTTCCCCCCCGGATTTCCGGCCACCCCTTTTTCGAGCCGTCGGCGTTACTGAACACTTCCGTTTCGTAAGGCGGACGGCTCGAAAAAGGGACCCGGAGAAAAAGGGGCCCGGAGAAGAAGGGGCCCCCAAGATGGCGAGCCCACAAGAGAACAAGGCGCCGATGTCGGTGCCATGGCTCATGGTGCCGGCATGGACGAAGACCTCCTCGACGACGAGGATCCGAACGCGCCGATGGTCGACGATTACCACTTCGTCAACGGCGCGGACCGAAACTACGACGGCAAGTTCATGCAGTGGTACAAGCGGATCTTCTACACCGACGGTCGGACGAAGCTCGACGGGAGCGGCGTCCTCCAGGTTGCGCAGGTAGTGCGGACGGCAGCGGAAGAGATCCCGCTCCTTCCGACCCGGCTCGCTCTGCGGGGTGCCGCCGACCTCCGCCGGTTCGTCGACCACCTGGAACACGAGCTGATCGCGCTCGCCAGGTCGGATGGCTGGTCCTGGCGGGACATCGCACGCGCGACGGGACTCAGTCACACGTCGCTCCATCGGCGTTTCGCGCAGTACGAGGTGCCGATCCCGCGACGTCGTCCATAACGTGTCGGCGGCGGATCCTATGGTTCCGCCAGATGACGCGGGCACGGCAGATCACGGGGACCTTGGGCGAGCAGGCCGCGGCTAGCAAGCTGCAGGAGGCCGGGTACCGGATCTTGCACAGGAACTATCGCGTCCGCGGCGGGGAGCTCGACATCGTCGCCGAGCACGAGGGCGCTCTCGTCTTCTGCGAGGTCAAGACGCGCACCACCGCGACGTTCGGTTTGCCCGAGGAAGCCGTCACGATCACGAAGCGCCGTCGGATACGGCGCCTCGCGCTCGAATACCTCCAGCGCGAGGGCCGGCGCGCCGACGTCCTGCGTTTCGATGTGATGTCCGTCCACCTCACGGACGGCGTGGTGACAGACTGTCGCCATCTCATCGCCGCCTTCTAGAACCTTCCGGGCGCCCG
>JAICYB010000018.1 GCA_025934435.1 Actinomycetes bacterium | reverse complement strand
TCATCACGTCGTTCATGATCTCGTCGAGCGCCATCTTCTTCGTGTAGGCGGCCAGCGGATTCAGCGTCGAGTGCGCGTGGTTCTTCTCGCTGATCTTCGCGAACAGCTCGAAGCTCGTGCCGCCGTACTTGTGTCCGTACTCCATGCCGACCTGAGCGAACACGCCCGGCATCGTCTCCGTGCCGATCCGTCCGTCGACCGTCGCGACCGCTCCGTACCGGCCGGACGGTTCATAGACGTTCGGGCCCGTCCGCGGTCCGCGCTGGCCGAGGAGACCGGCACCCGCGAGCTTCTCCACCCCGACGGCGAGACCGAAGTCGCTCTCACCGGCCTTCACCGACATGATCGCCGTGCGGAGCGCCGTCGCTCCGGTCGCGCACGCGTTCGCCACGTTGTAGACCGGGATGCCCGTCTGGCCGATCTGCTTCTGCAGTTGCTGCCCGACGGCGCCGGATCCCATCAGGTTGCCCGCCGCGAGGATGCCCATCTGCTTCATCGAGACGCCGGCGTCCGTCAGGGCCGCCCGGGCGGCGTCCGACGCGAGGTCGACGATGTCCTTGTCCGGGTGCTTCCCGAACTTCGTCATGTGGATACCGAGGATGTAGATGTCGTCGTTGGCCACTGTGGTCTCCTCTTGTTAGATGGGTTCGAAGCCGAAAGCCACCGCTTCCGTGCCCTCGTCGTCGGTACCAACGGCATACGTCGCGAGCCGTACCTTCATACCCAGTGACACGTGATCCGGGTCGGGCTCGGTGTTGATGATGTTCCCCCGCACGCTCGTGCCCTCACAGTCGACGACCGCGGCCACGAACGGCGTCTTCACACCCGGCGCCGCCATCGCGACGATCGTGAACGCCTTCACCTCACCTGCCGTCGGGACATCGACGCTACCGAACTCGTCTGCTTCGCAACTCGCGCACGCGTTACGTCGATCGAAGTAACGGGCTCCGCACTTCTTGCATTCGTGCGCGACGAGGTGCGGATCGTCGCCGAGCACGAGGTAGTCGACCAGCGGGATCTGTTTGCTCATGCCGACACGGTACGCCCGGGTGGTCCGTCCGCGCCAACGAAAAAGGCCGCGGGACGACCCGTCCCGCGGCCTTCCTCCGACCTGTCTTAGCGACGGTGGCTGTGCGGAACCGTCACCGTGATCGTCGCGGTGTTCGAATCGGCGGTATCTCCGACCGTCGGCACGCCGGACGTGCCGAATCCGAGATCGGAGCACGTGACGCCGATCGTGTAGGTGCGTCCGTCACGGTCGTGACCGAACCGTTCCGAGCGAAGCTGGATCGTCACGGTCGCCGGGTCGGAACCGTCGGTCGTGTCGATCCCGAGGTCCTTGTTGCCGACTCCGGTGAAGTCGGGGTTGTCCTTCCTGAACTTGCCGTGCTCGCTGCCAAACTCGTCGTAGGTCACCGAGTCGACCGAGAGCTGGATGATGTTGTTGTTGTCCTCGTTCGCGCCCGACTCCTCGTACTTCAACGTGACGGCTCGCATCTTGTGGTTCGGCGGCCAGAGGCTCGTCGGCGTCGCCGTGACGGTCCCGTCGTTGCACGGTGTCGTCGATTGGCCGAAGTCGGCATAGGCAGCCGGCGTCGCCATCGCCAGCACCGTCATCCCGCCCAAGATCAACGCGAAGATCCTCCGCATATACCCGCTCCTTGTTAGTCGGCCCTAGAACTGTCCCCGCGCCGGCAGCGCCCTAAACAGGCGTGCGGCGGGCGTCGGCCCAGCTCTTGCCGCGCTCGACGTCGATGTCGTGCGGCAGACCGAGGACGCGCTCGGCGATGATGTTCCGCTGCACTTCGGACGTACCGCCGCCGATCGTCAGCGCCGGCGCGAACAGGAACCCCCGCCCCCATCCCGCGTTATCCGGACCGAGCGGGCCGGTGTCGACGAGCAACCCGTCGGTGCCGGCGAGCGACTTCGCGAGCTCCATGATGTGCTGACCGTGCTCGTCCGCGATCGCCTTGCGCACCGACGATTCCGGACCCGGCTGCTCGCCCTTCAATTTCGCCGCGAGCAACCGCATGCGGATCAGTGCGAGCAATTCCCCTTCGATGTACACGCGCGCGAGTTCCTGCCGCAGACTTGCGTCGTCGACGCCACCACGTTGCTTCACGGTTTGGACGAGATCGTTCGCGGTGGGGCCCATCCCCCACAAAGCGCCTTCGCGTGACAGCGAAACGCGTTCGTTCGCCAGCGTGACCTTCGCGAGCTCCCAGCCTCGTCCTTCCTCGCCGACGAGATTCTCGGCGGGGATGCGCGCGTCGGTGAAGAACACTTCGTTGAACGTGTGTCCACCCGTCATCTCGATGATCGGACGGATCTCGACACCTGGTGCGTCCATCGGACAGATGAAGTACGAGACGCCGAGGTGCTTCGGCGCGTCGGCGTCCGTTCGCGCGAGCAAGATCCCGAACTTCGAACCGTGCGCGAGGGACGTCCACACCTTCTGACCGTTCACGACGTAGTGATCGCCGTCGCGTATCGCGCGCGTCGACAGGTTCGCGAGATCGGATCCCGCGCCGGGCTCGCTGAAGAGCTGGCACCAGATCTCTTCGGCGGACAGGATCGAGAAGAGGTAGCGCTCCTTCTGCTTCTCCGTCCCCGCGTACAGGATCGTCGGACCGGCCCACCCGATACCGATCGTGTTGCCCGGACGATTCACCTTCGCGCGACGAAGTTCCTCGTCGATGATCAGCTGGTGGATCGGGTCGGCCTCGAGTCCCCACGGTTTCGGCCAGTGCGGCGCGACGAGACCGGCTTCCGCCAGTTGCCGGCCGGACGGTTGCGGGTTCGCCTCGAGCCACTCGCGAACCTCACGACGCCGGGGATCGTCGATCCCCGGAAGCTGCAGCATGGACGAAGCGCCGGGCATCAGTGCGTCTCCCGCGTGTCTCGTTCTCGCATCATGTTCGCGAACTTCTCCATGTCGACGGCGATGAAGATGCCCTCGGCCTCCGCGGTGAGGCGCTCGCCGGCGTGGCAGGTCCCTTGCGTGAAGATCTTCCGTCCGTCGACGCGGTCGACCCACGCCCGAAACTCGAGGCGCTCATACAAAGGAGTGGGCGAGCGGTAGCGGACGGTCAGCGTCCCCGTCATCCCGGCTCGTCCCGAGATCGATTGCGCGAGTCCGAGCACCTCGTCGAAGGCCGCCGCCACGAAGCCGCCGTGGAGGTTGCCCGGCGGCCCTTCGTAGGCCGCGCCGAAGAGCGCGTGACCCTCGACGTGGGTGTCGTCGCCCTCGCCGACTATCTCGAGCTCGATCGGCGCCGCCAGCGGGTTGGCACGCCCGATCAACGGGCTCCGGTCGAAGAACGCCCGGGGCGATCCGGCGAGAGCCGCCTCGGAGTAGCCGTCGTAGGACCAACCGGACTCCGTAAGGAAGTCGTCGAGGCGATCGGCGAAGTTCGCGGCGGCGTCGGCCGCGCGTTGCAGCTCCTCTCGCGGCGGACGGACCAGCGTGAGTCGCTCGATGATCCGGCGCATCTCCGTGGCGAGCCGCCAGGCTTCGGCGCGGGCTTCGTCCACCTCGATGGGCGGGATCGACATGTGGGTCACCCGGCCGACGGTATCGACGGCGAATGGGGTGAGTCCACCTCCGGGTATCGCTTCGATCATGATCGCCGTTCCCGGACTCCGCTACGTGAGCGATGAAGAGCCCGGCATCCGACGCCGTCGTGCCGGACGCGGCTTCACGTACATCGCGCCGGACGGATCACGCGTGCGAGATGTCGATCGGATCCGCAAGCTGGCGATACCCCCGGCGTGGACGGACGTCTGGATCTGCACCAGCGCGAACGGCCACATCCAAGCGACGGGACGCGACGCCAAGGGGCGCAAGCAGTACCGCTATCACGAACGCTGGCGAGCCGTGCGCGACGAGTCGAAGTTCGAGCGGACGATCGCGTTCGGCGACGCGCTCCCGGCGCTGCGCCGCCGGGTTCGGAAGGACATGGCCCTGACCGGCCTGCCGAAGGAGCGCGTCGTTGCGACGGTCGTCGCGCTCCTCGATTGCTGCTTCGCGCGTATCGGGAACGAGTGCTACACGCGCTCGAACGGATCGTTCGGCCTCACCACGCTTCGAGACCGTCACGCGCGCTTCGACGGCTCGACACTTCGTCTTCGCTACCGCGGCAAAGCGGGCAAGGAGCACGACGCGTACATCGACGACAAGCGCATCGTCCACATCGTGAAGAAATGCCAGGACGTGCCCGGGCAGATCCTGTTCCAGTACTTGGACGACGAAGGTGGGCATGCGCCGGTCGGTTCGTCCGACGTGAACGAGTACCTCCGCGGCATAACGGGGGCCGAATTCTCAGCCAAGGACTTCCGGACGTGGGCGGCCACCGTCATCGCCGCGCGCGAGCTCCGCCACGCACCGCTCGAAGAAACACAGAAGGAGCTGAACGCGAACGTCGTCGCGGCGATCGACGTCGTCGCCGGCGAGCTCGGGAACACGCGCGCCGTCTGTCGCGCGAGCTACATCCATCCCGAAGTCATCGCCGGCTACATGGACGGATCACTCCATAGGTATGCCGAGCGACATCCGTCACCGCCCGCCGCGCACGGCCTTCACTCCGACGAACGCTTCCTGCTCGGGTTCCTCAAGTCTCGCGCGCGACGGTCGCGCAAAGCCGCGTAGCGCTCAGGTTTCGCGGCGCAGGAATCTCGCGGCGATGAACGCGGCGGCTACTCCGGCCCCCGCAGCGACACCGGTGAGCCACGGACCGGCGGCCTTGTAGGCGGCGCCGAGGACGTAGCCGAACCCGATCGCCTCCGCGATCGACGTGAGAGCGCCGGCGATGTCCACCGGGAAGAACTCCTTCCCCGGCACCTCACCGGCACCGGCCGCCGTCCCGACGAGGGCCGATGGGAACAGGGCGAGGCGTCCGAGGAAGATCAGGGCGTTGCCTCGGCGCTTGAGGAGTTTCTGCATCTTCTTCGTCCGTTTCGGGTCGAGGATCCGCTTCGCGAAGCGTGGGACGTCGCCGGACCGGAGCTCTTTGCCGTGGATCTGGCCCAGGAAGTACGGGAGCCAGACGCCGACGAGCCCGAGCGGGACCGCCGCCGCCACGACCGGGATGAGCCCGACCTTATGGAGGTGGATGAGGAAGCCGGCCGCGAGAAGGACGTCCTTCGTCGGACGCATCAGGACGAGGATCACGAAATGCTTCCGGTAGAGGAACGGCGCGAGCGGGAAGGCGGCGATGGAGATGGCGATCCGGATGAGGATCAGGATCCGGACGGCGACCTTCAGGGGCGTGTTGCGCTGAAGGGCAGTAGAAGCGCTGGTCACACGCGACGACTACCCGCGCTGTCACGTCTCAGAACCTGGTCGAACCCCGGCGACGGCTACGATGAGCCCGCGCCGGAGTAGCTCAGTGGCAGAGCACGCGCCTTGTAAGCGTGAGGTCGCGGGTTCAATCCCCGCCTCCGGCTCTCTCACCATTTCGATGCCCATATCCGCTGGTCGGAGTGTGGAAAATGACCTAGTGGGGCGTCCCCCCGCCCACTAGCCTGGCGTGAGAGCGGGGGCGAAGGCCCCTTCAGTAGCGGGACAGAGCGAAAGAGCGGAGGACAAGGATGGCGAAGCCTGCTGGCTGGCGCGCGCGTATAGGCGCGCTCGGAAGCGTTGTCGCAGTGATCGCGGCGATGATCCTGGGGGGGACGACGGTGGCGTCGGCGACGACGACCCAAGGGAGCACCCTCCTTCCGGTGAACAACTTCGCCGGTCCGTCCGCGGACTGCCCCGGCGCGGGATGGAACTGCACGACGGACACGAACGTCGTCCAGAACACCGCCGGTGGACAGAACGTCTACGAGGCCCAGGGCGACGGCGGATCCGCGACGCAGAACAACACGTCCGGGCCGAACAAAGCCACGTGCAACATCTCGACGACGGCTGCGGCCTCGACCCAGACATGTGCGGTCACGCAGAAGGGCGACGGCGGCAACACGATCAACGCGACGTTCAGCGCTGCCCCGTCCTCGGGATCGTTGAACTTCGCGACCGTGACCCAGAGCGCGGCGCAGCGACTCGTGACGAGTCAAACGTCGACGAACGGCAACAACACGCTCACCGCGACGACCACGATCAACGAGCAAGCCAACTCGGTCGTCGATGCCTCGACGCCCGTCACGCACACGCAAGACTCCTTCGTCTTCGCGGGCGTGAAGCAGCTCGCGAGTGGCGCGGGGAACAACTCCGCAACGCTGCAGCTCAACCGCACCCTCACTTCGACGGCTCGCGGAGGTCCGACGACGGAGCTCCAGGACAGCAAGGCGATCCCATCGACGTCCGACGTCGACACGAGCGCTTGCGAGGGCACCGCGCTCGCGAACGGCAACGCATGCGTGTACCAGCGCGCGAACGGCGCCGCGAGCACGAACTTCCTCAAGGTTCGTGAGGCCGACGTCAAGAACGAGAACGGGACGGACCTCACGAGCTCCCAGGGGAACCAGCAGCAGGGTCGCAACGGTCAGACGGAGTGGCTCGCCCAGAACGACGTGCAGACGCCGAACAACCTCCCGGGCACGACGGTCGACAACGGGACGGCCGGCGCGTCGGACGGACTCACGAAGAACTGGACGATGCAGTCGCAAGGACTGCTCGGCCAGGCGATCCCCGGGACACGTGCGCAGTACGACGAGATCCTCCTCGGCTCCATCGGTCGTTTGAGTCCGTGGACGGAAACGTCCAACGAGAAGAGCACGCTCTCCGCGCCGGACGGAACACACCAGATCGTCTCCATCGCCGCCACGGGACACGCCGACGGCAACTGGAACGGCGAGCTCAACGCGAACATGGCGGCCGGTACGAAGACGCAACAGAAGACGGTCGACTTCGCCGGGCACGACGTGCACGCGACCCTCGATTGCGAGCAGAACAACGACGTCGCGTGCGCCGGGAACGGCGTGACGGGCGCGGGCACGGACGTGTCCGCCGTCGAGGGTCAGTCCTTCAACGGACAGACCGCGACGTTCTCCGACACGAACACGAGCGCCTCCGGTTTCACCGCCTCGATCGACTGGGGCGACGGATCGCAGAGTGCCGGCACGGTGAGCGGCGGCAGCGGATCGTTCGCGGTGAACGGTACGCACACCTACGCCGACGAAGGCACCTACCCCGTGACGACGACGCTCACGAGCGGCTCGACGACGGCCGGTCAGGCGTTGTCGAACGCCACCGTGTCGGACGCACCGCTCACGGCGTCGGGCAAGTCGCTCAGCGCATCGAGCACGGCGTTCAGCGGCGCGGTCGCGAGCTTCACGGACGCCAACGCAGCCGCCCCCGTCTCCGATTTCACCGCTTCGATCAACTGGGGCGACGGGACGGCCGCCAGTGCCGGCACCGTGACGTCGAACGGCGGCGGAAGCTTCAACGTCTCCGGCTCCCACACCTACTCGAAGGTCGGGGCGTACACGATCACGACGACCGTCAACGACAAGGGTGGTTCGTCCGCATCCGCGACGAGCTCGCTTCAGGGATACGCTTTCCCGACGGGCGGTGCCTTCGCGATCGGCGACGGCAACTCGGCGGTAGGCACGAACGTGACGTGGTGGGGAAGCCAGTGGACGAGCACGAACACGCTGTCGGGCGGCGCGGCTCCGTCCGCCTTCAAAGGATTCGAGAACTCGGCGGCGAAGCCGACGTGCGGCACGAACTGGACGTCGACCGGCGGGGCCAGCGCGCCACCGGCGAGCGCCATCCCGCAGTACATGGGAACGATCGTGACGAGCAAGGTGACGTCGAGCACGACATTGACGTCGACGAAGTTCAGCGGCAACACGGTCAAGCTGGTCATCGTCAAGACGAACCCGGGCTACAGCCCGAACTCGGGTGGAACGGGCACCGGCACCGTGGTGGCCGTCATCCCGTGCTGAACCTGAACTAAGGAGTGGATGTGTCCGGCCCGAACGGGGAACGACTCTGCGGTACGTGCGGAGAGTCGAACCCCGTTCGGGCCAACTTCTGTCTCGGCTGCGGCGCGAAGCTCGAAGCCGCCGACGCCGAGCTCGGTGAGCGCCGCGTCCTCAGCGTTGTCTTCGCCGACCTTTCGGGTTTCACCGCGTTCTCGGAAGGTTCGGACGTCGAGGACGTCCGTGCGCTCGCGAAGGAAACCGCCGACCAGCTGAGCGACATCGTCGCCCGCTACGGCGGGACGGTCGACAAGATCATCGGCGACTGCGTGATGGCGGTCTTCGGCGCGCCCGTCGCACACGAGGACGACGCCGAGCGCGCGGTACGCGCGGCCCTCGACATGCAAGCATGCGTCAAGACGCGGAGCGAGAAGTTCTTCGGTCTCGCACTCTGCGTCGGCATCAACACGGGCGAAGCGATCTGGTCCCCCGTCGGCCCCGACGGACGCTACACAGCTCTCGGCGACACGGTGAACACCGCGGCGCGCCTGCAAGGCGCAGCGAACAAGGGCGAGATCCTCGTGGGGGCCGAGACGTACAGCGGTGCTTCGTCCGCCGTCGAATTCATCGAGGTCGAACCGATCAAAGCGAAGAACAAAGCCGAGCCCGTGCCGGCGTGGCGCGCCGTCGACGCGAAGGGAACTCGCCGCATCACTCCCGAGATCCCACTCGTCGGACGAACCGCCGAGATCGCGCGTATCTGGGAACTGTGGGAGCTCGTCCGGTCGCAACGCATGCCGTACCTCGCGACGATCGTCGGCGATCCCGGTATCGGGAAATCGCGACTCGTCGGCGGGATGACCGAACGGCTCGGCGACTCGGCGACGGTCCTCACCGGCCGCGCGCTCGCGTACGGCGATGGGACGACGTACTGGCCCGTGATCGAGATGGTGAAGGCCGCCGCGGGCATCCAGCTCGACGACGACACGACCGAGTCGTCACGCAAGCTCGGAACGTTCCTCGAGAGTCTCGGTTCGGACGATCTCGACGAGCTGCGAACGATGGCCGTCGCTCTTGCGCACCTCGTCGCCGCGCCGACGACACCGCGTGGCACGTACGAAGCGACGGAGATCACGAAAGGCGAGCTCCATTGGGGTATCCGCCGCGTCTTCCAGCTCGCCGCTCGAACGAAGCCGATCATGCTCGTCTTCGAGGACCTGCACTGGGCGGAAGATGCCCTGATCGAGCTGATGGGCTCGTTCGTCGATCTGCCGGAGGACGCACCACTGCTCGTCATCGCGACCGGACGTCCGGAGCTCGCGACCGAACGGCCGCAGCTCGTCGCGCAGCACAAGCAGCGCCGGTCGATCGAGCTCAAGGCTCTGACCGCGGAAGATGGTCACGTCCTGGTCGAACGCCTCATCGGGCCGGACGCCGCGGCGCATCCGGCCCTCGCGGACCTGCTCGCGAAGGGTGATGGGAACCCGCTCTTCCTCGAGGAAACCGTGCGCATGCTCGTCGAAGCCGGCGCGATCGACGAACACGGGAACATCGACGACTCCAAGGTCGCCGCACTCCAAGTCCCGTCGAGCCTTCGCGGCCTGATCGCCGCGCGTCTCGACCGTTTGGACGCGGTGCTGAAACGGACGGCGGGACGCGCGTCCGTGATCGGTCAGTCGTTCTGGACGGGCGCCGTGGCGCACCTGGACGGCGACGACGGCGACACCGACGAGCTCCTGCGCGAGCTCGAACGTCACGACGTCGTCCGTGAAGCGTCCTCGTCTTCGATATCCGGCCAGCGAGAATGGATCTTCTGTCACGGCTTGATCCGCGACGTCGTCTACGACCGGATCCCGAAGACCGAGCGCGTCCGCTTGCATGCACGCTGCGGCGACTGGATCGCAGCCGGTGGTGACGAGTTCATCGAGATCATCGCCTACCACCTCGAGCAGTCCTGCCTCATCGCTCGAGAGATCGCGCGCACCACGCACGCGCCGCCCGTGCTCGACGCCGCGAACGCGTTGATGCGCGCCGGAGACAAGGCAACGTCACATGAAGGCGCGCACGAAGCGGTCCGCTTCTTCGAACGCGGACTCGCGCTGATCGGAGACTCCTATCCCGAGACGGCGATCGAGCTTCGCCTGCAGCTCTCGCGGAACCTCACCGCCATCGGACGCTACGACGACGCGTGCGCGGCGCAGGAGCGCGTCGCGGACGACGCGCTGGCGCTGAGCCGGCCGGATGTTCGCGTCCGCGCGCTGATCAGCCTCGTCGAGACCGACATCATCATGGGACGAGTCACCGAGGCGAAGGCTCGCGTCGAGGAGGCCGAGCGCATCGCACGCGAGCTCGACGATCTCGCCATCCGGATCCGCACGATGTGGCAGCGGGCCGTCCTCGACGAGCTCTTCGACGGCGCGCCGGTCAAGGCGGAGGAGAACCTGCGGGGCGCACTGGCGCTCGCCGAAGAGATCGGGGACGCGGAACTCACACTCACGCTGCAGGTTCGACTCGGCGCACTGATGTTCAACATCGGCAAGCTCGACGCGGCGGAAACCGAGCTCGCCCGCGCCACGACCCTCGCGGAAGCACGCGGCAGCCTTCGTCACCTCTCGTGGATCACGGCGATCCTCGGGTACGTCCGTACGTACCGCGGTCCGCGGGATCTCGCGGACGACGACCTCGCGCGTGCGTCCGACTGGCTCGAGCGCACGGACGATCGCCACATGCGCGTGCAGACGCTCGTATGGCGCGCCGACCTGGAGCTGCTCACGCGAGGCGACATGCGCAAAGCCGTCCTGTACCTGCGCACCGCCTTGCCGATCGCTCGCGAGATCGGCGGCCCGACGGTTTCGCGTGTGTGCAGGTCGCTGGTGGATGCGCTGCTTCGCCAGAAGCGCGTCAGCGAAGCGCGCGACTACGCCGCACTCGCTACCGAACTGGCCCACCCCGACGATATGTATGCACGCGCATATGCGCTCGTCGCCGAGGCGCTGCTGGCCGCGGCCGAAGATGACGATGCCGTCATGCGCCAACGCTTCGCCATCGCGCAACCATTGCTCGAAGCCACACCCATCACGCTCGCCGAAGCGGTACTCGCCGAGGCACGCGCACTCGAGCAGGTGGGCGACCCGGCGGGAGCGGTCGACCGTCTCGAACGCGCACGAGCGCTCTTCGACAGCATCGGTGCGACCGCCACCGTGGAAGACATCCACGCCGAGATCGCCCGCCTCGCACCCGGCGAGGGATCGGTCATCCCGATCCGCCGCGCGTCGACCAGTCAGTAACCGGCGAGTGCGTATTGATACATGGAACGCCGCGACGCGCTACCCCATGATGTGCATCCGAGCAGGGAGAGGCACACGTGAGAGTTCGAGCAGAGCGTGCAGTCGTCGGCGACGTCCCGCGGCTCGACCTCAGCGCGCTCGTCCCTGAGGTCGTCGGCCGGTGGGTCGCGAACGACCCGGCGACGCGTTACTACCGCGTCGAGGGATGCGTCCTCGTTGCGTCGGCGACTGATGCAGCTCGAGCGCTTCCCGGCGAGGCGCTGGGTGTCGCGCGACGTTACGGCGGGACGGTCCTCAAGTTCACCGGCCGGCGTCTCGCCGTCTTCTTCGACGGCCCCGATCGCAACGCGGACGCGGAGGCCACGGGGGCCGCGCTCTGCTCCCGTTTCGGCGTCGCCGTCGGCATGGCGGACGAAGCCTTCAACGTGTTCCTCGTCGGGTGCGGACACCGCGAGTTCTTCGCGAGCGGCGCGACGATCCACCGAGCGCTGCGCGTGCAATCTCGGGTGTCGGACGCAGCCGTGCAGTCGTACCCCACGGCGCCGCGCCGATCCACACCGTGGCCGCATGGTCTCGCGCGTACTTCATTCGTTCCCGAGATCGTGCGCCACCGCTCGACCGATTCCGAGCAAACGCACGACGTACCCGTCGCGGTCATCCATCTCGCGAACCTCGACGAGCTCGTGGACGAAGCCGGAGCGAAGACGACGACGCGACACCTGCACGATCTCGTGACGCGCATACAGCACAGCTTCGCCTCGCACGACGTCGCGTTCCTCGGAAGCGACGTCGCGGCCGGCGGTCCGACGATCCTCTGCGCGGCAGGCATGACGCGGGCAGGATCGGACGACGACGACCGGCTCGTGCAAGCACTCCGCGACATCACGGATTACCCGAGTCCGATCGAGCTCCGGACGTCCGTCGCCCGAGGGATCGTGACGAGCGGCTTCGTCCGGAGCGAAGAGACGCTGACGTTCGTCGTGAACGGCACGACGATCTCAGAGCTCGACGAACTCGTCGGTCACGCCGACCCGAGCGAGATCCTCGCGACGTCCGAAGTGATCGCACGCACGGGGGCCGCGTATCAGGACCTGATCCGGATCGGGACGAGACTCGTCTACCGCATCCGGAAGCCGATCCGTCACCACCGCGGGACCATCAACATGTTGGTGAACGTCGGGACGCTGGCGTTCGAGCACGAGGATTTCGCCGGTGCCAAGCAGTACTTCGAACAAGCGGTGTCGATCAGCCGCCAACTGCTCTTCCGATCGGACGAAGCATTCGCGCTCACCTACCTCGCTCGCGTCGCGCTCGCGATGGGCGACCCGGAGCTCACGATGGTGCGGTGCGACGAAGCGCTCGAGATCCGGCGCATCCTCGGCGACGACCTCGGCGTCGCCGAGCTGCTGACCCTACTCGGACGAGCGCGTCACGCCGACGGCGATTCGGCAACGGCGCGACACTGCTGGCTCCGCGCGATCGCGATCCTCGGACGACTCAGGACGTCGGCGGCGGCGGAGCCATCGGCCTGATCAACGCTTCTTGCGCGACGGAGACGCCGAGCGTTCCGTCGCGTGAGTGCATCGTCCCGGCGGCGAGACCGCGGGCACCTGAGCTCGAGATCGTCCGGAGATCGAAGAGCGTCCATTCGTCGGCGCGGATCGGCCGATGGAACCAGACGGCATGGTCGAGGCTCGCACCCATGAACCGTTCCCATTCGTTCTCGCCCGCGACGGGAACGCGCGCGGCCGAGACGACGCCCATGTCCGACGCGAACGACAAGATGCACGAGTGCAGCTTCGGGTCGTCCGGCAGCTTCCCGGCCGTCCGGAACCACGCGCGACGCGTGGAGCGGTAGACGCCGTTCACGGGTTCGGTCGGACCGAGCTCTCGCATGTCGAACGGCATCATCGATCGCATGCGTCCGAACATCCCTTCGGGCTCCGGAGCTTCGTCCGGTGACGGGACGTCGAGCGCGATCGGCACGTTGTATTCCGGACCGTCTTCGACGCGATGGAACGACGAGATCATGTCGAAGATCACTTCGCGGCCCTGCACGGCTTTCACACGACGCGACGTGAACGACTTGCCGTCGCGCGGACGCTCCACGTGCATGAAGATCGGCTCCCCCGGTTTCCCGGGACGCAGGAAGTACGCGTGCAGTGAATGGATCGGACGATCCTCCGGAACGGTGTTCAAAGCCGCACGCACCGATTGCGCGGCGACCTGGCCGCCGAACACGCGCGTCCACGGCCCGCGCGTCGGGTTCGGCGCTTTGAAGACGTCGGGGATGACTTCCTCGAGATCGAACAGCGCGAGGAGCCGGTCGAGGCTCCAGCGCTCCGGTTGCTCTTCCGTCATCGACCCACGAAGTTCGGCTTGCGCTTGTCGACGAACGCTTGCGCGGCCTCGCGGTGGTCCTCGGTCAGCCCGGACAGGATCTGGTACTTCGCTTCTTGCGCGAAAAGCGACTCGATGTCCGAATGCTCGGCGAGGACGAGGTTCTCCTTCATCATCGCGAGCGTCTTCGTCGGTCCCGAGGCGACACGCGCCGCAAGCTCCTGCGTCGCCGGACGAAGCTCCGCCGCCGGAACAACGCGACTCACGAGGCCGAGCCTGAGGGCTTCGTCCGCCTTGACCCTTTCGTTCAGGAAGTAGAGCTCACGCGTCTTGGCCGCGCCGATCAGGCGGGTCATGAACCAGGTGCCCCCGTAGTCGCCGGCCAGCGCCACACCGGCGAACGCCGTGCCGAGTTGCGCGCTGTCGGCCATCACCCGCATGTCGCACGACAGCGCGAGTGAGAGTCCGGCCCCCATCGCGAATCCGTTGATGGCGGCGATCGTCGGTTTCGGCAGGGTGTGGATGCGAAGCGAGGTGGCGCGCATGTTCTGGTGCAGGCTCTCGATGCGGTCGTCGAGCGTCGGAGCGCTACCTCCGCCGGCGCCGCCGCTGTTCCTGGACGCCATACCTTTCACGTCGCCGCCGGCACAGAACGCGCGCTCACCCGCGCCCGTGAGGACGACGCACCGGACGCTGTCGTCGTCGGCACACCGGTCCAGCGCTTCCGCGAGGCCCGACATCATGTCGTTCGACATCGCGTTCATCGACTCCGGACGGTTGAGCGTGATCCACGCCACCGCGCCATCCATCTCGAACAGAAGGTGATCGCTCATGCGACCTACCCTATCGGTCGAGCGGATTCGCTCGCCCCTCGATGCGACGTTCCGTGCGGCATTCGTCGCACGGACAGCCGGCGCGGAGATCCTCCCATCGGTAGATCCCGGTGCTGTGCCCGTCGTTCCAGTGGAAGTTCACGCCGTACGCACCGACAAGTTCGGCGCTGAGCACATCGAGCTCACCGGAACGCGCCATGTAGACGGGTTTGCCTTCGGCCCGCAGCTCGTGGCACGTCGCGCAGCCGCACGCGCCGCGGACGGTCGCGAGATCGAAGTGGGAGACATGCCCGTCGTCCCACGTGATGCGCACGCCGACATCCTTCGACGCTTCGACGCGCTCGGGATCAGCGTGCAATCCGTCTCCGAACGATCTCGAAGAGCGCGACGGCTCCTGCCGCCGATGCATTCAGGCTCGCAACCTTGCCCGACATCGGGATGCGCACGACGAAGTCGGACCGCTTCCTGATCAGGTGCGACACGCCCGCTCCCTCGCTCCCGACAACGAGACACACGGGCGCCTCGACGATGTCGACATCCCACACCGGTGCGTCCCCGGCTGCATCGAGTGCGACGATCCAGATGCCGCGCTCCTTGAGATCGGCGAGTGTGCGGTCGAGGTTCGCGACCTGGGCAACGGGGAGGTGCGAGAGGGCGCCGCCCGCTGCCTTCTCGACGACGGGAGTGACGTGCGCGGAACGGCGCTGGCGGAGGATCATCCCGTGCGCCCCGGCCGCGTGTGCCGACCGCGCGAGGGCGCCGACGTTCTGCGGGTCGGTCACACCATCCAGTGCGAGAACGAGCGGAACGTCGTCCGCCGCGGCGTCGAGGATGTCGTCGATGGACGAATACGCGAAGGACGCCGCCACGGCGATGATCCCTTGCGGCGCACGAGTCCGAGCGCGCTCGTCGATCGCCTTGCGCGGAACCTGCCGCACGGCGACGCCGCGACGCTTCGCGTGACGGACGATGTCGTCGACGATCTTCGCCGGCTTCGTCTCGCGCGCGATGTAGATCTCCCGGATGTCGCGTCCCGCGCGGAGCGCTTCGAGGACCGGATGCCTGCCTTCGATCTGCTCCGTCACGCCCGGTACCAGCGTGGTCCGTCCGCCGAATCTTCGATCTGGACGCCGACGTCCGTGAGCTTGTCGCGGATCGCGTCGGCTCGCGCGAAGTCCTTCGCTTTCCGTGCGTCCTCTCGCTGCTCCAGGAGAAGCTCGACCAGTGGTCCGACGATGTCGGCGGCGCCTTCCTCGGTAGACGTATCGACACCGAGCACGCCGAGCCCCGCCACGACCGCCGCTCGCGCTTGCGCCGGATCGATCTCACCGCGGTTGCCCGCGGCCACGAGCGCGTGCAGAGCGGCGAGTGCGGCGGGTGTATTGAGGTCATCGTCCATCGCGGCACCGAAGTCGTGCAGGAGTTCGTCGTTCGCTTCGCCCCCGGCGGGGGCGACTCGGAGGAACGCCCTGAAGCGCTCCCAGATCGCGCGTGCTTCGTTCAAGCCGTCGGCGCCGTAATCCATCTGCGACCGGTAGTGCGCCCCGCAGAAGAACAAGCGCAGGACGTTCGCGCCGTACTCGCCGACGGCGTCTTCGACGAGAACGAAGTTGCGGAGCGACTTCGACATCTTCTCCCCGCCGATGTTCACATGACCGTTGTGGAGCCAGATGTCGGCGAACGCCTTTCCGACGCCGGCTTCCGACTGCGCGATCTCGTTCTCGTGGTGCGGGAAGATCAGGTCCGCACCGCCTCCGTGGATGTCGAACGGCTGGCCGAGGTAGCGCACGGACATCGCCGAACATTCGATGTGCCATCCCGGACGACCCGGCCCCCACGGGGACGGCCACCAGGGTTCGCCGGGCTTCGCGGCCTTCCAGAGCGCGAAGTCGAGGCCGTGGCGCTTCCCGGGCGCGGCCTCCACGCGTTCGCGGTTCGCGAGCTCGTCGAGGCCTCGTCCGGAGAGCTTGCCGTACCCTTCGAAACTCTCGACCGAGTAGTAGACGCTCCCCTCGCCGGGATACGCGTGACCGCCGTCGATCAGGGAAGCGATCAGATCGATCATCTCCGTGATGTGGCCGGACGCACGAGGTGCGACGTCCGGCGGAAGCACGCCGAGAGCACGCATCGCGTCGTCGTACCGTCGCGCGAACCGTTCGGCAACGACAGCGGAGTCGACGCCGAGCTCGTTCGACTTGTTGATGATCTTGTCGTCGACGTCGGTGATGTTCCGGACGAACAAGACGTCGTATCCCCGCCACGTCAGATGACGCCGGAGCACGTCGAAGACGATGGCCGGACGAGCGTGGCCCACGTGCGTCTCGTCGTAGACGGTCGGGCCGCAGACGTAGATGCCGACCTTCGGCGGAGCGATCGGTACGAAGTCGGCTTTCGCGCCGCCGAGGGTGTTCGTGAAACGGATCGTCACCGCCCGACCTTATCGTCCGGCGTTATCGAAGGTCGATCAGCACGACGGCCATGCATGCCGCACCTTCGCCGCGTCCGACGGTGCCGAGGCCGTCCGTCGTCGTCGCTTTCACGCTGACGATGCCGGTGTCGATGCCGAGCGCAGCTGCGATGTTCTTGCGCATCGCGTCTACGTGCGGGGCGAGCTTCGGAGCTTCGAGGAGAACGCTCGCGTCGATCGACACGACGTCACCGCGGAGCATCGCTCCGACCTTCGTCAGGATGTCGAGGCTCGAAGCGTCCTTCCAGGCGTCCGTGTTCGGGAAGTGCGCTCCGACATCGCCGAGGTTCGCCGCGCCGAGAAGCGCGTCCGCGATCGCGTGGCACACAACGTCGGCATCGGAATGTCCGGCGAGACCGCGCTCAGACGGGAGCGTGACCCCGCCGAGCACGAGCGGACGACCCTCAGCGAACGCATGCGCGTCGAACCCGATGCCGGCCCTCACCTCAGCAGCTTCTCCGCGACATCGAGGTCCGTCCCCGTCGTGATCTTGATGTTCGTCGACGGACCGAGGACCGTCGCCACTTTCACGCCCAAGCGCTCCACGAGCGCGACGTCATCGGTGGCGACGACGTCATCGCTTCGCGCGGCTTCGTGGGCGCGCCGGTAGAGGTCCGTGCGGAACCCTTGCGGTGTCTGCGCCGCCACGAGCTGCGAGCGGTCGACCGTGCGCGTTATGAAACCTTCCGACACTTCCTTCAGCGTGTCCCACACGGGAACGACGGTACACACCGCTTCGTGTTCGTCGAGCGCGAGTGCGCAGAGATCGAACATCGCCGGCGGACAGAGCGCCCTCGCGGCGTCGTGCACGAGCACCGCATCGCTCGGCGGCGCGGCACAGAGCGCACTCCACGCCGAGCCCTGACGCGTTGCGCCGCCGGTGACGACGATGTCGCGATCGTCCAGGAGTTCGCGTGCGCGATCCGTTGATCCGTCCGGCACGGCAACGACGAGTCCGTCGACCGATCCGGCGGCGCGAGCGTTGTCGGCCGCTCGCTTCAGCATCGCAACGCCACCGACCTCGAGGAACGCTTTCGGTTCGCGACGGCCGAGACGCACTCCCTCGCCGGCGGCGAGGAGAAGGACAACGGCTCTCAATCAGCGACCTGCAGGCTTGTCGGACCTTGCCCCGGGATCTTCGCGAAGAGCGTGCGTCCACGGTCGTTCTGCAGCACGCTGGTGACTTCCACTTCGACCTCTTCGCCGAGCATCCCGCTCGCGCCTTCGACGACGATCATCGTCCCGTCGTCGAGGTAGCCGACGCCTTGGCCGCGCTCACGACCTTGGCGACCGATGCGTACGCGCGCATGTTCGCCGGGCAACACAGGCGGACGAAGCAATTCGGTGAGGCGGTGCAGGTTCAGCACGCCCACGCCCTGCAACTCGGCCGCTTTCGCGAGGTTCGAGTCGGACGTGACGATCGGAAGCCCCCGGCGCCGGGCGATGACGACGAGCTTCGCGTCCGGATCGCTCGTCCCGGCGGGATCCTCGTCGAGCACGCGAACCTCGGTTCCCGCTTCGCGAAGCGAAGCGAGCATGTCGAGACCGCGCTGTCCGCGCCGTCGTCGGAGCGGGTCGCCGGAGTCGGCGATGCCTTGCATCTCCCAGATGATGAATGCCGGTACGCAGAGCGGTTGCGGCAGCAGTCCCGCGCGGTAGAGCGCGAGCACACGTCCGTCGATCGCGGCGGACGAATCGAGAAGGCAACCCGCGGCTCCTCCGCCCGTCGCGCTCGGCATGACGCCGAACACACCGAAGAGCTCGAGGCGCTTGCGCACGGCCAGCCGCGACGTGAAGGAAACGAGGATCACCGTCACGAAAGAGGCAACAGCGGCGCCGATGTAGGTCGGATGCACGAAGATCAGGACGGGCCACGCAACGATCGCCGACGCCAAGGCTCCGACGAGGATCCCGAGCGTCGACGCGACGAGCTCCGAAGCGTGCCGATGCGAAACGTGCTCCTCGGCCCCCGCGAGTAAGCGGTCGACGCCGCGTCCGATGACCCCGCCGATCAGGTAACCGATAGCGGCGCCGAGGGCCGTGAGAACCAGCGCGCCGTTCGATCCGCTCAGGCCGAGCGGATGTGCGAGGGACGTCCCGAGGCGATTCGACCCCAGAACGAAGCCGATGACAACGATGAAACGAAGCGCTTCGACGAGCATGTTGGGCCTGCCGTTTCGGAGTGGCGCCCTCTAGCCGAGAGCGTTCTCTAGTACTTCTTCGGCGCCCTCGGGATCGAGCTTGAGCGCCACGGCGATCTCGCCCGCGAGGATGCGGCGCGCCCGGTTGAGCATGCGGCGCTCACCGGTGGAGAGGCCCTTCTGCTTGTCGCGGATGCTGAGGTTCCGTACGACTTCCGCGACCATCTGGATGTCACCCGAACGGAGCTTCTCCGAGTTCGCCTTGAAGCGACGCGACCAGTTGTCGGCTCCATCGGTGACCTTCGCCTTACCGAGGATGCCGAGAACCTCTTCGACTTCGTCCTTGCCGATGAGATTGCGGATGCCGACCTCTTCGACGGACGCCGCGGGAACCATGAGCGTCAGGTCACCTTCGTCGAGTTCGAGGACGAGGTAGGCCTGCTTCTCACCAAGGACTTCTTTGTCCTCGATCTTCTGGATGGTGGCGACCCCGTGCTGTGGGTAAACAACTTGGTCGCCCACCTTGTAACGCTTACGGCGAGCCATGTGAGACCCAGTTTAGCAGGAGTTTTGGATTAGGGCCAACGCATCGCGAACGTGCCGTAATCGATGGATCTCGATGCCTTTCATCGTCGCCGCGACGTTGTGCGGTACGAAAGCTTGCTTGCATCCGACGTTCCTCGCTTCGGCCAAACGGCGCTCCGCGCCCACGACTTGTCGAACTTCACCGGCGAGTCCGATCTCTCCGAACGCGACGGCATCGTCCGGTAAAGCAACACCGGAAAGCGACGACAACATCGCGAGCGTCGCCGGAAGATCGGACGCCGGCTCGGTTATACGTACCCCACCGACCGCAGAAACGAACACGTCGAACATCCCGAGCGGTAGTTGCAAGTGACGGTTCAACACCGCGACGAGCAACGGAAGCCGGATCTGGTCGACGCCGACGGCGGTTCGCCGCGGTATCCCGGGGTTCTTGTTCTCGTCGACGAGCGCCTGGACCTCGCAGACGAAAGGACGCTGCCCTTCCATGCAGGCGGCGAGCATCGAACCGGCCAGCCCGACGCACCTATCGGCGAGGAGATACGCGCTCGCGTCGCGGATGGCCACGAGGCCGTCGGAGCGCATCTCGAAGAACCCGACCTCCTGCGTCGTCCCGAACCGGTTCTTCAGCGCGCGAAGGATGCGCACACCCGACGACCGATCGCCTTCGAAGTTCAACACGACGTCGACGAGATGCTCGAGCACGCGGGGACCCGCGACGACACCTTCCTTGGTGACGTGTCCGACGAGCACGATCGTCACGCCGCGGTCGCGCGCGGCGCGGACGAGGCGCGCGCCACACTCACGCACCTGCGAGACCGATCCCGGAGCGGACGGGATCTCCGGATCGAAGATCGTCTGTATCGAATCGACGATCACGATCTCGGCGCCGGACGATTCGATCGCGCCGAGCACGGCCGGCAGCTCGGGATCGGCAAGCGTGCGGACGCCTTCCGGGATCGGTCCGATCCGTGACGCCCGCGCACGCACCTGTTGCGGCGCTTCCTCGCCGCAGACGAGCAGCACCTCGTTCGCCGTCCCGAGTGCGAGAGCGATCTGCAATGTGAGCGTGGATTTCCCGACGCCCGGTTCACCGGCGAGCAGGACCACACCGGCCCGGACGATGCCCCCGCCGAGCACATCGTCGACCTCCCCGATCCCCGTCGGCACGCGATCGGCGGCGCTGTGCTCGTGCGCGGAAAGGGGCGTCGTCTCCACGTGCGCCGCCGGCGTGACCGGGCCGGTCCGCTCTTCGACGACCGTGCCGAACTCGCCGCACTCCGGGCAGCGGCCTACCCAGCGCGGCATCTTCGCGCCACAGGCCTGACAGGCGGCTTCGGTCCGGACCTTCACCTGCCAACCATAGGAACGGGTGGCGACACCCCGGCCTTTCCGCGAGACTGTTGCGGCTTGCGTAACCGGGAGGGCTCGAACTGATGAGAAAGCCGTTGCTCGTTGCCGCCGCGATCGTCGTGCTGTTGGCGGCGTGCGGCAAGGCCAAGGAATCGAACGTGAACCTCGGTGTCACCTCGGCGACGCCGGGGACGTCCGCGACGGCCAAGCCGGGGACGAGCGCCTCCGCGGCGAAGGCGACGACCGCGCCGGCGGCATCCAAGAGCTCCGGTGGTTCGTCCTCATCGTCGAAGACCTCGACGGGCGGCACGACGACGCCGAAGCCGGCGGCGCCGGGAACGTCCAACCCGCCGAAGGACGGAACCTACGACTACCGCGCGGACGGCAGCGTCACGCAGAACGGATCGAAACCGCAGTCCTTCAGCAACCAGACGATCTCCGCGAAGGACACACACAGCGGATCGACGTACACGAGCACGGAGTCGACGAGCCAGGGCACGACGACGTCGAAGGACCAGTGGACGTCGACCGGCGTGAAACTCCTCTCGATCAGCATCCAGAATCCGGCCGGCACCTTCTCGTGCACCTACAACCCGCCGGTGCAGATCCTCCGCTACCCGATCAAGGCCGAGACCTATCCGCAGCAGCGACTCGCCGGGAGCGGGAACGCCTGCGGCGGGACGCTCGACATCCAGGTCCTCCGCAAGGAGAACACGAACGATGCGACGGGCCACACGTGGTCGACGTGGGTGATCCACGTGAAGACGAACAGCACGATCAAGTCGCAGTACGGGAACGCGACCGTCACGATGGACGAGATGCGCTACTTCTCGCCCGACCTCGGCGTCGAGGTCAAGTCCGTGTCGGACGACACCCAGAGCAGCGCCCTCGGTAAGACGACGAGTCACATCACGACGCTGCTGAAGAGTCATCCGTGATGAAGCGCGTCGCGGTCGCGGTGTTGCTGTTGCTCGTCGCCACGGCGTGCGGGAGCAAGTCGCCGTCGAAACCCTCGACGGGCTCGGCGCCGAGCGCATCGGCGTCGGCGTCGGTCCGGCCGGCCGTCAGCCGCCCACCCGCAACGGGAGGGAGCGTGAATCGTCCGGTGGCGGGAACGTACTCGTATCTGCTCTCCGGCATGCAGGGGACGAACGTCCCCACCGGCGCGCAGATCAACGAAACGATCTCGATCTCCGGTGACACATTCACGTCGAAGATCACGAACAACGAGAACCCGAACTACTCCGTGCTCGTGCGGCAATGGACGGCGAGCGGCGTCCTGCTGAAGCAGACGCAGACGCATCTGCAGACCAAGACCGCCGAGACGTGCGCGTTCCAACCGCCGATCAAAGTCATCCCGCTCCCGCTCGCGCCGGCGACCTTGCCGAACCAGCAGTGGGGCAGCTCGGCGTGCTCGGGCGTGACGATGATCAAGGTCGACGGCGAGCAAACGACGTCTGACGGCAACGGCAAGGTCTGGAAGACATGGAAGATCGAGGAGAAGACGCAGACGCCGACGATCGACGTCCAGACGCATTACTTCTCGCCCGACCTCGGCGTCGACGTCCGCGACGAACGGAGCGCTCAGTCGGGGAGCACCGTCACGCTGTTGACGAACTACCCGCGCTGACGCAGACGCTCGTACCGCGCACGTAGCTCGTCGCTTCTTCGCGGACGGGGCGCCGGTCCCGGATAATCGGGCGGACGAAGCTCTTCGGGGATCGCCGCAAGCTCGGTGACAGCTCGCGCGCGCGCGTCTTCGATGTCGAAGGTGGCGAGGCGCTCGCCGTCGCGCCACACGGGCTCGAGCAGCGGACGCCCGCCGAACGTCTCGTGACGAAGCGCGAGCACGTCGTTTCTCACCTCGCCCGTCCGGAAGATCTGCTTCGCGCCGGGCAAGCTCTCCTTGCCCTCGCTCGCCTTGATCACGTCGCGCCCGTCGTAGGTGACGAGCTTGTAGGCGATCTCGGCGGCGGGACGGTCCGCCGAGACGACGAGGTCGGTCCCGACACCGAAGGCGTCGATCGCCGCGCCGCCCGCCACGAGATCGGCGATCGAATGTTCGTCGAGGCCCCCTGAGCCGAAGATGAGAACCGTAGACAAGCCTGCGTCGTCGAGCATCTCTCGCGCGGCACGTGAGAGCGCGACGAGGTCGCCGGAGTCGAGACGGACCGCCTGGAGCGGCAGACCTTCTTTCGCGACCGCGATCGCGTCGCGGACGCCGCCCCGCGTGTCGTAGGTGTCGACGAGCAGCGTGACGTTGTCCGGGTGGTCGGTGGCCCACGCGCGGAACGCGTCGGCCTGCGAGGGTTCCGACTGAACGAATGCGTGCGCCATCGTCCCGACGAGACCGATGCCGTAGCGGCGTCCGGCTTCGACGTTCGACGTCTGCATGCCGCCGCCGACATAGGCGGCGTACGCCGCTTCGATCCCCGTTTCCAGACCATGCGCTCGCCGGAACCCGAAGTCGACGACCGGACGACCCGCGGCGGCGAACGCGACGCGAGCGGCCTTCGTCGCGACGAGCGTCGGATATTGCACGAGGTTGATCACGGCCGTCTCCCAGATCTGCGCGAGCGGGAGCGGGGCGGTGATCTCGACGATCGGTTCGTCGGCGATGACGACGGTTCCGTCCGCCACGGCAGCGACCTCGCCGCAGCACTTCAAGCCGGCGAACGCGTCGAGCGCAGCGTCGGAGAAGCCGACGGTCGACAGATAGTCGAGCTCGCCCTGGTCGAAGCCGAAGCGTTCGATGAACTCGAGGACGCGTTCGACGCCGAGCGCGAGCCACCACGGCCGGTCGTCCGTGGGCCGGATGTAGAGGCTGAACGTCGCGTCGGCCGTCATCCCGCGCTTGAGATACGACTCGGCCATCCGCAGCTCGTAGAGATCGGTGTAAAGACCGGTCATCGGCGGAGAATAGCGTCCAAGGGTTCAAGGCGAGGAGGGAACATGAGCATCAGGCCGTCGGAGAAACCGCAGCATCCGGCGCTCGTAGCGGCTTCGCAAGAGCGCGCATCGAAGTTGCAGAACAGGGTGGCCGACGCGATCACGAAGTTCGCCGGATCGATGCTGTTCGTGTACGTGCACATGCTCTGGTTCGGCGTATGGATCATCTTCCGCGTCGAGAAGTACCCATTCGGCCTCCTGACGATGATCGTGTCGCTCGAAGCGATCTTCCTGTCGACCTTCGTCATGATCAGCCAGAACCGCGCCGACGCGAAGCGCCAGATCCTCGCCGACCACGAATGGGAGATCGTGCAGACCGAGGAATCGCAGAACGAGCAGCTGCTACAGATCTCGCAGCAGATCCTCGACCTGACGAAGGCCGTTCACGAGATAACGGTGCAGAAGCGGCCGACGTCTTAGAGCTTGCCGAAGGTGACGCCGCGCCACGTCCATCCGGCGTTCGTCACGGCTTCTTGGAGTGGTCCTTTGATCTCGCTCGTCCGGAACTTGTACTTGTAGACCTGGCCGTACGAACCGTCTTCGGTGAAGGCGTAGCCCTGACCGAATTCGACCTCGGTCATCTGCCCTTTGTTGTGCTCCTTCGAGATGGAGAGGTTCGGGACGCCCGCTTCCCACTGGACCGACCACTCCTCGTCGATCGAACGCACTTCGCTGCTCTCGGGATGGAGCTTCATGAAGACCTTGAACACCTTGCTCAGTCCGGCCTTCGCGAAGATCTCGTACCAGGACGCATCCACGATCTTCCATTCGGCGACGAGCTCGGCGCCGTGCTCTGACGTTTCCGTGATCTGGAAGGGCGCCGTCGGACGGTTCACCGCGAGGAGTGCCGCCTTCACCTCGCCGGCCGCCTTCGCCGCGACGCCCTCGGCCGGTTTCTTGATCCCGCGGAGCTTGTCGAGAAATCCCACGGCATTCCTCCATCATCTGAAGCGATGACCGGCGTCTCGCTCCTGCTCGTGCTCGTCGCTGCGTTCTTCCACGCTACCTGGAACGTGCTCGCGAAACGGGCCGACGCCGGCGGCGCGGAGTTCGTCTGGCTGTTCGGCGTGCTCTCGGTCGCGATCTATCTTCCCGTCGCGGTTGTCGTGCTGCTGGTCAGTCATCCCGTGCTCGGGGCGGCGCAGATCGGATTCATCGCCGGGAGCGGGACGATCCACACCTGCTATTACACGTTCCTCCAGCGCGGCTACAAGGAGGGCGATCTCTCGCTCGTCTATCCACTCGCGCGCGGGACGGGACCGATGCTCGCGACGGCGGCCGCCGTTCTGTTCTTCGGCGAACACCCGACGCGCCTTGCCCTCGCGGGGGCCGCCTGCGTCTGCGTCGGCGTGTTCATGATCGGCAGCGCCGGACGGCACGGCCGCGTGGGCACGGCGATCGTCTTCGGTCTCGTGACGGGCAGCATCATCGCGACGTACACGCTGTGGGACAAGCACGCGGTCTCGTCGCTCGCCATCCCCGCCGTGTTGCTCGACTGGGGGGCGAACGTCGTGCGCTCCGCATGGCTGACGCCGTTCGCCTCGCGACGTCGTTCGAACGTCCGCGAGGTGTGGCGTCGTCATCGCCGCGAAGCGATCGGCGTTGCGATCCTGTCACCGCTCGCGTACATCCTCGTGCTCGTGGCGCTGGCACATTCCGAGGTCAGTTACATCGCGCCGGCCCGCGAGGTGAGCATCCTGATCGGGACGGTGCTCGGCATCCGTGTCTTGAAAGAGGAAGCGCTCGGCGTCCGCATCGCGGGAGCCGTCGCGATCGTCGCCGGCGTCGTCTGTCTGGCGCTCGGCTGATGCCTCATCCGATCCTCGTCATCGTCAGCGGACCCTCCGCCACAGGCAAAACGACGCTCGCGCACGAGCTCGGGCGGCAGATCCCCTGCATCACGATCTCACGCGACGAGATCAAGGAGGGGATGATGGTCGGCGTCGAAGACTTCGAGCCGGCTTTCGGCGACGAGCTCACGCAGCGGACGTTCCCCCTGTTCTTCGATGTCCTCGAGCTGCTACTCCGGAACGGCGTGACGGTCGTCGCCGAAGCCGCCTTCCAGGACAAGGTCTGGCGCTCGAAACTCGGCCCCCTGCTGGACCTCGCCGATCCGCGCGTCGTGCAATGCCGCACGAGCCTCGACATACAGAAGGAGCGCGTCCGAGGACGGAGCAGGACGGCCCACGCCGACGCCGCCTGGCTGGCGGCACCGAGTCACGAGTTCGACCGTCTGACGCTCGAACCGTCGATCGACGTCGACACGTCCGACGGCTACAGTCCCTCGCTCGAAGAGATCGTCGCTTTCGTCAGCCGCCGTTGACGCGGAAGCACGGGCTATGCACGGGCGGCATAGGCACGGCACGCAGAGCTGCCAGAACCGAGCCGTTCTTGCGATAGACGGTGACCGGCGTTCCGTAAGACGGATCGTCCAGGTGGCCGTTGATCTGCGGCATATCGTGTGGCCGCCCCGGCCGCCAGACATCTCGCACGAGGACGGCCCAGCCATCGATCGGTTTCATAGCGTCTGATTCATGCGCTGCATAACTCCAGACGACGCGCCACGCGTTCGGAGACGTGTGAACTACAACGGTATCGCCGTCCCACAACGCAACGACGGCACGAGCCTTTAGACCGGCCACATATTCGGTTGCCCCGGTCTCTCGGGTCTCAGTCCCTTTGGACACAAAGATGTCGACTATCTCAACGCAGCCGGGAACACGATTGATTGTCGCGTCAACGCGGACTCCGGACGTCGAAGTTCGAGACAGCAAGGGACGGTCGACATCGGCTTGTGATCCTCCATGGTTCGAAGGTGTAGTGCCGATGGATGGGCCTCGCGAACAAGAAACGACCGCAACGAACATCGTGATGGCTGCTAAACGACTGCAGCGCCTCACCACTGTCACGGCTTGCGGCTTTGGGGCGGAGATAGTCGCCCTCAACTCGTCACCCGTCGGTGACGTGTTCTTCGCTCCGGACGAAGCCCGTGCACGAACCGCAGTGGTAGATGTCGGTACGGATCTTCAGGGTCGTCCCGTCGGCTTGCGCGCGCTCGTCGGTCGTCGACGTCAGCACCGTTTCGCGGACGACGCCGCAGTGAGGGCACAACTCCGTTGCCACGCAAACGACCATACCTCAGGCCAAGGCACGCGAAACGCGGACGTCGAGCACGACGAGCGTGACGATGTTCACGACGGGGATCGCCGCGAGCATCGCGAGCACGATCCGCACGAACATCGAGTAGCCGAGCGGCTCGCCGGCCCGGAACATCGCGACGATCGCGAACATGAGCGCGATCACGCCGCTCAGCCCAGCGAAGAAGCCGACACCGGAGCTCTTCGCGAGCGCAGCCGCGACGTTCAGTGCGATCGTCAGCGCGATCAGACCGAGCGAATACCGGACGACCCGTTTCGCCGCCTCGAGGGCGACGCGACGATCCAACGAGTGCTACTCGCCGGACGGACCGGGCTTCCCGACCTCGACGGGTTCGGGGAGCTCGAGCGATTCGTCCTCGCGTGACGTGAAGACGATCTCGCCGTCCTTCGCGTCGACGACGACCGTCTGACCGGGACGGAACTCTTTCCAGAGCACCTTCTCGGACAGCGGATCCTCGACCATGCGCTGGATCATCCGGCGCAGCGGCCGCGCACCGAGAGCCGGGTCGTAGCCCTTCTCGGCGAGCAGATCCTTCGCCGGTTCGGTGAGCTCGAGGCCCATGCCGCGGCTGCGGAGCTGCTCCTGCGGACGCTTGATCTCGAGGTCCACGATCGCCTTCACCTGCTCGCGAGAGAGCGGGTGGAACACGATGATCTCGTCGATCCGGTTGAGAAGCTCAGGACGGAAGCTCTTCTTGAGCTCCGACATGACCTTGTCCTTCATCTTCTCGTAGGGGATGTCGTCGGACTGGTCCGTCGAGAAGCCGATTCCCTTGGCCTTCGCGACGTCGGCGGTGCCGAGGTTCGACGTCATGATGATCACCGTGTTCTTGAAGTCGACGACGTGACCCTGCGCGTCGGTGAGTCGTCCGTCTTCGAGGATCTGCAGGAGCACGTTGAACACGTCGTAGTGCGCCTTCTCGATCTCGTCGAAGAGCACGACCGAGTACGGACGGCGCCGGACGGCTTCGGAGAGCTGTCCGCCTTCGTCGTAGCCGACGTAGCCCGGAGGCGAGCCGACCAGCCGGGACACGGTGTGCTTCTCCATGTACTCGGACATGTCGATCTGGATCAGCGCGTCTTCGTCGCCGAACAAGAACGCGGCGAGCTCCTTCGCGAGCTTCGTCTTCCCGACACCGGACGGCCCGAGGAAGATGAACGATCCGGACGGACGCTTCGGGTCCTTCAGGCCGGCGCGCGTGCGACGGATCGCGCGCGAGACGGCCTTCACGGCGTCGTCCTGCGAGATGTAGCCGGCGTGCAGCTCGTCTTCCATGCGCAGCAGCTTCGCGGACTCTTCTTCGGTGAGGCGGTAGACGGGGATGCCCGTCCAGGCCGCGAGCACTTCCGCGACCTCCTCTTCACCGATGACGCCGTAGAACTCGCCTTCGTCGGAACGCCACGCCTCTTCCTTCTCGCGGCGGTCCTTCGTCAGTTGCGCGACCTGACCCTTGAGATCCTGCGCGCGCGTGAAGTCCTGCGCTTCGACGGCGCCTTCCATGTCCGCCTTGACGAGCGCGATGCGGTCGTCGAGCTCCTTCAGCTCGGGCGGCTTGGAAAGCTTCTTCATCCGCATGCGCGAACCGGATTCGTCCACGAGGTCGATGGCCTTGTCGGGCAGGAAGCGGTCGGTGATGTAGCGGTCGGCGAGGTTCGCCGCCGCGACGATGCCTTCGTCGGTGATGACCACGCGGTGGTGCTGCTCGTACTGCTCGCGCAGTCCCTTGAGGATCTCGATGGTGTCGGTGACGGATGGTTCGTCCACCGTGATCGGCTGGAAGCGGCGCTCGAGCGCAGCGTCCTTCTCGAGGTGCTTGCGGTATTCGGCAAGCGTCGTCGCGCCGATCGTCTGGAGCTCACCGCGGGCGAGCATCGGCTTGAGGATCGATGCCGCGTCGATCGCGCCTTCCGCCGCGCCGGCACCGACGAGCGTGTGCAGCTCGTCGATGAACAGCACGATGTCGCCGCGCTGACGGATCTCCTTCAAGACCTTCTTGAGGCGCTCTTCGAAGTCACCGCGGTAACGGGAGCCCGCGACGAGCGCACCGAGGTCGAGCGTGTAGATCTGCTTGCCGGCGAGCGTCTCGGGGACTTCCTTGCTGACGATCTTCTGCGCGAGACCTTCGACGATCGCCGTCTTGCCGACGCCCGGCTCGCCGATGAGGACGGGGTTGTTCTTCGTCCGGCGCGAGAGGACCTGCATGACGCGCTCGATCTCGCGCGAGCGTCCGATGACGGGGTCGAGCTTGGACGTGGCCGCGAGTGCGGTGAGGTTCCGTCCGAACTGGTCGAGCACGAGCGAGCCGGACGGAGCTTCTCCGGAACCGGCCTTCCCTTCGCCCTGCTGGCCCTGGTAGCCCTGCATCAGCTGCAGGACCGTCTGACGGATCTTCGGAAGCTCGAGGCCGATCTTCAGCAGGACCTGCGTCGCGACGCCTTCGCCTTCGCGCAGGAGGCCGAGCAGGATGTGCTCCGTCCCGATGTAGTTGTGGCCGAGCTGCAGCGCTTCGCGGAGCGAGAGCTCGAGGACCTTCTTCGCCCGCGGCGTGAAGGGGATGTGTCCCTGCGGCGTCGCGGTGCCCACGCCGATCATGTCCTCGACCTGGCTCCTGACCTGGTCGAGGGAGACACCCAGGGACTCGAGCGCCTTCGCGGCCAGACCTTCACCCTCGTGGATGAGGCCCAGGAGAAGGTGCTCGGTCCCGATGTAGTTGTGATTGAGGAGGCGCGCCTCTTCCTGAGCCAGCACGACGACCCGGCGCGCTCTGTCTGTGAATCGTTCGAACATCGCCTAACCTCCTGTCGGGCGCTGTGGGGGCAGTATAGCCAGCGCCTCCGACCCGCCTTCCTACCTAGTAGAACGCGAAAACCCGCTCGTTCGTTCCTCTTTACCCGGAGTCGGTCGTTTCCGACCTGAGTGCAGGGAACAAGATCACCTCGCGGATGGTGTTTGCCCCGGTCAGGACCATCACGAGCCGGTCGAGCCCTACCCCTAGACCACCCGTGGGAGGCATCCCGTATTCCAGGGCTTCGAGGAAGGCCTCGTCGATGGGGTTCGCCTCCATATCGCCGTGCTCCCGCAGCTCCTGCTGGCCCTCGAAGCGTTTGCGCTGCTCGATGGGGTCGTTCAGCTCGCTGAAGGCATTGCAAAGCTCCATCCCGCAGACGACGGCCTCGAAGCGTTCGACGAGGCGGGGATCGTCGCGGTGGTCCTTCGCAAGCGGCGAGATCTCCTTCGGGTAGTCGTAGACGATCGTCGGGGCTTTCAGGGTGCCTTCGGCCACCTTGTCGTAGATCTCGCCGACGATCATCCCCGGCCCCCACCACGGCTCGACCTTGAGGTGGTGCCTTCCGGCGAGAGCCTTGAGCGTGTCGAGGTCGGTCTCCGCGGTGACGGTCTCGCCCGTCACCTCGCTCACGAGCTCGTGCATCGTCACGCGGCGCCAGTCGTCCGCGAGGTCGAAGTCGGCGTCGCGGAAGCTCACCTTCGTCGTGCCGATCGCGTCGGTCGCGGCGTCACGCACCATGGCCTGGACGAAGTCCATGACGTCGAGGTAGTCCGCGTAGGCCTCGTAGGTCTCGAGCATCGTGGCCTCCGGCGAGTGTTTCCAGTCGACGCCCTCGTTGCGGAAGACACGTCCGACCTCGTACACGCGGTCCATGCCGCCGACGATCAGACGCTTCAGGTAGAGCTCCGTCGCGACGCGCAGGAACATGTCGCGGTCGATCGCGTTGTAGTGCGTCACGAACGGCTGCGCGTAGCCGCCGCCGAAGATCGGATGCAGCGTCGGCGTCTCGACCTCCTGGAAGCCGCGACCGTCGAGGAAGCGCCGGATCGACGCGAGCGTGTCGATGCGCGCGCGCGCGATCCGTCTCGCTTCGGGGTTCGCGATCAGGTCGAGGTAGCGCTGCCGGTAGCGAACCTCGGTGTCGGACACGCCGTGCCATTTGTCCGGCGGCGCGCGAAGCGCTTTCGCGAGCAGCAGCGGTTCGTCCGTTCGGACGGACAACTCGCCGCGCTTCGTCCGGATGACTTCTCCGGACGCGCCGACGATGTCACCGGAGTCGAGGTTGTCGAACGCTTCGATGCCGCTCGAGGTGACGAAGAGCTGGATCTTGCCGGACGAGTCTTGCAAGTCGCCGAAGCCGACCTTGCCCTGGACGCGGCTCGCGACGAGCCGTCCCGCGACGGAGGCTTGCTTGCCTGAGTCCTCACCGGCTTGGAGGTTCGCGAACTCGTCGTGGATCTGTGCGGCGAGATGCGTCCGGACGAACCGCGCTGGCCACGCGTTGCTGATGCCGTCGAGCTTGCGCCGCCGCGCCTCGAAAAGATCTTCCTCCGCCATGACGGGAGTTTAGTTGCCCCGCCCGACCCCCTCGTTTCGGAGCCGTCGGCGTTACGAGACAGAACTGTCTACTAACGCTGACGGTCCGGAAAAAGGGTGGGACGCGCGAGGCGGCCGGCGCTACTCGGCGTTGCGTTCGTAGATGATGCGCAGGCCCTTCAGGACGAGCCACGGGTCGACGGCGTCGATGCACTTCAGATTGGGCTCCATCACTTCCGCGTAGCCACCCGTCATCACGGTCGTCGCGTTGCCGTCGAGCTCTTCGGTGAACCGCTCGACCATCCCTTCGATGAGCGACGCGTACCCGAGCACGACACCGGACTGGATCGCTTCGAGCGTGCTCTTCCCGATCGGGCGCGACGGCGGGACGAACTCGACACGCCGGAGCTGCGCCGTCCGCTGCACGAGCGCGTTCGCGGAGATCGCGAGCCCGGGCGAGATCGCCGCGCCGAGCAGCTCACCGTCCGCGGACACAGCGTCGAACGTCGTCGCCGTGCCGAGGTCGACGACGATCGCCGGGCCTCCGTACTCCTCGAAAGCGGCGACGGCGTTGCAGATGCGGTCGGCGCCGGCTTCCTTCGGATTGTCGATGCGGATCGGCATCCCGGTGCGCACGCCGGGCTCGACGATCACCGGATCGACGTCGAAGTAATGCGGGACGAGTTCGCGCATCGCGAGCGTCGCGCGCGGCACGACGGACGAAACGGCGAAGCCGGAGATGTCGGCGTCGCGAGGGAGCCGTCCGAGGCGAAGGAACGACGTGATGAGGAGCGCGAGCTCGTCGGACGTTCGTTCCTGTTGCGTCGCGATCCGCCATGTCTGGATGAGCTCGATCCCGTCGAAGACGCCGATCGTCGTTTCTGTGTTGCCGATGTCGACGGCGAGCAGCATCGCTACGACTCCTCCCAGACACGATCCAAAGAAAACGAGAGATCGAGCGACGGAGCGGAATGGGTCAGCGCGCCGATCGAGATGCGGTCGACACCCGTCGTCGCGTAGTCCGCGATGTTGTCGATCGTGATCCCGCCGGACGCTTCGATCATCGCGAGCTCACGTTTGGCGCGGATGTGCGGCACCCACTCGCGCAGCTCGTCCGGCGTGCGGTTGTCGAGCAGGAGCGCCATCGCGCCGGCGTCGAGGGCTTCGTCCACCTGTTCGAGGGTTTCGCACTCGGCTTGCACCGGCATCACGAAACCTTCCTTCGCGCGGCGAACCGCTTCGCCGATCGAACCACCGGCGGCGACGATGTGATTGTCCTTGACGAGGATCCCGTCCCAGAGCGCGAAGCGGTGGTTGGCACCGCCGCCGGTACGGACGGCGTACTTCTCGAGCAAGCGCAATCCGGGCAACGTCTTGCGCGTGTCGCTGACCTCGATCCCCGGAGCGAGCCGGGTGAGCTGCCGCGCGAAAGTTGCTATCCCCGACAGATGCGAGATGAGGTTGATCGCCGTGCGCTCGCCGATGAGCAGCGCCCGCGCCGAGCCTTCCAAAGAGGCGAGCACATCGCCTGTCTTGATGTCGTCGCCGTCCTTGATGCGGACGTCGATCTTGATCTGCGCGTCGAACGCGCGGAACACGATGGGCAGCGCGCGCAGGCCGCAGATGACGCCGTCCTGTTTCGCCTTGAGCGTGGCCGCGCCGCGCATGGTGGACGGAACGATCGGCGTCGTCGTGACGTCGGCCTCCATGCCGCGGTCGCCGAGGTCCTCTTCGAGCGCCATGTCGACGGCGCGTTCGAGCGCCGCGACGAGCTCCGTGGATTCGTCGGTGATCGGACTCAATTGGGGCGGACGGGCTTGTTCGCTTCGTCCACGAAGATCGCGACCGGACGATGCGCACGAGCCTCCTCGGCTTCGTACGCCGCGAACGACATCACGATGATCTTGTCGCCCTTCTCGATGAGGTGCGCGGCGGCGCCGTTCATGCACATCGCGCCGGAACCGGGCGCGCCCTCGATGGCGTACGTCTCGAGGCGCGCGCCGTTGTCGACGTCGGCGACGAGGACCTTCTCGTAGGGAACGATGTCCGCGAGCTCCATCAGCTCCGAGTCGATCGTGATCGACCCGACGTAATCGACCCGCGCTTCCGTGACCGTCGCGCGGTGGATCTTCGACTTGAGCAGCTGCCGGATCATGTGAGCCTGCCTCCCACGGTGATGTTGTCGATCAACCTGGTTGCGCCGATGCGGATCGCCCCGCAGACCAGCACGGGACCGTTGACCGTCTCGACGCATGCGAGCGTCGTCGGGTCGACGATCTCGAAGTAGTCCACGGCGTCGGCATCGAGCAATTGCCGCGCCTCGTCCAGAAGAACGCTTGCCGAGCGCTGTCCGTTCGCGACACCCGACTCGACCGACCGAAGGGCCCGGCTGAGCGAAAGAGCCCGCTTCCGCTCGTCGCCGCTCAGGTAGCGGTTCCGGCTCGACAGGGCGAGACCGTCCTGATCCCGGACCGTCTCGCAGCGGACGACCTCCACCGGCAAGTCGAGATCCATGACTACCCGCTCGATGACGCGGACCTGCTGGGCGTCCTTCTCCCCGAAGTACGCCGAGCAGGCGCCGACGATGTTGAACAGCTTCGCGCAGACGAGCGCGACGCCGTCGAAGTGCCCGGGACGGTGCTCGCCCTCCATCGGTTCCGTCACCCCGGCGACGTGGATCGTCGTCGTCGCGTCCGGCGGATACATCTCGTCGGCGTCCGGGTGGAACACGAGGTCGGCGCCGGCCGCCATACACGCCTCGAGGTCGTCGGCGAAGGTCCGCGGGTATTTCGAAAGATCCTCGTTCGCGCCGAACTGCGTCGGGTTCACGAAGATCGAGACGACGACGAACCCATTCTCGGCTCGCGCGCGCTCGATGAGTGAGACGTGTCCCGCGTGCAATGCCCCCATTGTCGGGACGAACCCGACACGGAGTCCCTCGTGACGCGCCGCGTCGATCAGCTTGCGCGTCTCCGAGATCTTGCCCGTCGCGTTCACGCCGTCAGCCTGTTCGGATCGAGTTGGGCGAGCGCGGCGGTCAGCCGAGCCATCGCGCGGTACGCCTCGACGATCCGCTCGTCGTTGCTCTCCTTCAACGCCGCGACGTGTTTGCGGACGGTCTTCATGTCACCCCGCATGACCGGACCGGTGATCGCCTTGGCCGGACCTTTCTCGATCACGTTGTCGAGCGTGGCGCGAAGGAGCGGAGCGAGGAGTGGCTGCGCGTTCGGCACACCGATCGTGCGGAAGATCGCGTTGGCCGCCCACACCGACGAAACGATGTAGTTGGACGCGAACACCGCTGCCGCGTGGTACTCGGGCTTTCGTTCGTCGGCCAGCATGAACGGACGGCCACCCCATGCTCGTGCGATGCGGTAGAAGGACGCGCGGTCACGCGGGTCGCACGTCACGGCAACCGCCGCACCGTCGATCGCATCGGCGTCCGGTTCGGGGAACGTCATCAGTGGATGCAGCGACGCAACGTGCGCGCCGGATTCGCGGATGGCGTCGAGTGTCTCGACGGACGTACCGCCGCTCGTGTGGAAAACGAGCTTCCCCCGGCGCACGGCCGGTGCGATGCGCTCGGCCATCTCACGGATGGCATCGTCCGGCACGGCGAGGACCACGATGTCACCGGCGCTGCAGACGTCCTCCGGTTCGAGGATCGGGGCGTCGAGGAGGGTGTGCGCACGTTCGCGTCCGGCGCGCGACCGCGACCACGCGGCGGCGATGGGATAACCGGCGCGACGAAGCGCGAGTCCGATCGTGCTGCCGACGCGGCCCGCGCCGACGACGGACACGGCGTTGCCCCTGGCCACCACGAGCTCCTCTCGTTCCAGTTCCCCTGCGGGATACCGGACGGGTACCGCCGCAAGGGTACTACAGGAGCCGGAGCTGCTCGGACGCGGGCTTCGTCGCACGACGGACGAACCGCTGCGGTGGTTCGTCCACCAAAGGCTTCAGACCGCCGGCCGCGGCGAGCAGGCCCTTCACGCGTCCGGCGAGGGCGTTGCGCGCGGCCTTCGGACCGTAGGCGTTGTCGGCGTAGAGGTCCTCGTAGCGCTTCACGAGGCCCGGGTAGTCGGCTTGCAGCCAGCCCATGTACTCCTCGCGGACGACCGGCCGCAGGTGGAGCAGGATCGGCGTGAGGTGCGTGGCGCCGGCGTCGACCGCGGCCTTGACGACGTCCATGATCTGGTGCGGCGCATCCGAGATGCCGGGAAGGATCGGCGCCAGCATGATGCCGGTCGGGATCCCGGCTTCGTTGAGCTTGCGGACGGCCTCGACGCGCTTGCGCGGATGCGGGGTGCCGGGTTCGCTGCGCCGCCAGACGTCCTCGTCGAGCGTCGGGATCGACATCGCGCACGCGACGTTCGTGACCTTGGACGCTTCGACGAGCAGATCGAGATCGCGAAGGATCAGGGTCCCCTTCGTCAATATCGAGAACGGATTGCGGAATTCGCCGAGCGTGCCGACGATCCCGCGCATCAGGCGGTAGCGACCTTCGGCGCGTTGGTACGGATCGGTGTTCGTCCCCATCGCGATGTGCTCGCCCTTCCACTTCTTCGCGGAGAGTTCTTTCCGAAGGAGCTCCGGAGCATTGACCTTGACGACGATCTTCGATTCGAAGTCACGCCCGGCATCCATGTCGAGAAAGGTGTGCGTCGATCGAGCGAAGCAGTTATGGCTCACAACACCATTCGCGATGAAGTCACCGGTGCCGGTCGTGATGTCGTACATGGGCAGCGCGACGCCGAGTGGCCTGATGGAAACCACGCGGAGGTCGGTGCTGGTCTTGATGCACGAGCGCTCGATCGATCGTTTGCGCGTGATAGCCGGGTCAACGGTATGGAAGAAGCGCATCGCTTCCTCGAGGCCGCCGAGTAGCCGGACGCATTGGACCTCTTTATTCGGTCGTACGTCTCCGGAGGGCGTATTCAGGCGAGGAGCCTCGACAATCCGCCTGAATCCGAGCTCCGTGAAGGCTGTAGCGATCTGACCGATGAGTTCGGTGTCGGTGTTCGAGACTCGGAGGACACCACGACTGTAGCTGCCCTCCGCATCAAAGATCCCAGCGAGGAAACCTTTGACCCAATCGGTCGACGGTTCTCCGGGCCACTCAACGACCTCTCTGATCGTTTCGTAGTGCGATCGACGTTGGGTCCGGATGGCGCGCATCTCGTTGTGGTTTCCGGCGGCCTCGAGGTACAGAAACTCCGACGTCTCCACATCCCACGAACGAAGGAACTCCTGCGTTCGGCGAAGCGCCACGAAGTCCTTGAGAGCGAGCCGGAATTGGTAGACGTCACCGTTACGGCGTCCGGCTCGCTGATAGCGATGTACCGCCAGGTGTCCGTCGCCACGGATCATGCCGCACAGGTATCCGCGCTTGTAGTCGAGCGTGTGCTCAGGGGCCTTCGCGAATCTGCCTGTACCCAGGAGCTCGTTGTTCGTCGTCAGATAGGGGCGCTGATTCTCGCCGGACATCGACCCCGTGACGTATTTCCACCCACGCAGTTTCGTGAGAAAACGGTGGTCCTCGCTCGCGACCAACTCCGTTCCGTCCGCCAATGTGACGCGGTACGCGGGCTTCACGGTCGACCAGTGCGCGGCAACCCTCGTCTTCACGTACCGGCGGTACTTGCCACCGAATTCCGTGCCGTAGATCTCGTCGCCCACGCGGATGTCGGAGATCGGCTTCGTCCGACCGTCTGCCATCAAGATCGGCGTGTCACCCGAGATGCAATACGAACAAGCGTGGGAGCATCCCCTATAGGGATTGATCGTGTACCCGAAGGGCAGGTAGTTCCCCGGGACCTTATTGATGATCGACTTCGCTTCTACCTCGATGAACTCGATCCCGCGGAAGTGAGGCGTGTCGAACGTGCGGCGGCGAACCTCGAATAGAGTTTCACTCACTCATCCACTATAGAACATACGTTCGTATGACGCAGCCGGACCAGCGAATCACGCTCGAGATCCTCGCCGGGGAACGGGTGATCGTCACAAGTGACATCCACCTCGGCCCCCATTCTTCAGACGCGTCCGCGTTCGCGACGGCGCGGCTCGCCGACGTGCTCAACGAATGGGCCGGGCCCGGCGCGGTCGTCTTGAACGGCGACGTCTTCGAGCTCGACGCGCCGCAGCCGCAGGTCGCCGACATGCTGCGCGTGCATCGCCGGCTGGTCTCGCTCCTTCGCGACTTCGCGGACGGCGAAGAGCACCATCTCGTCTACGTCATCGGCGATCGCGACTCGCGTCTCGTGTGGGACGAACCCCTCGCCGCGAAGATCAAGGACGCGCTCCACTGCGAGTTCGCGCTCTCGTGCGATCTCGCGTTCGAAACGGGGGCGGGACGACGCACCGTCCGCGTCGAACACGGTCACCGTTTCGATCCTGCGAATGCGTTCACCGACGTCACGAACCCCCTCGACACACCGCTCGGCTACCACGTGGCGCAGCAGATCATCCCGGCGCTCGACGCCGACCCGCGTCCATGGTCGTCGGGGATGCGCGATCTCGCGGACCCGCTGTCCTTCCCCGCGTTCATCGCGTCGCGACTCGCGTACCGCCGGGTGTTCCGTCCGATGAAGTGGCTCGTGATCCCGTTCCTCGCCGCACTCGCCGTCCGCCTTCCGTTGATCCACTGGAGGCCGCGTTTCGTCGACTGGTCCCTCGTGGCGAGCGGCGTCGGCGCCGCCGGTCTTCTGCTCCTCGGGGCCGCGCTCGCGATCGCCGCGCGTCAGGTCCGCGAAGGGATCGCGACGTTCGAAGCCGGCGCGGAAGAAAGCGACCCGAACGAACCCGCGAAGGACGAAGCACGGCGACTGCTGCGCGAGTCGCTCAACGGCTACATCACCGGGCACACGCTGCGCGCCGAGTTCGCGCCGCTCGGCGAAGGCTTCTACGTCAACACCGGCTGCAGCGCGCCGGTCGTCCGCGAGTACGACGGGCGTTTCCGCATGCCGCGTGTCTTCCTCGCGCATCGCGAGGTCTCGTGGGCCGAGCTCGAAGCGGGCGCGACGTTGCACGTGCGTCTCGTCCACGGACGACAGGACGAACCTGGCGAAACCCTCCTCGAACGATTCGCCGCGAAGATCGCGTCGGCGCCGCGCGAACCGGAAGAGGTCGCCTCCTTCCCCGCGGACGACCCGTGGCCGCCACGAAGAGATCTGATCGGCGAATTGCGTCGCGTCCGCTCGCGGGCGGCTCTCGCCGTGCTCCTCACGGGCGTCGTGAACCTCGCCTCGGCCGCGACACCGCCGCTCCGCGCGCGCCTCGATGATCTCCGTCAATTGCTTCCCGTCACCGTGCCGCAGACGGCGGCAGTCCTGGCGGCGCTCGCCGGCATCGGTCTCATCCTCCTCGCCCGGGGCATGCGGCGCGGACAGCGCCGCGCGTGGCTGATCTCACTCGGGCTCCTCGGCCTTTCCGCCCTGCTCCACCTGGTCAAAGGGATCGACGTCGAAGAGGCGTCCGTGGGCATCATCGTGCTCGCCTACGTCGCGCTCCATCCCGCGGCCTTCCGCATCAGGACGCAGCCCCGCCGCCTCCGCGCGATCTTCGCCCCCGTCGCGACGACGGTCGCCGTCGCGTTCGTCTCCGGGGTGATCGCCGTGCAACTTCCGCGGACCCACCCGACGCTCGCCCGCGCGCTGCTCGCCGTCGCGGAACGATTCATCGGACTTCGGACGCTCCACGTCGCGCATCGCGTCGACATGTTCGTCACGCCCGTGCTCGTCGCCATCACCTTCGGAGTTTTCGTCGCGTTCGGCTGGTCGCTGTTCCGTCCGATCGCGTCGCTGCGCATCACCGGTGCGTCCGATCGCAAGCGCGCGCGGCAGATCGTCCGCCGCTACGGCACGGACACGCTCGCATACTTCGCGCTGCGCGACGACAAGCAGTACTTCTTCCGCAACGAGAGCCTCGTTGCCTACGCCGTGCTCGGCGGCGTCTGTCTCGTTTCCCCCGACCCGATCGGTCCGTCCTGGGAGCGCGACCACATCTGGCGCGACTTCCACGACTTCGCGCACGGGAACGGATGGGCGCTCGCCGTCATGGGCGCGGGAGCCGATTGGCTGCCGACGTACCGCGCGAGCGGGATGCACGACCTCTACGTCGGGGACGAAGCGATCGTCGATTGCCGCCACTTCTCGCTCGAAGGCGGCAAGTTCAAGAACCTGCGTCAGCAGATCGCGAACATCCAGCGCCTCGGGTACACAACCTTCGTCGGGCCCGTTTCGTCCCTCGACGAAACCACGCGCGCGCAGATCATCGACCTCGCCGGACAGCTCTTGCGAGGCGGGACGGAACGCGGCTTCTCGATGACGCTCGGACGCCTCGTCGACCCGCAGGACGACGACATCCTCGTCGCGGTGGCGTTCGACGCCGATCACAAGCCCGTCGCGTTCTGTCAGTTCGTCCCGGCCGCCGGCATCGAGGGCTACTCACTCGACGTCATGCGCCGCGCTCCGGGACAGCTCCCGAATTCGATCGTCGACTTCGTCGTGGTTGCGGTCATCGATCACCTCCGCGAGCGCGGCATGCGCGGACTCGGCTTGAACTTCGCAACGTTCCGCGCGGTTGTCGCCGGGGAAACGGGGTCGAGCGTCCTTCGGCGGACGGAGCGCTGGCTCCTGTCCTGGTTGTCCGAATCCATGCAGATCGAGTCGCTCTGGCAGTACAACGACAAGTACGATCCGGAATGGCACCCCCGCTACGGCGTCTACGACGCGAAGCAGAACATCGTTCCGATCGCCCTCGCCGTCATGCGCGCCGAGCAGTTCACGGAGTTCCCGCTCCTCGGCCGATTCCTGAAGCCGCCGGAGCCCGCACACGCCGACTCCTGACGGAACTCCGCCGCGCAGGGCGGCGTTGTTGTCAGCAACGCGATGCTCGACAACTCCTTTTTCGTCGCCGTCGTCATAGCCGTCGCGGCCGTGTTGTCCGCGTGGCGGGTCCTCGCCGAGGTCCGGCGCACGCGACGATCCCTGATCGTTCGCTCGGGTCTCGCGTTGCTCACGGCCGCCGGCGTCTTGCTAGCGGTCGCGGCGGTCGTCAATCACCATTACTCGTACCTCCCGGACGTCGGGTCTCTCACCGGTCACGTGTCTCCCGACCTGACCCGCACGACCCGGTACCTGGCCGACGCGCCCTCGCCGCTGCACGGTGTCATCGAGAAGCAGGTGCTCGCCGGACCGGGCTTCTCGGCGAAGCCGCTCTACGTGTATCTGCCGGCGCCGTACTTCAAAGACCTCGCAAGCCGATTCCCGGTGCTGTATCTCCTGCACGGATCGCCGGGGATCGCGGTCGACTGGATCCGCACCGGCAAGATCGATCGCACGATGGACACCCTGGTCGCGCAGAACGCGATCCGTCCGTTCATCATCGTGATGCCGGACTTCGACCTGAACTACGCGCGCGACACCCAGTGCGAGGACATCCCCGCCGGACCACAGATGGACACCTATCTGACGCGCGACGTCGTGTCGTTCGTCGACACCCACTACCGCACGATCGCCGATCGCGACGACCGCGTCATCGGCGGGTTCTCGGCCGGTGCGTATTGCGGCATCAATCTGACGATGCGGCATCAAGGCGTCTTCTCCGCTTTCGTCTCCGACAGCGGATACACGGTCCCCGATGAGAACACCTACACGCGCGATCTGTTCGGTGGCAGCGAGTGGCTCCGCCGCTCGAACACGCCGGCCGACTACCTCTGGTCGATCCCGATGCGTGAACCACTGGGGGCGTATCTCGAAGCGGGCTCCGCGGATCCCGTGTTCCGCGATGACAGCGCCTGGGTGACGTCTGTTCTCCGTCGCCGCGGCGCGTCCGTCACGCTGCGCATCTTTCCCGGACACGATCACGGTTGGCGCGACGCGCGCGACCATGCGACCTACCTCTTGCGATGGACCTCGTCTTGGTTCGCGAACACATCCGCATCGGCGAACGCGCATACGCCGGCGGTCTCGAGCGTTCGCAGTACGTCGCCGAGCATCTGACCGCCGGGCAACGTCGCGCCGGGTAGCACATCGCCAAGGGGGACAAGGACGAACGCGCGCACCGTCATCGCGGGATGCGGCACGACGAGATCGGGTTCGTCCACCGACTCTTCTCCGTGCAGGAGCAGGTCGAGATCGATCTCACGGGGGCCCCAACGCTCGCGGGTGATCCGTCCGAGCTGCGACTCGATCCGCTTCAGCTCATCGAAGAGCTCGCGCGGACGAAGCTCGGTCTCGAGCGCGGCCACCGCGTTGAGGAAGCGCGCCTGCGGCGGACCGACCGGTTCCGTCTCGTAGACGCGCGACACTCGCACGGGACCGAGCTCCCGCAACGCGGAGACGGCGGCGCGTAGATACGCGAGGCGGTCCCCCACGTTCGAACCGAGACCGATGAAGGCTTCGGTCAATCCCGTTCCACAACCACCGCGATCTCGTCGACACCGACGAGCTTCGCCGACCGCGGCTTCGCGACCTTCACGCGTACCGAGATCCCTCCGAGCGCAAGCACTTCGGAGGCGATCGTCTCGGCGATCGTCTCGAGCAGCTCGAAGGACTTGTCCTTGATAACGCGGCGCGCCGTAGCGGCGATCGTCGTGTAGTCGACCGCCGCGGCGATCCGGTCCTCACGGGCGATCTTCGCGACATCGATGTTGAGTTCGACATCGGCGACGAACCACTGGGGATGGTCGCGCTCGCCGACGAGTCCGTGGAAACCTTCCGCGGCGATCCCGCGCACGACGATCTTGTCGCTCATAGCGGCTCTTCGATCGGCAGCGGCGCATCGATCGGCGCCTCGTTCTGCACGCGCACCGACGCGCGTCCTTCCGGACACGCCACCAGGTAGTCGCACCAGCGGCAGAGCGAGCTCGGCTTCGGCGGGAACTGAGCGGTGTCGCGCATCTGTTTCGAAACGACGTTCAGCTTCCGCCAGTCGCTCGCCTGCCGGTCACGGTCGCGCCAGGTCTCAGCTCGTCGTCCGCTGCTGAGATGCTCGATCGCGATCCGCGACACCGGACGACCCATCATCGCCGACACGGCGATCGCGTAGAGGGTGAGCGGGAGGGATTCGTCCAGCTTGTGTTGGTCTTCCCCGAAACGTCCCGTCTTGTAGTCGACGATCACGTACTGGCCTTCGTCGATATCGATGCGGTCCACGCGTCCGGTGATGAGCAGTCCTTCGGACGAGCGCGCGTGCGAGAACTTCGACTCGAGTGCGACCACGCGAGCTCGCTTCGGATCGGTTCCGGCGTGGTAGCGGCGGAGCATGTCCTCAGCGCGTGTGTACGCGTCCTCGGCTTCCTTCACGGACCGGTAGCCGGCGCGGTCCCACGAGCGCCGAAGCGCACGTACGAGGGCGTCCACCGTTCGCTCCGACGGATCGAGCGCGTAGAAATCGCGCAAGGCCTTGTGGACGCTTCGCCCCAGCGCCGTCGGTCCGAACTGGCGTCGCTCCGGCCGCCGATCGACATACCGGAACCGGTACTGCCGCGGACAATCGAGGTAGCACTGGAGCTTCGACGGATTCAGCTCGAACAGCTGCTCACCTTCATCGAAGAGCTTGTCGTTGAAGAGCGTCACGACAACCTCCCGACCATGTCTACGACGCGACGCGCCTGGAGCACATCGTGGACGCGCACCACGTCGACGCCGTGCATCGCGCACCACGCGACGACGGCGAGCGTGCCTTCGAGCCGCTCGCCGGGCTCGCCGCCGATGAATCTCTTCCGCGAGGGCCCGACGACCACCGGGCAGTCGAGCGAAGCGAACTCGCCGATCCGCCGGACGAGCTCGGTCGACTGGTCTGCCGTCTTCGCGAACCCGAGCCCGGGGTCGATCGAGATGGACGAAGCCCCGGACGCCCGCGCGGCCTGGATCCGCTCGGCAAGCTCCGCACGCACGTCGGCGACGACGTCGTCGTAGGTGGCGAGGGAGTCCATGGTCCGGGGGTCACCCCGCATGTGCATGAGGACGACCCCGACGCCGCGGTCGGCCACGAGCGGCAGCATCGCGTCGTCGTAGGTCCCAGCGGAGACGTCATTCACGATGGAGGCACCGGCGTCGAGCGCGGCCTTCGCGACGGTCGCCTTGCGGGTGTCGATCGAGATCGTCACGCCGAGCGAGGAGATCTGCTCGATGACCGGGACCGTCCGGGCGAGCTCTTCGTCGACGGCGACATCGGCGGCGCCGGGACGCGTCGACTCGCCCCCCACATCGATCAGGTCGGCGCCCTCGTCGACCATCCGGCGCGCACGGTCGGTCGCGGCGCGCACCGACGCGTATCGTCCGCCGTCCGAGAAAGAATCCGGCGTCACATTGAGGACGCCCATGACGGCCGTCCGCCCACGAGATCCAAGATCGCCCAAGGGTCAATCGTAAGGGGCGTGGCGAGCTCTGAAGGGCCCTAGAAATGCTGATGGCCGGAGCGCCGCGCTCCGGCCATCAATCCCCATCCCACCCACAGCATCAGAAGGTTCGTCGTAGTACGACCTGAGTGTCGGCCCGGAGCAGTTCCACCTACAGTCCCAGGACCGTCTCAGATCCTGTGGGCCCGAACAGTGCGCCGAGAACGGCCAGGCCAACGGCCATATCCGCGCCGTCGAGGGCCTGTCCGAGCACCGCGAGGCATCGCACCCGCAGCTCCGGGTCCTCGTCGAAACGCACCGTCTCGGCGAGCATCTGCGCCAGCGCGCCGTCGCCGCCGGCCACCTCGGCGGCAAGCCGCCGGTGCGTCGGGCCGTCGCCGTAGCGAAGCAGGCGCGACAACAATTCGGCGCTGCGGACCGAGCCCTCACCCATCACGTCCGCATGGTGGCGCACCCGGCGTGTCAGGCGCCGTCCCACGCGGGTCTCGACTACGGCGAGAAGTCCGGCCCCCGGCTGAGCGCTTCGGCCAGCGCGCGCGTGCCCCGGCGCAGGAGGCGGTAGAAGGTCGAGCGCGAGACGGACAGGCGCTCGGCGAGCCGCTCGTGCGGCGCCGCCCGGTCGAGATAGGCGAGCTCCACCGCTCGGAGCGCGAGGTCGAGGTCGGACGCCGTCGAACGACGGAGCGACGTCATCGTGCCCCGAAGCAGACGACGGACGGCGTCCGCGTCTCCGGCGATCTTCGCGAGGGACGAAGCGCCGACGGCGGCATCGTCCTCGAGAACCGGGAGCAGTTCGGTGAGCTCACGGTCGAGAGAATCGGCGTCCGGACGGGCGACGATCTCGCGGCCTCGCATCAGCGCGTCGATCCACGCTTCGAAGCCCACGCGCCGGAGGTCGAGGATGTAGCCGTCGAAGGGATGATCGGGAAGCCAATGCGTCGCCGACGCACCCTCGATGCGTTCGAACCGAAGCGTCTCGAGCACGGCACGATGAAGGGGCAGCGCCGCCACGCTGAGGTAGACGGCTTCGCGAGCAAGAAGGCCGAGGGTGTCCGAGACGAGCGCGGCGTTCGTCGCTTCCGCTTCGTCATCGAGGACACACATCCGGACGAGGTAGTACCCGGCGGCTTCGTCCGGACGGTCGGGACACTCGATGCCGAGCTCGCCGAGTTTCGCGATGACCGGACGATGCACCGGATCTTCGGCGAGGAGATCGCACGACGCGCGATAGATCGGGAGGACGAGGTTGTAGCCGGTGAGTCGTCCGCGAACGTCGTGGGCGAGCACCACACGCGCGCCGTCGAGCTGCAAGCCGCGCGACAACCATTCGAGCATCTGCTCGAGCGAGTAGCCACGTTGCCATCGCACACGAGCTTGCTGCGGCAGCACCTCGTCCTGGTAACGGCGTTCGAGCAGTACGGCGTCCTTCGCGTCGTCCGGGCCGCCGAGCGTCACCGCGACGTCGCTCCCACCCGTGCGCTGGAACAAGAGCGAGTGCAGGAACGCGTTCTCCCAGAGGAACATGCGCTCCGTCGAAAGCCAGTGACGCTCCGCCGGTGTTGCGTCCACCATGCGATGACGCAGGTACTCGAGCGCGCGCTCGCGGAGCGCCGCGTAGGTGTCGGAATTGCGCCAGCGCAGATCGTCGGCGATCGCGTTGCGCACATCGTTGTGGAGCGAGAGCCCGTGCTGTCCGGCCCGAACGACGGACAACGAACACAGGCGCGCGAACGCATCGGACACATCGTCGACGCCGGTCATCGCAGCGAGCGTCGGTTCGTCGAAGTGATGCACCACGGCGCACGCTTCGAGCAGCCGCGCCAGATCGGGGTCGGCCACCTCGTGCATCAGGTGCTCCACGAGCGATCGCACGGCGAGATGCCATTCCGTCGCCGTGGACAGATCGACGGCGCCGAGCTCGAGCACGATGTCGGCGGCGAGTGACAAGGCGAGCGGCAGCCCGGCCGCCGTGCGCAGGATCGCGTCGATCAGCGGCCGGTGCGTCACACCGCGACGCAGCAGGTAACGTCGCGCGTCACTCGGCGCGAGGACGTCGATGGGCATGCTCTGTATCAGCGCGCGCCACGGACGCCAGTCCGGACCGAGCGGCGCACGACCCGCGACCACGACCTTGCCCGCGCTGAGCGGCGTCAGGAGTTCGTCCTGCAGGAACGATGCGAGCCACGGGAACCGGGCGTAGGAGTCGATCAGGATGAGCGCACGCTCCTGTTCCGCGTAGGCGAGCGGGTCGCCGACCCCCGGTGCGAGCGCCGCCCAGAAGCCTTGCGGCGATCCCTCGATCGCGTCGAGATCGACGTGCAGGACGCGACGCTGCTGCTCGCGCGCGTCCCGCCGGAAGGCCCGCAGCAGCGTCGACTTCCCGATGCCGCCGCGTCCGTGGACGTTGAGGACCGGTGTCTCGCGATCGTCGAGCCACGCACCGAACGCGCGGAGTTCCGCCCCGCGACCCACGAAAAGGGCAGCCTCGAACTCATCGAGGGCACGACCTATGGTTTGCGGCGAGTCGCTGCGGTCCATATGGGGCGCTGTGGGTGGAGCCCACAAGGATTACGGGTCGGGACCCGCGATGCAAAGAAGACTCAGCGATGCTGCTGGCACCCGCGGGGGACGTGGTTGCTCCACTCCTCCTGCAGGTAGTAGTCACGCCCGTTGATGACCTGGTTGGCCTCGGGCGCAACGAGGGCGCCGAAGGTGAAGTTGCACTTGTCCCCGTTCTCCGCGCCGTTCGCCGTGTACCACCCCGTGCCAAGAGGATCGGTGATCGCCTCGTTGTGCTCATGGCTGACGAGGCTTACGACGTCGTCGACGTTCGGGTCGTTCGGAGCATGGGTCGTTTGGCAGCCGCTCACGTTCCCGAACGGCTGATTCGTGTAGACGATCCACCCCGAACGGACGTGAACGGCGGAGTGATACGCGCAGAAGATGTTGTGCGCGCAATCGAACCGGCCGGCGCAGGTATCGACGCCCTCGGGAAGGAAGACGAAGTAGATGTCGGTCAGGCCCCGTGTCAGAGCGACGGTTCGGACGACACTCCGCACCTGTCCGTCCGTGACGCACGCGGTGTACGTCGCTACGACCGGACATCCGTTGTTGAACGGCGACGTCACATCGATCGGCGTTCCGCTGTAGGTGACGTCGTAGGCGACGCGGTTGCGGATCCGTCCGCTGCGCTTCTTATCGAAGTACTGCGTCGCGACGGAATACACGTTCGTGTGCCGACCGCTGTCCGCGGCGATATCGGTGAAGTACTGGCTGACACCTGTTTCGTAGCCCGCCGGGAACGGATGGCCGGCGTCCGACCAGAAGATCGGATGGACGACCGTCCGAGGCATGATCCGGCCGCCGTGATAGATGAGCCGACCACGCCGCGCGGCTTGCACGTCGGCCGTCGTGACGCCGTGCGGCGTGACGCCGCGGCGGTACACGGTGCCGAGCATGCCGACCTTGCGTGAAGACGCGGATGCGGACGGCGACGGTGCAAGCGCGGCAACGATCGCGATGAGGAAGGCCGCAGCGGCGAGACGCCTAGCCATCGAAGCTCCCATCCCTTCCTGCCTCGGCCGGCTAACGCGCTGCTACAGGCCGAGGAATTTCTTGGCGCGCGCCCACGCGTCCTTCGCGTCTTTCGGACGGTGCGCCGGACGATCCGGGTCATGGACGAACCCGTGCTCGGCGCCCTTGTACACGACGAGGGTCGCACCGAGGGCTTCGAGGTCCTTACCGTCCTGGACGGAGACGTACGGATCTTCCGTCCCCATGATCTCCATGCACTGGGACGCGCCGCCTTCACCGAGCAGATCGATCGGGTCGGCTTGCGTCTTGCTCTTCCACTGCTTCGGCACGCGGATCATCCCGTAGAACGAAACGCAGCGCGTGAACCGCTCGTCGGCCGCGGACTTCAGCGCGTACATCCCGCCCATGCAGAACCCGATCACGTGCACCGTGTCGCAGCCCGTGCGCTGCGCGGCGGCGAGGATGTCACCGACCTTGTCCTCGTCCTTCAGCGTCTTCGCCTTCTTCATGCGCTGATCGAGGTTCCACTTCTCGCCGCCGGGGAAGAGCTCGGGCGCGCAGACGCTGACCTTCCATTCCTTGCTGATGCGCGCGCAGTGCTCTTCGAACAGCGGACGCAAACCCATGATGTCCGGGACGAGCACGATGCCCGCCTTCGGACGCCCCGTCTGCGGATGAACGATTTCCGCAGGCGTACCCGTACTCAGCTCGATCTTCGCCATAGGTGTGTGTCTTACGCGGGCGAGAGACCGGGCTTCGGCTTCGGTTGGAGCCGCCGCCCGCTGGGCGCTTTGCGCCCGGTCACTCGCGGTTGCTCCAGCAGTTTACCGCGTTCCGCCTTCGTCACCGGCACGCCTTCGAGCAGTTGCTCGAGCTCCGCGGCCTCGATCGTCTCGACCTCCATCAGCCGCTCGACGATCGTGTCCAGCTGCTGACGGTTCTTCACGAGCGTCGCTTTCGCGAGCTCGTGTCCGCCTTCGACGAGCTTGCGCACCTCGTCGTCGATCTCGGCGGCGACGCGATCGGAATAGTCGGGGACGTGCTGGATGTCTCGTCCGAGGAACGGCTGCCCATCGCGGTGTCCCATCGCGATCGGACCGAGTTCGCTCATTCCCCACTCGCACACCATCTGCCGCGCGATGCGCGACGCCTTGTCGATGTCGTCGGATGCGCCGGTCGTCACGTCGCCGAAGACGATCTCCTCAGCGGAGCGTCCGCCGAAGATCATCGCGATCTCGTCCATCAGTTCGGCCTTGGTGACGAGGTATCGGTCTTCCGTCGGGAGCGTGAGCGTGAATCCGAGCGCACGGCCGCGCGGGATGATCGAGATCTTGTGCACGGGGTGACTGTGCGGGAGCAGGTGCGAGACGAGCGCGTGGCCCGCTTCGTGGTAGGCGATGATCCGCTTCTCCGACGCCGTGATGAGGCGCGACTTGTGCTCGGGTCCCGCCATCACGCGATCGACGGCCTCTTCCATCTCGGACGACGAGATCTCTTTCTTGTCGCGCCGCGCGGTCAGGAGCGCGGCCTCGTTGACGATGTTCGCGAGGTCGGCACCGGTGAATCCCGGCGTGCGTCGCGCGAAGACCGCGAGGTCGAGATCCTTCGCCAGTGGTTTGTCCTTCGCGTGCACGTTCAGGATCGCTTCGCGCCCACGGAGATCCGGACGGTCGACGACGATCTGGCGATCGAATCGTCCGGGACGAAGGAGCGCTGGGTCGAGGATGTCCGGACGGTTCGTCGCGGCGATGAGGACGACGCCCGTCTTCGAGTCGAAGCCGTCCATCTCGACGAGTAGCTGGTTCAGGGTCTGCTCGCGTTCGTCGTGACCGCCGCCGAGACCCGCACCGCGGTGCCGGCCGACGGCGTCGATCTCGTCGACGAACACGATCGCGGGCGCCTGCGCTTTCGCCTGCTCGAACAGGTCCCGAACACGAGCCGCACCGACGCCGACGAACATCTCGACGAAGTCGGACCCGGAGATCGAGAAGAACGGGACACCTGCTTCGCCGGCAACGGCCCGCGCGAGGAGCGTCTTGCCCGTACCCGGGGGGCCGAACAGCAGGAGGCCTTTCGGGATCTTCGCGCCCATGGCCTGGAAGCGCGACGGATTCTGCAGGTACTCCTTGATCTCTTCGATCTCCTCGACGGCTTCGTCCAGGCCGGCAACGTCGCCGAACGTCACCACCGGGTTCTCCTTGGTGACGAGCTTCGGTTTAGCGCGTCCGAAGCTCATCACGCGTGAGCCGCCGCCTTGGGACTGCGTGAGGATGAAGAACAGGAACCCGAAGATCAGCAACAACGGCAACACGCTCGACAGGAACGTCGAGAAGAGCGACTGACCCTGCGGGTCGGCCGTGACGTGCACCTTGTCCTTCGTCAGCGTGAGCGACAGGGTGTCGCCGTCGCCTGCGTAGGTGGTCTGGTAGCGGGTGCCGTTTCGCAGGCGGCCCTCGATGCGCTGATCGCGGAGGAACAGCTCGGCCGTCTTGACGTCGTGGTGGTTGACCTTCGACATGAAGGTGTCGAAGCGGATCTTCGTCGGGGGCGTGCCCTTGGAGACGAAATTGCCCACGATCAGGATCGCAGCGGCGGCCACGACCAGGTAGATGATCGCGTTGCGCCCGAGGCGGCGCCGCACGGGGTTGGGCTTGCGGTTAGAAGGCCTGCGCATCATGGGCCGGTCAAGCCTATCGTGACCTGCGCCTGCGGGCGGCGGCCCCCGGCCTACGGCCCGCGGCCGTCCTCGAGGACGGCGAGGTACGCAAGGTTGCGGTAGCGCTCCTGGTAGTCGAGGCCGTAGCCCACGACGAACTCGGGCCCGATGCGAAAGCCTTCGTAGCGGACGTTCAGCTTCGCTCGCTGCCGCCCCTCCTTGGAGAAGAGCGTGCAGACCTCGAGCGTCGCCGGCCGCCTCGCCTTCAGGTACCGGAGCAGGTAGTTCAGCGTGAGCCCGGAATCGATGATGTCCTCGACGACGATCACGTCCTGACCTTCGATCTCGTGGTCGAGGTCTTTCAATATGCGGACGACGCCCGAGGTCTTCGTGGCCGATCCGTAGCTCGAGATCGCCATGAAGTCGAACCGGATCGGCAGATCGATGTGCCGGGCGAGGTCGGCGAGGAACACGGACGCCCCTTTCAGCACGCAGATGAGCACGGGCGCGCGGCCCTCGTAATCGCGAGTGATCTCGGCGCCGAGCTCGGCGATCTTCGCCTGGATGTCGCCGGCGGAGACGACCACGTCTCCGAGACGGCCTACCGGGGCTTCCATACCACCGCTTTCGTCCACGACGATCCGAGGGGCTCAGCGTCGACGACGACGGCCGCGCGATGCGGAGTGTGCGTGAGACCGACGACGGCGACGCTCTGGTCGCTCGCGATCACTCCGACGAGATCGCGCAGCGCGCGCGGGATCTTCGCGTCGACGAGGACGTCGTGCACCTTCTTCGTACCGCCCGTGGTCGAAACGCGATCGCCCGCACGACGCGAGCGGACGGTGAGAGCTCCGTCCGGCGCGAAGGTGCGCCAGCGCCACGCCGCGTCGTGGCCGTCCGAGACCTTCAAACGAAGTCCCCATTCGGGTGCGTCCGTGACGCCGCGCGAAAGCGTGAGATCGCACGGCGCTTCGAGCGGCTCGCGCACGAAGCACAGATCACCGTCGAACCAAGCGTGCACGCCGCG